>NZ_JBFATO010000003.1:90518-264690 GCF_040678355.1 Streptomyces sp. NPDC052701
GTAGTCGAGCCGGTCGAAGTGCGCGCGGACCGTGTCGCCGAGCGGCTGCTCGACCGGATGCGGCCACTCCTCCGTGGTGATGGACGGCGCATGCCCCACGGGGGTTCCCGTGGGGCACGGCGCGTCGTGACGGCTTCTCAGTCCTTGGAGGACCGTGTCGCCTTCGCCGCCTTCGTCGTCTTCCTGGTGGTGCCGCCGACCGTCTTGGTGGCGGTCTTCCTCGCCGTGGTCCCGGCCGCGACCGTCTTCCTGGCCGTCGCCTTGCGCGGGGCCTTCACCGAGGACGCGTCGCTGATCCGGTCCGCGCCGAGGATCTCCCGCAGGAACTTGCCGGTGTGGCTGGCCGGCACCGCGGCGACCTGCTCGGGCGTGCCCTCGGCGACGACCACGCCGCCGCCGGCTCCGCCCTCGGGGCCCATGTCGATGATCCAGTCGGCGGTCTTGATCACATCGAGGTTGTGCTCGATGACGATGACCGTGTTGCCCTTGTCGACCAGGCCGGACAGCACCTTCAGCAGCTTGCTGATGTCCTCGAAGTGCAGACCGGTGGTCGGCTCGTCCAGGACGTAGACGGTGCGCCCGGTGGAGCGCTTCTGCAGCTCGCTGGCGAGTTTGACGCGCTGTGCCTCACCGCCGGACAGGGTGGTCGCGGACTGGCCGAGCCGGACGTAGCCGAGGCCGACGTCGTTCAGCGTCCTCAGGTGCCGGGAGATCGCCGGGACGGCCTCGAAGAAGTGCATCGCCTCCTCGATCGGCATGTTCAGGACCTCGGCGATGGACTTGCCCTTGTAGTGGACCTCCAGGGTCTCCCGGTTGTACCGGGCGCCGTGGCAGACCTCGCACGGGACGTAGACGTCCGGGAGGAAGTTCATCTCGATCTTGATGGTGCCGTCGCCCGCGCAGTTCTCGCAGCGGCCGCCCTTGACGTTGAAGGAGAACCGGCCGGGCATGTAGCCGCGGACCTTCGCCTCGGTCGTCTCGGCGAACAGCTTGCGGATGTGGTCGAACACACCGGTGTACGTCGCCGGGTTCGAGCGCGGGGTGCGGCCGATGGGCGACTGGTCGACGTGCACGACCTTGTCGACGAGGTCGTCGCCGTCCACCCGCGTGTGCCGCCCGGGCACGGTGCGCGCGCCGTTCAGCTCGCGGGCCAGGTGCGTGTACAGGATGTCGTTGACCAGCGTCGACTTGCCGGAGCCGGACACGCCGGTGACCGCCGTGAACACGCCCAGCGGGAAGGACACGTCGATGTCCCTGAGGTTGTTCTCACGGGCGCCGTGCACGGTGAGCTGCCGGGACGGGTCGATCGGGCGCCGGGCGTCCGGCAGCGGGATGGCCTTCCGGCCGGACAGGTACTGGCCGGTCTGCGACTCCTCGTTGGCGAGCAGCTCCTTCAGGGAGCCGCTGTGCACGACCTTGCCGCCGTGCTCGCCGGCGCCGGGGCCGATGTCGACGATCCAGTCGGCGGTCTTGATGGTGTCCTCGTCGTGCTCGACGACGATGAGCGTGTTGCCCATGTCGCGCAGCCGGACCAGGGTCTCGATCAACCGGTGGTTGTCGCGCTGGTGCAGGCCGATGGACGGCTCGTCCAGGACGTACAGGACCCCGACGAGGCCGGAGCCGATCTGGGTGGCCAGGCGGATGCGCTGGGCCTCGCCGCCGGAGAGCGTGCCGGCCGCGCGGTTCAGCGAGAGGTAGTCCAGGCCGACGTCGACCAGGAACCGCAGCCGCTCGTTGACCTCCTTCAGCACCCGCTCGGCGATCTTCTTGTCGCGGTCGGTGAGCCTGAGCTCGCCGAGGAAGTCCGCGCAGTCGCTGATGGACATCGCGGAGACCTCGGCGATCGACTTGCCCATGATCGTGACCGCGAGGACGACGGGCTTGAGGCGCGTGCCCTCACAGGTGGGGCAGGGCACCTCGCGCATGTAGCCCTCGAAGCGCTCGCGGCTGGCGTCGCTCTCGGCCTCGCTGTGCCGCCGCTTGACGAAGGGGACGGCGCCCTCGAAGGCCGTGGTGTACCTGCGCTCGCGTCCGTACCGGTTGCGGTAGCGGACCTCGACCTGGGTCTTGTGGCCGTGCAGCAGGGCCTTCTTCGCGCGCTGCGGCAGGCCCGCGAACGGGATGTCCGTACGGAAGCCCAGCGCGTCCGCGAGGGCGCCGATCAGGCGGTCGAAGTAGTCCTTGGTGTGGCCGTGCGACCACGGGTGGATGGCGCCCTCGTCGAGCGTCTTGTCCGGGTCCGGGACGATCAGCTCGGGGTCCACCTCCATGCGCGTGCCGATGCCGGTGCACTCGGGGCAGGCGCCGAAGGGCGAGTTGAAGGAGAAGGAGCGCGGCTCCAGCTCCTCGAAGGACAGGTCGTCGTACGGGCAGTACAGGTGCTCCGAGTACATGCGCTCGCGCTCGGGGTCGTCCTCGGGGAGGTCGACGAAGTCGAGCACGACCATGCCGCCGGACAGGCCGAGGGCGGTCTCCACGGAGTCGGTCAGGCGGCGCTTGGCGGAGTCCTTCACCGTGAGGCGGTCGACGACCACCTCGATGGTGTGCTTCTCCTGCTTCTTCAGCGTCGGCGGGCTGGACAGCTGGACCGTCTCGCCGTCCACCCGCGCGCGGGAGTAGCCCTTGGTCTGGAGGTCGGCGAACAGGTCGACGAACTCGCCCTTGCGCTCGCGCACCAGCGGCGACAGCACCTGGAAGCGGCTGCCCTCCGGCAGGTCCAGGACCCTGTCGACGATGGCCTGCGGCGACTGGCGCGAGATCGGGCGGCCGCACTCGGGGCAGTGCGGCTTGCCGATGCGCGCGAAGAGCAGACGCAGGTAGTCGTAGACCTCGGTGATCGTGCCGACCGTCGAGCGCGGGTTGCGCGAGGTCGACTTCTGGTCGATGGAGACCGCCGGGGACAGGCCCTCGATGAAGTCGACGTCCGGCTTGTCCATCTGGCCGAGGAACTGCCGGGCGTACGAGGAGAGCGACTCCACGTAGCGCCGCTGCCCCTCGGCGAAGATCGTGTCGAAGGCCAGCGAGGACTTGCCCGACCCCGACAGGCCCGTGAAGACGATGAGCGAGTCGCGCGGGAGGTCGAGCGAGACGTTCTTGAGGTTGTGCTCGCGCGCTCCACGAACGATGAGACGGTCGGCCACGCCGGTCCGCACCTTTCTTTGGGAGAAGTGACAGGGGCGGGGCCCCCGTCTTCCTCAGACTAGGGGGAGCCACTGACAACGCCGGTCGGATGCACGGGTTGCCGGCAAACCCCCGGCTACCCAGCATGCCCGACGCCGCACCCGACCATATTGCACGCGCATTCGATTTGCGGGGGTGGTCCGCCACCTTCACCCGAAGGTGTGGCCGGGGCTAGGGTCAGCACCATGATTGATCACGCTCATGACCTGGCGTCTGTACGTGACGCGACGGAGCGGCTGCTGACCGCAGTCGCCGAGCTGGACGGCGCCGCTGTGACGCAGCCGTCACGGCTGCCCGGCTGGACCCGCGGTCACGTCCTCGCCCACCTGGCCCGCAACGCGGACGCCCTCGTGAACGTGCTCCAGGGGCGGCCGATGTACGTCTCCGGCGAGGCCCGGGACGCCGACATCGAGCGGGACGCCCCGCGTCCGCTGCAGGCGCAGCTCGCGGACGTGCGCGAGAGCGCGGCCCGCTTCCAGCAGGCCGGAGCCGCCCCGCAGGACTGGGCGCGCACGGTCGAGCTGCGCAACGGGGTCACCGACTCCGCGTCCCGGGTGCCGTTCCGGCGGTGGGTGGAGGTGGAACTGCACCACGTGGACCTGGACATCGGGTACGAGCTCGAGGACCTTCCGGCGGCGTTCACACAGCGGGAGATCGGCTTCCTGGCCGACCGGTTCGGCGGGCACCCCGGCGTGCCGGCCACCCGGCTGACCGACGGCACGCGCGCGTGGCACACGGGCCGGGCGGCGCCCGAGCCCGAGGTGGAG
Source organism: Streptomyces sp. NPDC052701 (assembly GCF_040678355.1). Lineage (NCBI taxonomy): Bacteria > Bacillati > Actinomycetota > Actinomycetes > Kitasatosporales > Streptomycetaceae > Streptomyces > Streptomyces sp. NPDC052701. Next base: position 94,466 of record NZ_JBFATO010000003.1, read on the forward strand.
GTCACCGGCTCCCCGGCGGACCTGCTCGGCTGGCTCGCCGGCCGGCGGGACGGCACCGGGCTGGCGGTGCGGGGCGGCCCGCTTCCGGCGCTGCCCCCGCTGTAGGGCCCGCGGCCCTCCCGGGGAGCGCTCCCCGCTATAGGCTGGCCGCCATGACGTACAGCGGACAGGTGACGGTCGGCGGGCCTGCCGACGTGCACGAGCTCAAGGACCTGATGATCACCAAGATCGCGGTCGGTCCGATGAACAACAACGCCTATCTGCTGCGCTGCCGGGCCACGGACGAGCAGCTGCTGATCGACGCGGCGAACGACGCGGACGCGCTGCTCGGCATGATCGGTGACGACGGCATCGCGTCCGTCGTCACCACCCACCGCCACGGCGACCACTGGCAGGCGCTCGCCGAGGTCGTGGCGGCGACCGGCGCCCGGACGTACGCGGGCCGGGAGGACGCCGAGGGCATCCCCGTACCGACCGACGTCCCGGTCGACGACGGCGACACCATCCGGGTGGGACGCGTGGAGCTCACCGCGCGCCATCTCGTCGGCCACACGCCCGGCTCCATCGTGCTCGTCTACGACGACCCGCACGGCCATCCCCATGTGTTCACCGGAGACTGTCTCTTCCCGGGCGGTGTGGGCAACACCCACAAGGATCCCGAGGCGTTCGCCCGTCTGATCCATGACGTCGAGACCAAGCTCTTCGACGTGCTCCCCGACGAGACGTGGGTCTACCCCGGCCACGGCGACGACACCACCCTGGGCGCGGAGCGTCCGCACCTGCCGGACTGGCACGCGCGAGGGTGGTGAGCGGGGCTCGCCCACGGCACGCACACCCCGTGTGAACCCGGCGCACGCGCCGGCACCCCGCGCGCGCTCCCGGCGTACGCGGGTGCGCGGTCCACTGGAAGCAGCACCGCGCAGGAGGACGGTTCCTGGGCGGACGGGCCGCCGGTCCCTCGATCCCCGCCCCTCGGCCGGCGGCCCGGAACCCGCCCGGCACACGGCCCCACCGGGCACGTTCACGAGAATGCAACACCCGTTCCCACTATGCGGACAATCGCCGTGGTGACCTCGACAAAGAGTGTGCGGGCTGCCAATCTCCCGCCATGCATCCTGCCCCACGCGCTCCGCGCCGTGCCGTCGCCGCCGTCGCTGCCGTCACCGTCACCCTGCTCGCCACCGCCGTCGGCTGCGCTCCGCAGCCGGAGGACCCGGCGGCCGGGCGGCCGACCGGTGCGACCGGTGCGACCGGGGACACCTGCGCCAAGGGCAGGCTGGCCACCAAGACCCCGGGCAAGCTGACCGTCGCGACGGACCAGCCCGCCTACGAGCCGTGGTTCGAGGACGACGACCCCGCCAACGGCAAGGGCTTCGAGTCGGCGGTCGCCTACGCCGTGGCCGGGCGGCTCGGGTACGGCGAGGGCGCGGTCGTCTGGCAGACCGTCCCCTTCACCAAGGCCTTCGCGCCCGGCGAAAAGACCTTCGACTTCGACATCAACCAGGTGTCCGTCAGCGCCGAGCGCAGGAAGGCCGTGGACTTCTCGTCCGGCTACTACGACGTGCGCCAGGCCGTCGTCGCGCTGAAGGGCTCCAGGGCCGCCGGGGCGAGGAGCGTGGCGGACCTCAAGGACGTCAGGCTGGGCGCCCAGGTCGGCACCACCAGCCTGGACTACGTCGACGACGTGGTGCAGCCCAAGCGGGCGGCGGCCGTGTACGCCAAGAACGACCAGGCCAAGTCCGCGCTGAAGAACGGCCAGGTCGACGCCATCGTCGTGGACCTGCCGACCGCCTTCTACATCACCGCGGCCGAGGTGACGGACGCGAAGGTCGTCGGCCAGTTCGAGCACCGGGGCGGCACGCCGGAGCAGTTCGGGCTGGTGCTCGACAGGGGCAGCGCGCTCACCCCCTGCGTGACCCGGGCCGTGGACGCCCTGCGCGAGGACGGCACGCTCGCCAGGATCGAGCAGCGGTGGCTGTCGGACGCCGTCGACGCGCCGGTGCTCAAGTGACCGTGACGAAGGAGGAGTTCGAGGAGGACTCCGGCGAGGAAGGCCCGCCCGGCTCCTACGTCCCCTCGCAGCGGCGGCTCGACCGGGAGCGGTACCGGCGCGCCCGCTCCCGCCGCGCCACGGCGATCGCCGCGCTGTCCACCCTCGTCACCGGCGCCGTCCTGTACCTGGTCGTCGTCAACGCGCCGGGGTGGCCGCGCACCAGGGAGACGTTCTTCGACCCGGGGTACGCCCGCGAGGCGCTCCCCAAGGTCCTCGAAGGGCTGTGGCTCAACGTCCGGCTGCTGCTGGTCTGCGGTGCGGCGGTCCTGGTCCTCGGCATGCTGATCGCCGTGGCCCGCACCCTGCGCGGACCGGTCTTCTTCCCGCTGCGGGCACTGGCCGCCGCCTACACGGACTTCTTCCGCGGACTGCCGCTGATCATCAACCTGATGATCGTGGTGCTGGGCGTCCCGGCGCTGCGGCTCCAGGGCGTCACCGTGGACCCCGTGCTGCTGGGCGGTACGGCACTGACCCTCACGTACTCCGCGTACGTCGCCGAGGTGTTCCGCGCCGGCATCGAGTCCGTGCACCCCTCGCAGCGCGCCGCGGCCCGCTCGCTCGGGCTCAGCAACCGGCAGGCGCTGCGCCACGTCGTGCTGCCCCAGGCGGTGCGGCGCCAGGTGCCGCCCCTGCTGAACGACCTGGTGTCGCTGCAGAAGGACACCGGGCTGGTCTCGATCGGCGGCGCGGTGGACGCGGTACGGGCCGCCGACATCATCGCCGGGCGCAGCCTGAACTACACGCCGTACATCGTCGCGGGACTGGTCTTCGTCGCGCTGACCATCCCGATGACCCGCTTCACGGACTGGCTGACGGCCCGGACGGACCGCCGGCGGGCCCAGGGAGGAACCGCATGAGCGACGCGCCGGTGCTGCGGATGGAGTCCGTCCGCAAGACCTTCGGCGGCTCGGTGGTGCTGCGGGACGTGGACCTGGAGGTCGCCCCGCACACGGTCACCGCACTGATCGGTGCCTCCGGCTCCGGCAAGTCCACGCTGCTCAGGTGCGCGAACCTGCTGGAGGAGATCGACGACGGGGCGATCTGGCTGGACGGCGAGGAGATCACCGACCCGCGGGTCGACCGGGACGCGGTGCGCCGCCGGATCGGCGTGGTCTTCCAGGCGTACAACCTCTTTCCGCACATGACGGTGCTGGAGAACGTCACCCTCGCCCCGCGCCGGGTGCACGGCGTCTCCCGCGCCCGGGCCGAGGAGCAGGCGCGGGAGCTGCTGGAGCGGCTCGGGCTGGCCGCCAAGGCGGGCGAGTACCCGGACCGGCTGAGCGGCGGGCAGCAGCAGCGGGTGGCGATCGTGCGCGCCCTCGCGGTACGTCCGCGGCTGCTGCTGCTGGACGAGATCACCGCCGCCCTCGACCCGGAGCTCGTCGGGGAGGTCCTCACCGTCGTCCGCGGGCTGAAGGACGAGGGCATGACCATGGTGCTGGCAACGCACGAGATGGGCTTCGCCCGCGAGGTCGCCGACCAGGTGTGCTTCCTGGACGGCGGCGTGGTGCTGGAGCGCGGCACGGCCGAGCAGGTCTTCGGGGACCCGCGGCAGGAGCGCACGCGGCGCTTCCTGCGGCGGATCGTGGAGGCGGGGCGTCTGTAGGGCGCCTCCCGCGGCAGGGACCGGAAGGGACGTCCGCGGGGACGCGCGCGGGGCGCCCTGCCTGGCGGGGGGGCTTACGCGTCGGCCTTCCCGGACCCGGCCAGCGCCGCGATCCGCTCCACGCCGAACACGTATCCCTGCACCCCGCAGCCCGCGATGACCCCGTCGGCGCGCAGCGAGACGTAGGAGTGGTGCCGGAACGACTCGCGCTGGTGGATGTTGGAGATGTGGACCTCCACCACCGGAAGGCCGTCGCAGGTGTTGAGGGCATCCAGGATGGCGACGGAGGTGTGCGAGTAGGCGCCCGGGTTGATCACGATCCCGCAGTGGTTCAGGCGCGCCTCGTGGATCCAGTCCACCAGTTCCCCCTCGTGGTTGGACTGGCGGAAGTCCACCGTGCCGCCGTGCGCGGCCGCCGCCTTGGCGCACATGGCCTCGACGTCGGCGAGGGTGTCGGAGCCGTAGATCTCCGGCTGGCGCCGGCCGAGCAGGTTCAGGTTGGGTCCGTTGAGGATCATGATCGGGGCGTTGGCCAGGGTGCGGGGCACGGTTCCTCCGGTCCGGTCGGGGTGGGGCGGTCCGCCGGGGACCGCTGCTCGGACCCGGTTTATCACGGTGCGCCGGCACCGGGTCCGGCCGTAGCCTCCCGGCATGACGACGCCCTTCTACCCTCCCAAGCCCCGGCCCGGCGACCGCATCGCCGTGGTCTCCCCGTCCGGCGGCCTTCCGGGACTCCTCCCGCTCCCCTACGAGCTGGGCCTGGAACGGCTGCGCAAGGAGTTCGGGCTCGAACCGGTCGAGTATCCGGCGACCCGGAAGACGGACTCGACGCCGCGGGAGCGGGCCGACGACCTGCACGCGGCCTTCGCCGACCCGGACGTCAAGGCGGTCATCGCCTCGATCGGCGGCGACGACCAGATCACCGTGCTGCCGCTGCTCGACCGGGAGCTGATCCGGGCGCACCCGAAGCCCTTCTTCGGCATGAGCGACAACACCAACCTGCTCGCCCACCTGTGGACCTCGGGCGTCGTCGGCTACCACGGCGCGAGCGTGATGTCCGAGCTGGGCCGGCCCGGGGCCATGCACCCGCAGACCGCCGAGTCGCTGCGGGCGGCCCTGTTCACCTCGGGCCCGTACGAACTGAGGCCGGCCGAGCGCTGGCGCGACGTCGACCGCGACTGGGCGGACCCGGCGGCGTTCGACACCGAACCCGAGATGCGGCCCGGCACCGGATGGACCTGGCTGAACGCCGACCGCGTGGTGGAGGGCCGCAGCTGGGGCGGCTGCCTGGAGGTCCTCGGCTGGCTGCTGATGGCCGACCGCGAGATCGCGCACGACCTGTCGGAGTACGACGGCGGCGTGCTGTTCCTGGAGACCTCGGAGGAGCTGCCGAGCGCCACGGAGGTCTACCGGACGCTGCGGAACATGGGCGAGCGCGGGCTGCTCCGGCGTTTCGCCGCCCTGCTGATGGGGCGCCCGAAGACGTGGTTCTTCACGCACCCCAACAGCCCGGAGGAGGGCGCGCGTTACGCCGCCGAGCAGCGCGAGGCGGTGGTGCGCGCCCTGCGCGAGTACGCCCCCGACACCATGATCGTCTTCGATGTGGACCTCGGCCACACCGATCCGCAGCTCGTGATCCCCTACGGAGGTGTCGTCCGCGTCGACGGGCCCGCCCGGCGCATCACCGTCACGTACTGAGCGAGCCCCCAAGTCCTCCGCGCGCCCCCGTAACACGCGGTCACCGTGGGTAGTTGACGCGGCATGCACGACGTACGCACCGTAAACGCACCCTCCATGCCGCGGCTCGCGGCGGCCTCGCTCGCCGGCACGGCCATCGAGTTCTACGACTTCTTCGTCTACGGCACCGCGGCGGCGCTGGTCCTGGGGCCGCTGTTCTTCCCGACGTTCTCCCCGGTGGCCGGGACGCTGGCCGCCTTCGCCACGTTCGGCGTGGGCTTCGTCGCCCGGCCGCTGGGATCGGTGCTGTTCGGGCACGTCGGGGACCGGTACGGGCGGCGGCCGGTCCTGGTCGCCTCCCTGCTGCTGACCGGTGCCTCGACGGTCGCGGTCGGCTGTGTGCCGGCGTACGGCACGATCGGTGTGGCCGCGCCCGTGCTGCTGCTCGTCCTGCGGTTCCTGCAGGGTCTGGGACTCGGCGGGGAGTGGGGCGGGGCCGTGCTGCTGACGGCGGAGCACGCGCCCGCCGAGCGGCGCGGCCTGTGGTCGAGCTTCCCGCAGGTCGGGCCCGCGCTGGGGTTCCTGCTGGCCAACGGGGTGGTGCTGGGGCTGTCGGCGACGCTGTCCGAGGCGCAGTTCGCGCAGTGGGGGTGGCGGGTGCCGTTCTGGGCGGCGGGCGTGCTGGCCGTGGCGGGGCTGTGGCTGCGGTCCTCGCTCACCGAGAGCCCCCGGTTCCTCGAGATCGACGACCACGCGCGCGTGCCGCTCGCCGAGGTCGTACGCGACCACTGGCGGCTCGTCCTGCTGACCGGCGGCGCCCTCGCGGTGGGCTACGCGGTGTTCTACGCCGTGACGACCTGGTCCCTGGCGTACGCGACGGAACGGCTGGGGGTGGGCCGCGGCACCATGCTGACCTGCATCATGGGCGCGGTGCTCGTGAAGGGCGCGCTCACGCCGGTGGCGGCACTGCTCGGCGACCGGTACGGCCGGCGTCCCCTGTGCCTGGCCGGATGCGCGGCGGCCGCCCTGTGGATGCTCCCGATGGTCGCGCTGCTCGCGACCGGGGAGCCGCTGCCGATGTTCCTCGGCTTCCTCGGCGCGATGCTCGCCTTCATCACCATGTTCGCCGTGATCGCCGCCTACCTTCCGGAGCTGTACGAGCCGCGGGTGCGGTGCACCGGGGCCGCCGTCGGCTACAACCTCGGCGGGGTCTTCGGCGGCGCGCTCACCCCGATCGTGGCGACGGCACTGGCCGGGCAGGGCGGCCGGGTGCCCTGGGGCGTGGGCGTGTATCTGACGGGGGTCGCCCTGGTCAGCCTGGGCTGCTTCGCACTGCTGCCGGAGACGCGTCCGGTGCCGGTGACGGCGGCGGAGCCGGTCTCCGGGTGACCCGGCCGCAAAAGAATCCGGGTGACCCGGCCGCAGAAGAAGCGGAGCCGGCCACCGGGCGATCCGGCGGCGCGCGGGGCGGCCGGTCTCCGGGTGGTACGGCGGCGGCGGCGAGGGGGGCGACTCCGGGGTGGTGCAGCGAGGGGCCGGTCCTCGGAGTGGGGCGGCAAGGGACTGGCCCCGGGGTGGCCCGGTCGCGTCGGCCTCACGCGCCTCAGGGATTGACCGCCAGCTCCAGGTACGCCGCGAACAGCACCAGATGAACGCCGCCCTGGAGCGGTGTGGCCCGGCCCGGGACCACCGTCAGCGATGCCACCACCACGGTCAGGGCGAGCAGCACCATGTGGGTGGCGCCGAGTCCGAGGACGAGCGGGCCGGACAGCCAGACGGACGCGAGGGCGATGGCGGGGATGGTCAGCCCGATGCTGGCCATCGCCGAGCCGAGGGCGAGGTTCAGACTGATCTGCACCCGGTCGCGGCGGGCGGAGCGCAGCGCGGCGATGCTCTCGGGGAGCAGCACGAGCAGCGCGATGACCACGCCGACGACGGCGTGGTGCAGCCCGGCGGCCGCCACGCCGGACTCGATGACGGGTGACACCGCCTTGGCCAGCCCGACCACGCCTGCCAGGGCCAGGGTCAGCAGCCCCAGGCTGATCAGGGCGGTGCGGGCGGGCGGCGCGTCGGCGTGGCCGTCCGCGGTGATCACCTCGCCCTGGCGGGTGACCGGGAGGAAGTAGTCGCGGTGCCGCACGGTCTGGGTCGCGACGAACAGGCCGTACAGGATCAGCGAGGACAGTGCGGCGAAGATCAGTTGGACGGTGGAGAACTCCGGGCCCGGCCTGCTGGTGGTGAACGTCGGCAGCACCAGGCTGAGCGTGGCGAGGGTGGCGACCGTCGCGAGGGCGGCACCGGTTCCCTCGGGGTTGAAGACCGCGGTGCCGTGACGCAGGGAGGCGACCAGGAGGCACAGGCCGACGATGCCGTTGCAGGTGATCATCACGGCGGCGAAGACCGTGTCCCGGGCCAGCGTGGAACTCTTGTCCCCGCCGTCCGCCATCAGGGTGACGATCAGGGCGACCTCGATGATCGTGACGGCGACGGCGAGGATGAGGGAGCCGAAGGGCTCGCCGACCCGGTGGGCGACCACCTCGGCGTGGTGCACGGCGGCCAGGACGGCCCCCGCGAGGACCAGGATCACCAGCGCGACGACCGCGCCGGGCAGGTCGCGTCCCCAGGTGAGGGCCAGCAGGACGACCGCGGCCACGGGCACGGCGCTCGTCCACGCGGCCAGGAGCGCCCTGAGCCGAGTGATCATGCGGGGATCGTCGCAGAGGTGGACGGACACCGCATTCCAGCCGGACGGAGCGTTCGCGGGCGCGGGTCCGCGGTCCCGCGCGGGACCGGCGGCCCGTCACGCGCCGCTTCGGATCGCGCGCGTCCGGCACATCGCGGTGGGTGCGGACGCGCTCGCCGATGCACGGCTCATCCGGTCGCTCCGCCGGTCCGGTCGCCCGCGGGCCGCCGCTGTCGCCCATGGCCCGCCCGTACGGCTCCCGCACTCGATCAGCGCCGGCCGGCGGCGGGGTGTCCCGGTCCTCGAGGAGCATGCGGCGGGCGGGTCCGGCCGGGGAGCGCGCCCCGGGCCGGGGAACGCTCCCGGCCCGGAGCACGCGCCGGGAGCGGCACTCGGCGATTCGCCGTGCACCGCTCCCGGTGGTGAGGGCTCCCGCGGCCGGTCCCGTCGGACCTCGACGCCGTGTCAGGCCTCGACGCTGTCCTTCGCGGCGTCCTCGCCGCGCTCCTGCGCCGCCTCCGCCGCGGCCTGCTTCTTCGAGGCACGCAGGCTGGTGATCGTGGTGACGAGCAGGACGGAGCAGATCACGCCGAGCGAGACCGGGATGCTGATCTCGGGGACGTGGACACCCGACTCGTGCAGCGCGTGCAGCACCAGCTTGACGCCGATGAAGCCCAGGATGATCGACAGGCCGTAGCTGAGGTGGACCAGCTTCTTCAGCAGACCGCCGATGAGGAAGTACAGCTGCCTCAGGCCCATCAGGGCGAACGCGTTCGCGGTGAACACGATGTACGGGTCCTGCGTCAGGCCGAAGATCGCCGGGATCGAGTCGAGCGCGAAGAGGACGTCCGTGGTGCCGATCGCGAGCATCACGACCAGCATGGGCGTCATGACCCGCTTGCCGTTCTGCTGGATCCACAGCTTGGTGCCGTGGTAGCGGTCGGCGACGCCGAACTTGCGCTCGGCCGCCTTGAGGAGCTTGTTCTCCTCGTACTCCTCGTCCTCCTCGTCGGCCCGGGCCTCCTGGATCAGCTTCCAGGCGGTCCAGATGAGGAAGGCGCCGAACAGGTAGAACACCCACGAGAAGCTGGCGAGGATCGCGGCGCCCGCGGCGATGAAGACGGCCCGCAGGACCAGGGCTATGAGGACTCCGATCAGGAGCACCCGCTGCTGGTACTGCGACGGCACCGCGAACTTCGCCATGATCAGGACGAAGACGAAGAGGTTGTCGACGCTCAGCGACTTCTCGGTGATGAAGCCGGCGAAGAACTCCCCGGCGGGCTGGCCGCCGCCGAAGACGAGCAGGCCGAGCCCGAAGAGCGCGGCGAGGACGATCCAGACGACCGTCCAGGTACCGGCTTCCTTGATCGAGACGTCGTGCGGCTTGCGGCCGATGAAGAAGTCGACCGCGATCAGGGCGGCGAGGCCCACGACGGTCAGGACCCACAGGGTCAGGGAAACATCCACTGCGCCTCCGGCAGTCGTTAACGGCATGTGTCAGCGACTTCGCTGCCGGAGGTCTCTTCCACCCGGGCACAGGGCGCGCAACGCGCCCCCGACCCACGGGCCGACGCCCCGGGACCTGGCCAGATCCGTATTGACGGGTACGCCGCACAGACAGGGAGTACTCCCCTCCGTACGAAAAAGAGTACCCCCATCACCAAGGAAAGGTAAAGAGCTTGGCAAAGGAAGTATCAAAAAGCCTGGTCAGACTGCTTTACGAGCGCTTGGTGCAGGTGTCGGCGATCACCTGTTCCAGGAACGGCGGGCCTCGGCCACCTGGGTGAGCACCTGCTGGAGGACCTGGCTGCCGGGCGGCACGAGCGAGGGCTCGTACGTCCACGCGTGGCCCACCCACGGGTCGGCCAGGTGGTCGTCGGGCACCGGGGTCAGCCGCAGCAGCGAACGCCACAGAGGGTCGAGCAACGGCCCGTAGCCCGAGGACTCCTCGCGGTCGGCGACCATCATCAGGTGCACGCCGACGTCCGGGCCCTCGTCGGCGAGGTAGCGCAGCTGGTTCACGGCCCGGTCGTCGAAACCGTGCGGGAAGTCGTTGACGATCAGCAACTGCTGCGAGGTGTCGAAGCCGGGCGGCAGCGCGTCGGCGGCACCGCCGCGCAGCGCCATCTGCACCAGGTCGACGCGCTGCGTGAGCCGGGCCAGCACGTCCGCCACCCCCGCGGCGCCGAGTGCGGGCGGAGCCGCGAGCACTCCGGTCTGCACCAGCGGTGCCAGCGCCCGGGCGCCGGATCCGGCCGGGTCGACGACGTGCACGGTGAACTCGCCCGCCGGATACACGGCGAGCAGCCGGGCGGCGTGCGCGACCGCCGCCTCCATCGCGAGGCGCCGCAGGTCGTGGGAGTCGGTGAACGGCCCGTCGGGCGATCCGGCCCGGCCGCTGTCGATCCACAGACCGCGCTCCAGCGGCAGCCTGAGCAGCATCGGGATGCGCACCTGAGCGGCCTCGGGCAGATGGAGGTCGCCCAGGCGCAGGGCCATGGGGATCTCCATCGGCACGCGGTAGCCGTGCCAGACGGGGTTGTCCCAGCGCGCGTACGCCGGCGGCAGTGCGGGTTCGACGACGTCTGCCTCGGCGACGAGCTGGGCGAGGTCCCGGTCGAGGACCTCCTTGGCCTGGGCGACCAACTGTGCGTATTTGGCGTCGGCCGCTTCGCGCGCGGCGTCGCCCTGCCCGCCGATCCGGCTGCGCGGGTCGGACAGGACCTGTTCGAGCTCCTTGTCCATGCGCGACTCGGCGAAGTCGACGGCGCTGCGGTAGGCGGCGGTGGTGCGGGCCAGGTCCTCGAACATGCCCCACACCTGGTTGTAGAGCCGTTCGTCCATGGACCAGCCGGTCGCGTCGCCCGCGACGGGCCGGGCGGGCTCACCGGGCGCGGCCGGCGGGGGCGGGGGCGGCGCGGCGTTCCGCCGGCGCGGGTGGCTGTAGTCGATCGGGCCGCCGACGGCGGGCGCGGACGGCTGGGTGATCGCGGAGGGGTCCTGCGCGCCGCCGGGATACGGCGGCTGGGGTGCGGGCTGCCCCGGTACGCCGGGCGCCTGACCGCCGAGCGGGCCGGGCGGCCGGTACGGCGGCACCGGGGGCACGGGGCCGGGAGCGCCCTGGGGTGTGGTGCCGGCGTGCTCCGGGCCGAGTGCCGGGGCGGCGGCCTGGCGGGGACGGTCGCCGTCCGCCGGACGCGGCGGGGGCGCCTGCACCGAGCGGGCCAGGCCCCGGGCCACCGCCTCGGTGATGCCGCCCGCGAGCCGGTGGGCCTCGGGCAGTCCCTGGTCGGTGAGGAGTTCGGCGAGACCGCCGGCGTACCCCTGGCCGACGGCGCGCACCTTCCAGGTGTCCTGCCGACGGTACAGCTCCAGGGCGACGACGGCCGTCTCGGCGTCCAGGCCGGTGATGGTGTAGCTGGCGACCTCGGTGCCGTCCAGGCCGGTGACGGCGACGAACGGGGCGGCCACGGCGCCGAAGCGGACCGGGCCCGTCCCGCTCCCGGTGGGCAGGGCGAGCAGCACACTGACCCGGTGCACGGTCTCGGACAGGGCGTCCAGGTCCACCGCGAGGCGGTGCTCGGCCGCGGCCTGCCGGGAGACTTCGAGGCCCGGCAGGGTGGGGGCCCCGGGGTGGGCCACCCACTCGACGCCCTGGATCCTGCCGTCGGCGTCGCCGAGCGTGGCTCCGGCCACGACCGGCGTGCCGGCCGAGACCCGGATCTCGAGACGGGCCTGGGAGAGCGGGTGGTTCTGCCCCCGCACCAGCTCGGCCGTCATCGCCTTCGTCCCCCCTGTGTCACTCGTGCTGTGTGGTGCGCCGCTCACCGGCCCGCCCCGACCGGTGGCCCCTTCCGCTCCTAGAGGAGCGGAAGGACGGACGGCATCAGGTCCTGGAAGGTGCGGCCGTTGGCCGGCGTGCCGAGGGCCGTCATGGTCCAGCCCGGACCCGAACGGTGCACCTTCGCCATGATCTGCGCCGTGTACTGGCCGCCGCCGGCCAGCGTGTAGCGGGCGAGCTCCTGGCCGTTGGTCTCGTCGACCAGGCGGCAGAAGGCGTTCTGCACCTCCTGGAACGTCTGGCCCGTGAAGGAGTTCACGGTGAAGACGATCTGGTCGATGTGGACCGGAACACGCGACAGGTCGACGAGGATGGCCTCGTCGTCGCCGCCCTGGCCGACGCCGCCGACGAGGTTGTCGCCGGTGTGGCGCACCGAGCCGTCGTCGCTCACCAGGTGGCGGAAGAAGACCACGTCGACCGGCTGCTTGTCCGCGAACAGGACGGCGGAGGCGTCCAGGTCGATCTCCCGCGTACGCGAGCCGAACAGGCCGCGCCGGGGGGCCGCCTGCCAGCCGAGACCCATGCGCACCGCGGTCAGGCTGCCACCGTCGTTCTTCTGCAGACTGATGGCCTGACCCTTGGTCATGTTGACGGTCACGCGCTGATACCCCTCTCGAACGTCCCCTGTTGCCGCGCACACCGCGGTTGACCAGAACCCTACGCAGGGGCACTGACAATGCCGTACCCCGGTCCGCACTTTGTGTCGGTCTTGCAACACAGCGCATGCGGAAACGGTGGCCGGACGGTGCCGGAGGGCGCCGCTCCGGTGGTGGACCGGCGCCCGCGCGGGCCGTCAGGACAGGCCCGCCTCCTGCATCTGACGGAGTTCCTTCTTCATCTCGGCGACCTCGTCGCGCAGCCGGGCCGCGATCTCGAACTGCAGGTCCGCGGCGGCGGCCCGCATACGGGCGGTCAGCTCCTCGATCTGCCCGGCGAGCTCGGCCGCGGGGCGGTCGGTCGGCGCGGTCTCCTTGCCCTTGGCGGCCTTGGCGGCCTTGGCGGACTTGGCGCCCTTGGCCGTCTTGCCGCCGAGGGAGGGCACGGGGGCCTTGGTCCCGCCGCCGTCCTTGCGCGCCTTGCGGTAGCCCGAGCCGAGCAGCTGCTCGGTGTCGATGTCCTCGCGCGCGATCTGCGCGACGATGTCGTTGATCTTCTTGCGGAGCGGCTGCGGGTCGATGCCCCGTTCCCTGTTGTACGCGATCTGCTTCTCCCGGCGGCGGTTGGTCTCCTCGATGGCCTTCTCCATCGCCGGGGTGATCTTGTCGGCGTACATGTGGACCTGGCCGGAGACGTTGCGCGCGGCGCGGCCGATGGTCTGGATCAGGGAGGTGCCCGAACGCAGGAAGCCCTCCTTGTCGGCGTCGAGGATCGCCACCAGGGACACCTCGGGCAGGTCGAGGCCCTCCCTCAGCAGGTTGATGCCGACCAGGACGTCGAACTCGCCGGAGCGCAGCTCGCGCAGCAGCTCGACGCGGCGCAGGGTGTCGACGTCGCTGTGCAGGTAGCGCACCTGGATGCCGAGTTCCAGGAAGTAGTCGGTGAGGTCCTCGGCCATCTTCTTGGTGAGCGTGGTGACCAGGACGCGTTCGTCCTTCTCGACACGCTTTTGGATCTCGTGCACCAGGTCGTCGATCTGGCCCTCGGTGGGCTTGACGACGACCTCCGGATCGACCAGGCCGGTGGGGCGGATGATCTGCTCGACGACGCCGTCCGAACGGGAGAGCTCGTACTGGCCCGGGGTCGCCGACAGGTAGACGGTCTGGCCGATCCGCTCCTGGAACTCCTCCCACTTCAGGGGGCGGTTGTCGAGGGCGGAGGGCAGGCGGAAGCCGTGGTCGACGAGGGTGCGCTTGCGGGATGCGTCGCCCTCGTACATCGCGCCGATCTGCGGCACGGTGACGTGCGACTCGTCGATGACGAGCAGGAAGTCGTCCGGGAAGTAGTCGAGCAGGGTGTTCGGCGGGGAGCCGGGCTCGCGGGCGTCGAAGTGCATCGAGTAGTTCTCCACGCCGGAGCAGGTACCGATCTGGCGGAGCATCTCGATGTCGTACGTCGTGCGCATCCGCAGGCGCTGGGCCTCCAGCAGCTTGCCCTGCCTCTCCAGCTCGGCCAGGCGCTCCTGGAGCTCCTTCTCGATGCCGTTGACCGCCCGCTCCATGCGCTCGGGGCCGGCGACGTAGTGGGAGGCCGGGAAGACGTACAGCTGCCGGTCGTCGCTGAGGATCTCGCCGGTGAGCGGGTGCAGGGTGGACAGCGCCTCGATCTCGTCGCCGAACATCTCGATGCGGACGGCGAGCTCCTCGTAGACCGGGAAGATCTCGATGGTGTCGCCGCGGACGCGGAACGTGCCGCGGGTGAACGCCATGTCGTTGCGCGTGTACTGGATGTCCACGAAGCGGCGCAGCAGCTCGTCCCGGTCGATCTCGTCGCCGACGCGGAGCGTGACCATGCGGTCCACGTACTCCTGCGGCGTGCCCAGGCCGTAGATGCAGGAAACCGAGGCGACCACGACGACGTCGCGGCGGGTCAGCAGCGAGTTGGTCGCGGAGTGCCGCAGGCGCTCGACCTCCTCATTGATCGAGGAGTCCTTCTCGATGTAGGTGTCCGACTGCGGGACGTACGCCTCGGGCTGGTAGTAGTCGTAGTAGGAGACGAAGTACTCGACCGCGTTGTTCGGCAGCAGCTCGCGGAACTCGTTGGCCAGCTGCGCGGCCAGCGTCTTGTTCGGCGCCATCACCAGGGTGGGGCGCTGGAGCTGCTCGATCATCCACGCGGTGGTGGCCGACTTTCCGGTGCCGGTCGCGCCCAGCAGGACGACGTCCTTCTCACCTGCCTTGATGCGCCGGGCGAGCTCGGCGATGGCCGCCGGCTGGTCGCCGCTCGGCTGGTAGGGGCTGACGACCTCGAAGGGCGCCACCGTGCGTTCGATGTGGGAAACGGGCCGCATGCCATCCACCGTACGGCCCCGCACTGACAACCGGCCGGGGTCAGCGGTTCTGCGGGGTGCGGGGGGCCCGGTGCTCCACGGTGCGGCGGGGGCGGAACTGCAGGCGGTGCGCGGAGTCGCGGTGGACGGCCGGGTGGGCGGGGATGCCCGGCTTCTGCTCGACGGGCACCACGGTGGGCCTGCCCATGACCATCAGCGGGTCGAACATCACGACGACTCCGGCGAGCAGCAGGAAGGCGAGCGGGCCGATCAGCATGGGGGCGAGCAGGGCCGCGGGCGAGTCGCCCGAGGCGGGGGCGGTGGTGCCGTGGAGGTGGACCCTGAGCGCGGCCATGCCGGTGTAGTGCATGCCGCTGACGGCGAGCCCCATGACCAGACTGGCGCCCACGCTCCACAGGAGCCCCCTGACCTGGCCGGCCGCCCACAGCGCGGCGGTGGCGGCGCACACGGCGATGACGACGGACGCGGCGACGGTGAGCGTGTGGTACTCCAGCACTCCGTCCAGGCGCATGCTCGCCATGCCGAGGTAGTGCATGGAGGCGATCCCCAGGCCGGTGATGGTGCCCCCGGTGAACAGGGCCGTGCCGCGCGCGCCCTTGTAGCCGACGATGAAGATCCCGATGCCCACCATGACGACGGCGACGGCCAGGCTCGCGAACGTCATGGCCTTGTCGTAGCGGATCGGCGTCTCCTCGACGGTGAAGCCGGTCATCGCGATGAAGTGCATGGTCCATATGCCCGACCCGATGGCCGCCGAGCCGAGGGCGAGCCAGCCGGGGCGCCAGGACTGGGCGACGAGCATGGATCTGGTGGTGCACCGCAGGCCGAGGGCACCGCCGAGGCAGGCCATCAGATAGGCCACCAGCGGTGTGATCAGGCCGTAGCTGAATCCGTCGACCGTACCCTGCATGCGCGGCTGTCCTTCCCGCCTTTGCGTCCCGGAATCCTGATGTGCGCCCCCTCGCAGGACCGCAGGCGCGGCCAGGGTCGACGCAGAGAGTATGACCCCCACCGGAATGGTCGAACGACTTTCCGGCGAAGAAACCCGGACCTGCCCCGGTGGTGCGGCACGAGTGACCGTAGTTGGGCGGTTTCATTCAGTCCGTGGTCATCCCGTACCCCTCTTCCGTTGACCCTTTGCTGTCAGAGTTGAGCAGTCCGTGACCGTTCAGATCGCTCGACTCGAGGAGTACGCATGCACACGCGCGCTGTCGCCGCCTCGACCACCGCACTCCTGGGGGTCGCCGCCCTGTTGTCCCCCGCCTCCCCCGTCGGGGCCGTCGGCTACGGCGCGCGGCCCTCGGCCATCGCCCACCGGGGCGCCTCCGCGTACGCGCCCGAGAACACCCTGGCCGCCGTCGACAAGGCGGCCGAACTGGGCATCCGGTGGGTGGAGAACGACGTCCAGCGCACCAGGGACGGCGAGCTCGTCGTCCTGCACGACGACAGCCTCCGGCGCACCACGAACGTCGAGGAGGTCTTTCCCGACCGGGCGCCCTGGAAGGTGAAGGACTTCACCGCCGCGGAGATCGCCCGCCTCGACGCGGGCAGCTGGTTCGGCCCGGCCTACGCGGGCGCGCGCGTGCCGACGCTGAAGCAGTTCGTGAAGCGCGTCGAGCGCCATCACCAGAAGCTCCTCCTGGAGATCAAGAACCCGCAGCTGTATCCCGGCATCGAGCGGCAGACGCTCAAGCTCCTCAGCAACGAGGGCTGGCTCGACCGGCGGCACCTGGCCGGCCGGCTGGTCGTGCAGAGCTTCAGCGCGGACTGCGTCCGGACCGTCCACGAGCTGAAGCCCGGCGTCAAGACGGGTTTCCTCGGTACGCCGAGCGTGACGGACCTGCCCGTGTACGCGGCCTTCGCCGACCAGATCAACCCCTCGCACGGCTCGCTGTCCCCGGGCTATGTCTCCGCCGTCCACGCGTTCACGGGGCCGCACGGCAGGGCGCTGGAGGTCCTCACCTGGACCGTCGACGACGCGGCCACCGCCCAGCGGGTCGCCGGGTACGGCGTCGACGGGATCATCAGCAACAAGCCGGACGTGGTGCGGGAGGCGGTGCGCGGCTGACGGGTCCTCCGGCCCCGGGCGCGGGTCCCGTTCCCGCGCCCGGGGCGTTGTCGGTGGCGGGCCGTACGGTGGGGGCATGGACAGCCATGGGCAGTACGAGCAGCGGGTGGTGTGGGCCGTCGTCGGCACCGGCATCGGTCCGCTGCTGCTGGCCGCGACCCGCGAGGGCCTGGTCAACGTCGTGTTCCACGCCACGGACCCGGTGCGCGACCGGGCGCTCGGCCGGCTCGCGTCCCGGCTGGGCGCCGAGCCCGTCGAGGCGCCCGCGTCCCCGCTGCTGACCGAGGCGATAAGCCAGGTCGAGGCGTATTTCGCCGGTGAGCGGCGCGCCTTCGACCTGCCGCTGGACTGGTCGCTGATCTCCGGCTTCAACCGGCAGATCCTGCGCGAACTGGCGTCCGGCGTCCCGTACGGCACGGTCGTCGGCTACGGCGACCTGGCCGGGCGCGTCGGCCGGCCGGGGGCGGCCCAGGCCGTGGGCACGGCGATGGGCTCCAATCCGCTGCCCGTGGTGGTGCCCTGCCACCGGGTCGTCGAGAGCGGTGGCGGCATCGGCGGGTTCGGCGGCGGTCTGGAGGCCAAGCGCAAGCTGCTCGCCCTGGAGGGAGTGCTGCCCGAGCCGCTGTTCTGAGCGTCCGGACCGGGCGGCACCGCCCCGTGCGTGTCCGCTCAGTCGTAGTGCCGTGCCTCGAGGACGTTGCCGTCCGGGTCGCGGAAGTAGAAGCTGCGCCTGGCCGTGCCGCGGGCCCCGAAGGAGTCGTGGGAGAGGTCCGACACCGGTACGGAGCGTTCCCGGAGCCGGCTGAGCAGTGCGTCGAAGCCGCCGGCCGGCAGGGACAGGCAGACGTGGTTGACGGGGTGCCCGGAGCTGTCGGCGGTGCCGGGAAGCATGGTCATGCGGTCCGCCATGGCCAGCGGCATGAGGTCGAGGATGGTCTCGTCGTTGACGCGCACCGAGGGGAAGGGCGCCTCTCCCACGGCGTAGTCGGTGAGCCTGACCGGCTCCAGGCCCACCGCCTCGTCGTAGAAGCCGGCGGAGGCGATCGGGTCGCGCACCCAGAGGACGACGTGGTCCAGGCGTGGTGTGTGGTCCGTCATGTGATCCAGGCTCGTGAGGTCCGCGACGGCCCGCAAGGGTTTGACCCGGGGTGCGGCCCGCCAGGGATGAGGGAGGACCGACGGACGGGAGGCGGGCGCATGGTGCTGGTGGTGTCGGAAGAGGTGCGGGACGCGATCGACGCGCGTCGGCCGGTGGTGGCCCTGGAGTCCACGATCATCGCGCACGGGCTGCCGCGACCGCGCAACCTGCAGGTGGCGCTCGAGTTGGAGGCGGCTGTGCGGCAGGAGGGCGCCGTGCCCGCGACGATCGCCGTGCTGGACGGGCGGCCGTGCGTCGGCCTGGGCGAGGAGCAGCTGGAGCGGGTCGCGAACGAGGAGGGGATCCGCAAGCTGGGCCACCGCGACCTGCCGCTCGCGCTGGCCTGCGGGGCGAGCGGGGCGACCACGGTGTCGGCGACCGCCCTGCTGGCGGCGCTGGCGGGCGTCCGGGTGTTCGCGACCGGCGGGCTCGGCGGGGTGCACCGGCAGTGGACGGTGACGCAGGACGAGTCGGCCGACCTCGGTCTGCTGGCGCGCACGCGGATCACGGTGGTGTGCGCGGGCGTGAAGTCGATCCTGGACGTGCCGGCGACGCTGCAGCGGCTGGAGACGCTGGGGGTCGCGGTGGCCGGGTACGGCACGGACCGCTTCCCCGGCTTCTACCTGTCCGACTCGGGGCACCCGGTGGACTGGACGCTGGACACGCCGCGGCAGGTGGCGGACGTCATGCGGGCGCAGGACGCCCTCGGCGGGCCCGAATCGGCGCTGATCGTCGCCAACCCCGTCCCCGAGGGGGAACAGCTGGATCCCGGGCTGCACGCGCGCGTGCTCGCCGACGCGCTGCGGGCGTGCGAGGCGGAGGGCGTCACCGGCCAGGCGGTCACGCCGTTCCTGCTCGACCATCTGGTACGGCACACCGACGGCGCGTCCCTGAACGCCAACCTGGCGGCGGTCCGCGGCAACGTACGCCTGGCGGCGCGGATCGCGGCGGCCTGGGCCGGGAAGTGAACGGCGGCGGGTCCGGCCCGGCCGGGCCCGGGACCGGACCGGGCAGCGGCACCGGACAGGGCACCAGCACCAACACCAGCACCAGCACCAGCACCAGCACCAGCACCAGCACCAGCACCACGGTGAGGGAACCGAGCCCGGGTTCGGCGCGGCGTGGCGCGCTGCTGGTCGTCGGTGACGTGGTCACGGACGTCGTCGCCCGGCATCGGGGGCCGCTCGCCGCCGGCACGGACACGGCCGCCGTCATCAGGACACTGCCGGGCGGGGCCGGTGCCAACGTGGCCTGCTGGGCCGCGTACCGGGGCAGCTGCGAGGTGCGGTTGCTCGGGCGGGTGGGCGCGGACGCGGCGGCCTGGCACGAGCGTGAGCTGGCCGCCTGCGGAGTGCGTCCCCGCCTCGTCGTCGACGAGCGGGCGCCGACCGGCACGGTGATCTGCCTCGTCGACGCGGACGCCGCCGCGGAGCGGACCTTCCTCACCGACAGCGGCGCGTCGCTGCGGCTGGAGCCCGGCGACTGGTCGGACGCCCTGCTCGACGGGGTCGCCCGGCTCCACCTGTCGGGCTATCTCCTGTTCTCCGCACCGAGCCGGGCCCTGGCGGCGGTGGCCGTGCGGGCGGCACGCGCGCGGGGCGTGCCGGTGAGCCTGGATCCGGCGTCGGCCGGTTTCCTGGTGGAGCTGGGCGTCGGCCGTTTCCTGAGGCTCGTCGAGGGCGTGGACGTCCTGCTGCCCAGCCGCGACGAGGCACGCCTGCTGACAGGGGTGTCCGACGCGGCGGACGCGGCGGCCGAGCTGAGCCGGCACGTTCCGCTGGTGGTCGTCAAGCAGGGCGCTCAGGGGGCCCTGGTGGCGCGGTCCGGTGTCGTGTGCGCCCGAGTCCCCGCCGTACCGGCGGCGCCCCGGGACACCACGGGTGCCGGCGACGCGTTCACCGGCGCGTTCCTCGCCGCACTGCTGGCGGGGGCCGGTCCCGAGGAGGCGGCGGCGCAAGGGTGCAGGGCGGGTGCCCTGGCCGTGGAACAGGTGGGCGGCAGACCTCCCGCGTCCGGCTGAACGACGACCGCGGCCGGGACGTGCCCGCAGCTCACGCCTTGTGCTCCCGCGCCGGGGGCGTCCGCGTCCCCGGGCGGAGGTCAGGGGCGCCGTCGCCAGGTCCAGGGTGCCGGAGGCGACGTTCTCGAGGCGCCGGCCGGTGTCCTGGCCGGTGGCGAGTCCCGCGCTGACGCGCCGGCCGCGGACCTGACGGGTCGTGAGGGCTCCGGGGCGGCGCAGGCGGGTGGGCGTCCGGGAAGCAGGCGTCGGCGTGGACGCGGCCGAGTCCGGCCTCCCGCGGCGGGCGCGGAACCCCACGGCCGCGGGCCGGGTCGGCGCCCCGCGGCCGGCGTGCGGCGTGTGGCGAGCGGCGAGCGGCGAGCGGCGAGCGGCGTGCGGACACCGTGCGGCGGAAGAGGGCGCCGGAGGCGTTGCAACGCTCCCCGTCTCGCCCCGCCGGCCGTCGGGGAGGCACCCGCCGACGCGCACCCTGCCGCGCTCGTCCCGGCTGCCCGACTCGCCCGGAGCGGTCGGCCTCCGGTCCGGCGAACCGTACGGCGGCGGCGTACGTCGAAGCCTCCGGCGGCCGGCACCGCCGCTCGGGTCCCGAGCGGCACCCGCCCGGGTTTTGCGCCGCGAGAGGGGGCGGACACCGTTCGTCCACAGCCGGGAACAAAGCGGAATCACCCGTACCCACAGGCTTTCCCGCCGCTGACGCAGGACTGGCAGACTGGCGTGCCAGGGCGCAGCAGCACGGTGCGGGGGACCCAGGCGAGGAGATCCATATGTCCATGGCGGGGAATCTGCGGAAGGTCACGGGCCTCGGCGGGGTCGGCGGCCTGCGCAAGGTGGCGCGGCTGGCCCGGCGACGCCCGCGCGTCGACCTGAGTCACCCTGCCCGGTCCCCGCTGGGCTCCTCGGTGGTGAACTGCGTGACGTACCGGGACGGTGTGCGGACCACGGCGCGCGGTGATCTGGTCGATGCCGTCAAACGGGTGCGCAGGAGCGGTGAGGGTTTCGTCTGGCTCGGTCTGCACGAGCCGACCGACGAGGAGTTCGCGGGTGTCGCCGGGCTCTTCGACCTGCACCCGCTGGCGGTCGAGGACGCGATCGAGGCCCACCAGCGCCCCAAGCTGGAGCGGTACGGCGAGACGCTCTTCGCGGTGTTCAAGACGGTCTGCTACGTCGAGCACGACGAACTCACGGCCACCAGCGAGGTGGTGAACACCGGCGAGATCATGGTGTTCGTCGGCGAGGACTTCGTCATCACGGTGCGGCACGGACGGCACGGGTCGCTGGGTCCGCTGCGCGAGGAGCTGGAGTCCGATCCCGAGCAGCTCGCCAAGGGACCGGCCGCGGTGCTGCACGCGATCGCGGACCACGTCGTCGACGAGTACCTGAACGTCACCGACGCGGTGCACGCCGACATCGACCAGGTCGAGACGGACGTGTTCGCGGAGAACGGCGCGCGGACCGACCCGGGGCGCATCTACCAGCTCAAGCGTGAACTGCTGGAACTGAAGCGGGCCGTGGTGCCCCTCGGGCGGCCGCTCGAGGAACTCGCCACCCGGCCGGCGCGGGTGGTCGCTCCCGAGATACAGGCCTACTTCCGCGACGTCTCGGACCACCTGCTGCGGGCCAAGGAGCAGATCGGCGCCTTCGACGAACTGCTCAACTCCATCCTGCAGGCGCACCTCGCGCAGGTCACGGTCGCGCAGAACGAGGACATGCGGAAGATCACCGCCTGGGCCGCGATCGT
Organism: Streptomyces sp. NPDC052701; assembly: GCF_040678355.1. Taxonomy (NCBI): domain Bacteria; kingdom Bacillati; phylum Actinomycetota; class Actinomycetes; order Kitasatosporales; family Streptomycetaceae; genus Streptomyces; species Streptomyces sp. NPDC052701. The sequence goes on from NZ_JBFATO010000003.1 coordinate 116,237, forward strand.
CGCCGTGCCGACGATGGTCTGCGGGCTGTACGGCATGAACTTCGACCACATGCCGGAGCTGCACTGGCGGTACGGCTACGGCATGGTCATCGGAGTGATATCCCTCGCCTGCCTGACGCTGTACCGGGGCTTCCGGCGCAACGGCTGGCTCTGACCCGCCGCACCGCCCTTCCGGGGAGGGCCGGCCAGGCGGTCAGGGGGCCGAGGTCCTGGCGTAGACGCTCCCCGCCCAGGCGGCGATCTGGTCCGCGCTCAGGTGCCGGGCCAGGTCGGACTCGCTGATCATGCCGACCAGGCGCTTGTCCTCGATGACGGGGAGCCGGCGGATCCGGTGCTCCTGCATCTCGTGGAGCACCTGGCCGACATCGGCGTCCGCGTCGATCCAGCGGGGGGTGCCCTGGGCCATGTCACCGGCGGTGACCCTGGCCGGGTCGTGGCCCAGGGCGACGCAGCCGACGACGATGTCGCGGTCGGTGAGGATGCCGCAGAGCCGTTCGTCCGCGTCGCTGACGGGCAGGGCGCCGACGCCCAGCTCGCGCATCAACTGGGCCGCGCGGTGGAGGGTTTCGTGGGCGGGGATCCACTGGGCACCGCGGTGCATGATGTCTCGGGCGGTGGTCATGAAGGACCTCCGGTGCCGGTCGGCCGGCGCGGCGCGGGTCGCACCGCGAGTCCCGGCGCCCCTCATTCTCGCCGCGCCGCCCGGCGCACGCACCCGGAGCCCGGGGCGCTCAGGCCGAGAACTCCACGACCTTCCGCGGCACGACGCGGACGATCACACGGACCTCGTCCTCCTTCTCCGCGGGCGGGTCGACACCGAGGTACTTGTGCGAGAGCTCGTACGGCAGGCGCTTGCCCTCGTCCGGGAGGATCTCGGCGGTGCCGCGGATCTCGACCGAGGTGTAGGGGTTGGCGAGGTCGAAGACCGACACGCTGACGCGGGGGTCGCGGCGGAGGTTGCGCACCTTCTGGCGGCCGTCGGTGGAGGAGAAGAGCACGGTGTCGCCCTCGCGCTTGATCCACACCACCGAGTTGTGCGGGGCGCCGTCGGGGCCGAGGGTCGCGACGGCGGCGAAGTTCCTGCCGTCGAGGAGGGCGCGGACGGAGTCACCGAAGGAGACGGGGCCCCGGGCCGGGACGGACTCGTCGGCGAGGGCCGAGCCGTGGGCGGAGGACGAGGAGACGGCGGGGGAGGCGAACTCCGAGGAGGACGGGGAGGATTGGGAGGCCGGGGAGGACGGGGAGGCGGCGGCAGGGCCGGAGGCGGGAGCCGGGGCGCCGGAGGGGGTCGTCATGGACACAGACTACTTATATGCACGCGCATACAAAAGGGGTTCACGCGGTCCTCCCGTTCCATGCCGGGTGGCGGGGGTCGTCGGCCCGGACCAGGACGTCGGCCGTGCCGGCCGGGTCGGTCTCGTGCGCGTAGCGCTCGAAGGCGGGGAGGGTCCAGTGCTCGGCCTCGGGAGTGCGGCGGCGCAGGGCGCCCGGCGAGAGGAGGACGTGGACGCTCAGGTCGAAGGGGAACCAGTGGCGAAGGAGGAAGGGGCCGTGCATCAACAGCGCGCCGCCGGGCGGCAGTGGTACATAAGGGCTGCGGGTGGCGCGGTCGGTGGCCGGGTCCCAGAGGTCGGGCAGGACGCGTCCGTCGCCGCCGGGCTGGAGGGGGTCGAACACCTCGCGCCACAGCGCGCCGGTGTCGTACCAGCCGTTGTAGTAGGACTCCACGTCCCGGCGGCCGTACTCCAGGCGCACCGAGGCGGGGCGCAGGAAGCCCTGCGTGCCCACGACGAGGGAGGGGCGGCCGCGTGTGCGCAGCGCCTCGCCGACACGCTCGGCGAGGTCTCCCGGACGGGCGGCCGGGGCGCCGTCGAAGGCGATGCGCGGCCAGGAGCCGCCGTCGGCCGGTTCCAGGTCGAGCAGGCGCTCGGCGAGCAGGTCGCCGAGCCGGTCCCAGGTGATCGCTTCGAGTCGCACACGGCCATGATGCGTCAGGCCGGCGGCGGCACGCCGCCCGCGCCCGGGGCGGGGCCCGCGCCGGCTCGCGCCTGGTGTGGAGCCCGTGGTGTGTGCGGTCCTGGACGTTCGCGTACGCGGGTGCGCCGCTCGGCCGTGGCCGCTGGACTCGTACGGATCTTCACTTGTGGTGGCGGACGGATGCCGGGAGGGGTTCCGGCTCGATGGGGACGGGAGTTGACGGTGGGATGATCGACGGACCCTACTTCGTTCTGACGGTGCTGGGGGTGCTCGGGACCGGGCTGGTGGCCGGAGTCTTCTACGGGTTCTCGGCCTTCGTGATGCGGGCGCTCGCCGCGCTGCCGCCGGCGCAGGGGGTGGCCGCGATGCGGGCGATCAACGTGGCCGCGGTCGGACCGGCCTTCCTGGTCGTCTTCCTCGGCTCGGCGGTGCTGTGCGCGGTGATCGCGGTGGTGACGTTCGTGCTGTGGCCGGACGAGGGGGCGGTGGAACTGCTGGTGGGCAGCGCGCTGTACCTGGCCGGCACGTTCGGGGTCACCCTGGCCGCCAACGTGCCGCGCAACGACGCGCTGGCCGGACTGGACCCGGACACTCCGGAGGCGGCCGCGTACTGGCCGGCGTACGTGCGTGGGTGGACGCGGTGGAACCACGTGCGGACGGTCGCCTCGGCCGGGGCGGCGGTCGCGTACGTCCTGGCGCTCGCCTGACGGCAGGCGCCGACGGCGGCTGCCGTCTGCCGGTTGTCGGCTGTCGGCTGTCGGCTGTCGGCTGTCGGCTGTCGGCTGTCGGCTGTCGGCTGCAAGCTCTGCCCCGAGCCGTGGAAAGGTCCTGTCCGGCACTGCGCACGACCGGCCGGCGGCACGTATCGTGGCCGCAGGAGTGCCGCCCGACGGCGCACGGCCCGCCACCCGCGTACGCAAGGAAGCCGGCCATGGCCGATCCCAAGGGATTCATGACCACGCCTCGCCAGGACTGGCCGCGCAGGCCCGTCGGGGAGCGGGTGCGGGACTGGAACGAGGTCTGCGTCCCCGGAGCGCTGCTGCCCGTCATCGGCGGGCAGGCCGGCCGCTGCATGGACTGCGGCATCCCCTTCTGCCACGAGGCCTGCCCGCTGGGCAACCTCATCCCCGAGTGGAACGACCTGGTGTCGAGGGAGGACTGGCGGGCGGCGGCGGACCGGTTGCACGCGACCAACAACTTTCCGGAGTTCACCGGCCGGTTGTGCCCCGCGCCCTGCGAGGCGGGCTGCGTGCTGGCCATCAACCAGCCGGCCGTGACCATCAAGAACGTCGAGTGCGCCATCGCCGACCGGGCCTGGGAGGAGGGCTTCGCGCCACCGAGCCCGCCGGACCGGCTGTCCGGGAGGACGGTCGCGGTGATCGGCTCGGGGCCCACCGGGCTGGCCGCGGCCCAGCAGCTGACCCGGGCGGGCCACACGGTCGCCGTGTACGAGAAGGACGACCGGGTCGGCGGGCTGATGCGGTACGGCATCCCCGAGTTCAAGATGGAGAAGCACCGTCTGGAGCGGCGACTGGAGCAGATGCGGGCCGAGGGGACCAGGTTCCGTACGTCGACGACGGTCGGGCGGGACGTGGACGCCGCCGGGCTGCGGGCCCGCTACGACGCCGTGGTCATCGCCACGGGCGCCACCGCGTGGCGCGACCTGGCGGTACCGGGGCGGGAGTTGGCGGGCGTTCACCAGGCGATGGAATACCTGCCCCTGGCCAATCGGGTGTGCGAGGGTGACCTGGAGGTCTCCCCGCTGTCCGCCGCCGGGAAGCACGTCGTCATCGTCGGCGGCGGCGACACGGGAGCCGACTGCCTGGGCACGGCCGTACGGGAGGGCGCCGCGTCCGTGACCCAGCTGGACATCTACGCCCGGCCCGGCACGGAGCGCGATGAGGACACCGAGCCCTGGCCGACGTATCCGGTGCGGATCTACCGGCTGTCGGCCGCGCACGAGGAGGCCCGCGAGCTGCGGACGGCTCCGGCGGCGGACGCCGACGCGCGGCTGTTCGCGGCGTCCACGCTGCGGTTCACCGGGGACGCGGACGGGCGTGTGCGGTCGCTGCACCTGGCCGAGGTGGACGCGCGGCGCCGCCCGGTGCCGGGCACGGCGCGCTCGCTCCCCGCCGACCTCGTACTGCTCGCCCTCGGCTTTCGCGGACCGGACCGGGCGGACGGACTGATCGACGGACTGGGGCTGGAACTGGAGCCGCGCGGGACGCTCGCGCGGGACGCCGGCTTCGCCACGAACGTCCCCGGCGTGTTCGCCGCGGGGGACGCCGCCCGGGGGCAGTCGCTGATCGTGTGGGCGATCGCGGAGGGGCGGGCGGTGGCGGCGGCCGTCGACCGCTTTCTGACGGGCGCCCCCTCGCGACTGCCGGCACCGATCGGGCCGTACGACCGGCCGATGAGCGTGTGAGGAGCACGACGGTGCGCCCGGCCGGCGAGCACGTGACGGCTCGTCCGGCCGCGGGCCGTGCGACGGCGGCCGCGACCGCGGCCCGCTAGCGGTCGTCCGTCCCCGCGCGCTTGCCGGTCGACAGCGCCACCCGGTTCCATGTGTTGATCGTGCAGATCAGGGCCAGCACCTGGGCCAGTTCGCGCTCGTCGAAGTGGGCCGCGGCCTGTGCGTGGACGGCGTCCGGGACGCCGCCGTCGGCCACCAGGGTCACCGCTTCCGTGAGGGCGAGGGCCGCCTGCTCCTTCCCGGTGAAGAAGTGGCGGGCTTCGCGCCACACGGGGACCATGTGCAGCCGGTCCTCGCTCTCGCCGGCCTTGCGGGCGTCGTTCGTGTGCATGTGGAGGCAGTACGCGCAGTGGTTGAGGTGCGAGGCGCGGATCTGGATCAGCTCCACCAGGGCCGGGTCCAGGCCCTCGCGGGCGGCGGCGTCGAAGGCGACGAGGGCGCGGAAGGCCTTCGGGGCGGAGCGGGCGAAGTCGGGGCGCGCCCTCCCGGGCGGGGCTGCGGGTGCGGAGGTCTGGGTCGTGTGCGTCGTCATGTCCCTCAACCTACGGGCGGAAAAGACCGGCGGTAGGGTGCATTTCCATGCCGGAATCATGGGTCAATTCCGCGGAGCGGATCGGGGCCGACCTGCATCTGGAGCTGTCCGGGCCGGGCGGGCGGCGTGCCGCGCTCATCCGGGCGCTGCGCGAGGCCGTGCGCAGCGGGCGGCTCCCCGCGGGCACCCGGCTGCCGCCGTACCGCTCGCTCGCCGCCGATCTCGGTGTCGCCCGCAACACGGTGGCCGACGCGTACGCGGAGCTCGTCGCGGAGGGCTGGCTCACCGCCCGCCAGGGCTCGGGCACCCGGGTGGCCGAGCGGGCCGCGCCCCCGCGTGGACACGCGCGCGTGCCGACGCGGGGGCCCGGACGCGTGCGCGGACCACGTCACGACCTGCGCCAGGGCGCCCCGGACGCCTCCGCGTTCCCGCGCGCGGCCTGGGCCGCCTCCTACCGCCGGGCCCTTCAGCAGGCGCCCAGCGAGGTGTTCGGGCCCGGTGACCCGGCCGGCCGGATCGAGCTGCGGGAGGCGCTCGCCGAGTACCTGGCACGTGCGCGCGGGGTGCGGGCCGAGCCGGACCGGATCGTGGTCTGCTCCGGCTTCGCGCACGCCCTGCGGCCGCTGTTCGGGGGCGGGGTGCTGCGTGGTCCGCTGGCCGTGGAGGCGTACGGGCTGGGGTTCCACCGGGAGCTCCTGGCGGCGGCCGGGGTGCGGACCGTACCGCTCCCCCTCGACGAACACGGCGCGCGCGTGGACCGCCTGACGCGTGAGCGGGCCGTACTGCTGACGCCCGCGCACCAGTTCCCGACCGGCGGTCCGCTGCACCCCGCGCGCCGGGCGGCCGTGATCGACTGGGCACGCGCGCGGGGCGGACTGGTCCTGGAGGACGACTACGACGGCGAGTTCCGCTACGACCGCAAGCCGGTGGGGGCCCTCCAAGGGCTCGACCCCGAGCGGGTGATCCACGTCGGCTCGGTCAGCAAGAGCCTGTCGCTGGCGGTGCGGCTGGGCTGGATGGTGCTGCCGGAGCGGTACGTCGACGGGGTGCTCGCGGCCAAGGGCGATCGGGAGGCGTGGGCGAGCGTCCTGGACCAGCTCGGCCTCGCCGACTTCGTCGTCTCCGGGTCGTACGACCGTCACGTGCGGCGCATGCGGCAGCGGTACCGCGACCGCCGGGACCGGCTGGTCGCGGCGCTCGCCGAGCGCGCGCCGCACGTCGAGGTCACCGGGGTGGCGGCCGGGCTGCACGCGGTGCTGCGGCTGCCGCCCGGCACCGAGCGGTCCGCCGTCGGGGCCGCCGCCCGGCGGGGCATCGCCCTGGACGGGCTGGCCGGGTTCCGGCATCCGGACACGGACATGCCCGCCCACGACGGCCTCGTCGTCGGCTACGCGACGCCTCCCGAACATGCCTACGGGGCGGCGCTGGAGGCACTGTGCGAGGCCTTGGCGCCCGGTGGGGAGTCCGGCGGGCACCCGGCGGAACCGGCGGCCTGCGCATCTCCGGGCCCGTGAGCCCGCAAGCCCTCGGGCCCCCGGCCCGGCGGCCCGGCCGGCCACGGGGCCACCGACTGGGCGGACCTCCGGGCCACCGGCCCGGCCGCCCCGCGTCCCCGGTCCCCGGGGCCGGCACCCGGACCGGCACCGGTACGGGGCGGCGCGGCCCGGGGCCACCGGCCCCCGCCAAGCCGCCCGCCGCACACCCCCGAACCGCCGCGGCCCCCTACGGCTTGCGTCCCACCGCCCCGTACCCCGGGATCACCCCGTCGTCCTGGCCGGGCACCGGCTCCCCGAGCTCGGGGTGCCACCGGTGGGGCACCTCCACGCCGGGGTCGACGAGGTCGAGGCCGTCGAAGAAGCGGGCGAACTCCGCTCGGGAGCGCAGGGCCAGGGTGACCCCGGCCGCCTTCATCTTCTCGGTGGCCGCCGCCGACTCCTCCGGCGTGAAGTCGGCGGTGGCGTGGGTCATCACCAGGTAGCTGCCGGAGGGCACCTCGGCCAGCAGCCGGCCGACCAGCTCGTGCGCGCCGTCCTCGTCGGAGACGAAGTGCAGCAGCGCGATCAGCGACAGCGCGACGGGCCGGGTGAAGTCCAGCACCTTCTTCGCGCCTTCGACGATGGCGCCCGGCTCGCGCACGTCGGCCTGCAGGTACTCGGTCACGCCCTGGTCCGTGCCGCGCAGCAGGGCCGCCGCGTGGGCCAGCACGATGGGGTCGTTGTCGCAGTAGACGACCCGCGCGTCGGGCGCGACCTCCTGGGCGACCTGGTGGAGGTTCGGTTCGGTCGGGATGCCGGTGCCGACGTCGAGGAACTGGCGTACGCCCTGGCCGGCCAGCCAGCGCGTGGCCCGGTGCATGAAGGCGCGGTTGACCCGGGCCATCACCGGCACCCTCGGGTCGAGGGCCAGCATCTGCCGGCCCATGGCCTCGTCGACCGGGTAGTTGTCCTTGCCGCCGAGATACCAGTCGTACATGCGGGCGGGATGCGGCCTGCTCGTGTCGATCTCGACGGGGGGCTGCCCGGTCATGGCGCACTCCATAAGGGTCTGCGGTCGTCAACGTTGTCAGCGATCAACTCGGTGCCACGATAAGCGCATTGGGAGAACTCGACGCACCCGGGGAACTCGGCGCACCGGGAACCCGGCGCAGGGCGGCGCGTCTCAGGACAGCAGGAAGTCCGCCTCTCCGGCCTTGGCCCCCTCGATGAAGGCGGTCATCTCGTCGGAGGTGTAGATCAGCGCCGGCCCGTCCGGGTCGGTGGACTGCCGCAGGGCGACGCGGCCGTCGGCGAGCTTCATCGCCTCCAGGCAGTTGCCCCCGTTGCCCCCGCTCCACGGCTTGTGCCAGCCCTCGCTGCCCAGTTCCCTGGCGGGCATGCCGTTGTAGATCCGCTCGGTGCGGACCCGCGGCTTGGGCTGGGGCTTGATGCGATCCATTCACAGCTCCTTGCGGAGATCCTCCAGGATCTCCTTCGTGCGATGTGCCGTAGCGGCCTGCGCCGCCATGCGGTCCATGACCTCGAGGTGGGTCGCCACCTCGGCACGCGCGTCGAGGTAGACGGCGCCGGTCAGGTACTCGCTGTAGACCATGTCCGGCAGTTCGGACACGGCGAATCGGAACAGCACGAACGGCCCGTACGTGCCGGGGTGCGGCCCGTTCGCGAACGGGGCGACCTGCAGCGTGACGTTGGGCAGCTTCGTGGCCTCGAGCAACTTGTCGATCTGGGCACGCATCACCTCCGGGCCGCCGACCGGGCGGCGCAACGCGGTCTCGTCCATCACGACCCACAGCCGGGGCGCGTCCTCGCGGGTGAGCAGCTGCTGGCGTTGCATGCGCAGGGCGACATGGCGCTCGATGTCGTCGGGCCGGGTCTGGCCGATGGCGCCCGACTTCAGCACCCCGCGCGCGTACTCCTCGGTCTGCAGCAGGCCGGGCACGAAATGAGGTTCGTAGGAGCGGATGAGGCTGGCCGCGCCCTCCAGGCTGACGTACATCGAGAACCAGCCCGGCAGGATGTCGTGGAAGCGCTGCCACCAGCCCGGCTTGTTGGCCTCCTCGGCCAGCTGCACGAACGCGTCCGCCTCCTCGGCGGGCACGCCGTAGGCCTGCAGGAGCATCTGGAGGTACGGGATCTTCAGCGCGACCTCGGCCGTCTCCATGCGGCGGATGGTGGCGGGGGCGACGCGCAGGACCCGGGCCGCCTCCTCCCGCTTGAGCCCGGCGCGCTCCCGCAGGTCCAGCAGGCGCCGACCGAGAACGACCTGCCCGACCGTCGGCGCGGACCGCGGTTCGCTCACGCTCCACCTCCACCTAGCACTGCGCCAAAAAGTTTCCGGACAGCCCGGCGGCGCCATTCGAAGATCTATTCGAAGACCTGGTGATGCGAACGGTCCGGGAAGGACCGATCGACACCTGGATCTCCGGCGATCCCAACTGGCGCCGCGCGAAGTGCTGTTGCGAGCAGTGTGCCACGGCCCTCCAGATCGTCACACATCACTCTGCATTTTTCAGAGTGACACTTGCCAAGCTGTTCACGGCGGGGCGATAGTGGCAGGCGTGATTCCGTCCGCGCCTTTAGGAACAGACGCCGCCGCAGGTCCCCTCGGCCTCGGCGCCGCTGCGGAAGTCGGCCCTGGTGAGGCCACTGCCGAGCGCCGGTTCCGTTTCGAGCTGGCCGCGCATCCGGGTTCGCCCGCGCAGGCCAGACGCCTGACACGGGCCCGGCTGACCGGCTGGTCGGTGTGCGAGGACACCTGCGACTCCGCGGCCCTGGTGGTCACCGAGCTGGTCACCAACGCCATCGTGCACACCGCGAGCACGCGCATAGTGTGCGAGCTGCACGACGGCGACGGCCTGGTGCGCATAGCCGTGCGCGACGAGGGCTGCGCCCCGGGCCAGCCGCACGCGGCCACCCGGCAGCGGCCCGAGGAGGAGCACGGGAGGGGACTGCTTCTCGTCGACGCCCTGTGCCACGCCTGGGGTGCCCACGAGCACGGTCCCGGGCTGCTGGTCTGGGCCGAGCTGCCGCGCGAGGGCGACACCCCGCGCGCCCCCTCCGGACCCCGCAGCGACCTGGGCTGGGGCGCCCGCCCCAAGCCGGACTCGTCCGGTGGCTCGGAGGACGAGGACGCGGAGGTGTCCCCGCCGGAGCACGGCCGGGACAGGGGCGGCGTGTGAGGGCCATGCCCGGCCGGGTGCTGAACCTGGACACCCTGGTCCGCCTCCGGCGTGGGCAGCCCGCCCCGGTCACTCCCCGGCGGCTGCCCGTGCCCGACGGCATGACGGCCCCGATGGGCTGCGACGCGGTGGCCGTGCCGGCCCGCCTCGGTCCGCTGGTCATGCCCCGGCTGCCACGCGTGGGATGCGTCTACGCCGACCGGGCGCACTGGTGGTGGCTCGTGCCGTCCGACTCCGACCACGCCCTGGAGTGGCCCGCGCCCGCGCGCTACGCCACCGGCGCGCTCGTGCCGGACGCCCCCGACCTGCCCGGCCTGATCCACCGGCCGGACGGCACCCTCCCCTACACACCGCCGATCCCCCTCTATCTGGCACTGTGCCGCCTGACCGGGACGACTCCGACCTGGTCGCGGCCGGTGAGCGCGTAGGCATCACCCCGCCCGGGGGCCGTCAGCACCTCGTCGCCGCGCTTCCCACTTGGCCACGGCGACCCGCGCCGGCACCACGCGAAGCGCACCGCCGGCACCAAGCGAAGCGCGTCCACCGCACTCCGTGACAGCGCACCGGCCGGCACGCCCTCGTCACGAGCCCGGGCACGAGCCCGGTCGCGAACCCGCCCCGCGGGGCGCCCGGCGGGCGGCATCCGCCCAGCGGCGCGCCCGCCCACACCCCTGCGCGCCCTCCGCCCCTTCGCTCCGGCGCAACGCTCCCGCTCCGGCGCAACGCTCCCGCTCCGGCGGCACGCGCCGCCCCGCCCGTCGCGGCCGCCCTCCGCCGAGTGGCGCGCCCGCGCGCTTCCGCCGCCCCCGACATGCGCCCTGCCCCGGCCGGTCCCGCCCGGCCAGAGTGACCGTTCGTCCACAGGTGGTGACCGGGGAGGCCGACGGTGGGGAAGGCCGGGCAGTCGCAGGACTCGGGCGGGCGGGAGCAAAAGAGCAGGCTCCGGGACCGGCGGCGGAAGGAGCGGGAGACGGGCGATCCCCCGCTGTCCGAGTCGGAGCGGCTGCTCTTCGGCGGCCCGCTGCGGTACGACATGGGCTGGAACCAGCACCGCGGCGCCTTTCTGGAGCTGAACTTCCGGGCCATGGTCACCGGGCTGCCCGCCCTGCTGGCCTCCAGCCTCCGGCTCGCCCGCCGGGCCGATCGGCGCGCCGCCCGGGCCGTGCTGGCCGCCGAGGTCGGCCGGGGCGCCGCCCAGGCGGTGAGCCTGCTCGCGGTCAACAGCGCGCTGGGCCGGCTGATGGGCGGCGGGCCGATCGAGGACCGGCTGCGCGGGGCCCTGCCCGCGCTGGTCGTCGTGGCGGCGGTGACGCTGGTCGCGGCGCTGCTGCGGGCGGCGACCACGTACGCCACCGGGCGTCTGGAGCCCAAGGTGGAGCGGGTGGCGACCGAGCTGTACCTGGAGCGCGCGGCGGCCGTGGAGCTGGCCGCGATCGAGGACCACGCCTTCCACAAGCTGCTGGACACCGCGCAGTACGGCGCCTCCTCCGCCCGCCGGATGATCGTGTACGGCACGCGCGTGGTGAACGCGGCGATCTCCCTGATCGCGGCGGCCGGCGTGCTGACCGTGCTGCACCCGGTCCTCCTGCCCCTGCTGGCGACGATGACGCTGCCCAGTGCCTGGAGCGCCCTGACCAACGCCCGGCGCCGGTACGCCTCCTTCCACACCTGGGTGCAGCACGCCCGCGCCGGCCAGCTGATCAGCGGCCTGCTCACGGAGCCCGAGGCCGCGCCGGAGATCCGCGTGCACGGCGTGGGTCCGTTCCTGCTGCGCCACTTCCGTGCGATGTCGGAGACGGCGGAGGCCGAGCAGGCCCGGCTGGCGCGGCTCTCGGCCCGTACGGGCCTGATCGCGGCGGCGTGGACGGGCCTGGCGACGGCGGCGACGTACGCGACGCTCGGCGGGCTGCTGCTGGCCGGGGCGATGGCGCTGTCGGTCGCCGGCACGGCGGTGATCGCGATCCGCACCGGTTCGGCGAGTCTGGACACGCTGGTGCTCGAGGTCAACCAGCTCCACGAGGAAGCGCTGTTCGTCGGCGACCTGGAGAAGCTGTACGTCGAGGCGGCGAAGCGGGCGATCCCGGTCGGCGGCCGGCCGCTGCCGGAGGAGCCGCGGGAGATCCGCTTCGAGAACGTCACGTTCCGTTACCCCGGCGACGCGGCGCGCCCGGCGCTCGACGACGTCACGCTCACCCTCCCCCTGGGCCGGATCGTGGCGCTGGTCGGCGAGAACGGCTCCGGCAAGACCACCCTGGTCAAGCTGCTCGCCGGCCTGTACACGCCCGAGAAGGGGCGGATCCGGTGGGACGACGTGGACGCGGCGACCGTGGACCGGCACCAGCTCGCCGAGCGCATAGCGATGGTGGCGCAGGACTTCAAGCGGTGGCCGTTCACGGCCCGGGTGAACGTCGCCGTGGGCCGCTCCTCGGTGCCGCTGAGCGAGGAACGCCTGGCCGAGGCGGTCGCCGGGGCGGGGGCCGAGAGGGTGGTCGCGGACCTGCCGCGCGGTCTGGACACCCTGCTGGCCCGCAACTTCAGCGGCGGCCACGAACTGTCGGGCGGCCAGTGGCAGCGGCTGGGGATCGCCCGGGCCGCCTACCGGCGTGGGCGCATCCTGATCGTGGACGAGCCGACAGCGGCGCTGGACGCCCGGGCCGAGCTGGAGGTGTTCGACCGGATCCGCGCCCTGGCCGACGGCGGGCAGACGGTCGTGCTGATCACCCACCGGCTGGCGTCCGTGCGGCACGCGGACCTGGTGCACGTCCTGGACCAGGGCCGGCTGGTCGAGTCCGGAACGCCCGAGGAGCTGCTGGCCGCCGGCGGCCTCTATGCGGAGTTGTACAAGCTGCAGGCGGAGCAGTTCACCGGGGCGCCCGCCCCGGTCGGGAAGGTGCCGGAGCCGAAGGCGGGCTGAGCCGCACGTCAGGCGGTGGCGTCGGTGGCGGCGTCACCGCGCACGATCACCAGGAACATGTCCGTCGCGAGGTCCATGACGACCTCCGCGGGCTGGCCCTCCAGACGCCGCGCCTGTGCGAACTCCTCCGCCGGCCACGAACCACGCGGACCGCCGGCGGGAAAGCGCTCGAGCACCGTTCGCCCGTTCACTCTGCACCTCCATGTAGCGCTGTACTCGTAGAGTTAAACGCCAACCATGGGGTGAACGCCTCGTGTAGTGACGGTACTGAGACGCAGTTGACACCTGTTCACCCTCAAGTGTGAAAAGCGTCTCAGCCCATCGGACGCTTTTCTCACTCTCCGTGCCGGTCGTCGCACTCGTCGTACCGTCGGATGATCCCACTTCCCGCAGGCGTCCCGGGAGCCGGCAGGTGCCCCTTCGGTTCCTCCCCTCCCCCGGCGCCCGGTGCGGTGGGGTCCGGCGGGCCGGTGTCCGAATTGCCGGGTCCACGTGTCCGGCGCCCGGAAGACGGCCGCCGACGCGGCGCCGCGCACCCGTTCCTCAGGTGTCGTACTCCTGGATGCGCCGGCCGTGGCCGCGGTCGACGAGCGCGGGCAGCCGCTCCCCCAGCTCCGCCACGACCGCCGGGACGTCGATGGTCAGCAGCTCCCGGTCGCGCATGAGGACCCGGCCGTCGACGACAGTGGTGCGGACGTCGGCGCACCGGGCGCTGTGGACCAGGGTCGCGGCGAGGTCGTGGACGGGCTGGGTGTGCGGGCCGGTGAGGTCGACGAGGACGATGTCGGCGCGGCGCCCCGGCGCGATGCCGCCGATGCGGTCCCCGAGCCCCACCGCCCGGGCGCTCTGGAGGGTGGCGTGGTGCAGGGCCTGACGGGAGGTCAGCCAGCGGGGGTCGCCCTCGGTGTACTTCTGGATCAGCGAGGTGAGCGTCATCGACTCCCACACGTCGAGGGAGTTGTTGGAGGCGGCGCCGTCGGTGGCGAGGCCGACGGGGACGCCGATGTCGCGCAGCGCCCGTACGGGTGTGGTGGTGGGCCAGGCGAACTTCAGGTAGCCGCGGGGCGCGGTGGCGACGGCGACCCGGCCGCCCGCCCGCTCCAGCAGCGGCAGGTCGCGCTCGACGATGCCCGTGCCGTGCGCGATGAGGACGTCCGTGTCGAGGATGCCGGTGTCGTGCAGGACCTCGACGGGGGTGCGGCCGTGCCGGGCGAGGCTGGTGTCGGTCTGGCCGCGGTTCTCGGCGGCGTGCAGGTGCACGGGCAGGCCGTGCTCGCGGGCGAGGCCGGCCGTGGCGGCGAGGTCGGCGTCGTCCACGGTGTAGGGGGCGTGCGGGGCGAGGGCGGTGGTGATGCGGCCGTTCGCGGAGCCCCGGTGCCGCAGCGCGAACTCCAGCGACTCCTCGCGTCCTCGCGGCCCCTGCGAGGAGAAGTAGGCCTGGCCCAGCAGCGCCCGCATCCCGCACTCGGCGACGACGGCGGCGACCGCGTCCATGGCGAAGTAGTGGTCGGCGAAGCAGGTGACGCCGCCGCGGATCATCTCGGCGCAGGCCAGCCGCGCCCCCAACTCGACGTCCCGGGCGGTGAGGTTGGACTCGACGGGCCAGACGACGTCGTTGAACCACTCCTCGGTGGGCAGGTCCTCGGCGAGACCGCGCAGCGCGACCATCGGCGCGTGGGTGTGACAGTTGACGAGCCCGGGCAGGGCGACCTGGCCCCGGGCGTCGACGCGCTCGGCGCAGGCCGTGTCACGGACGGCGTCCGCGGTGGTCACCGACTCCACGACCCCGCCCCGTACGACGATCGCGGCGTCCTCCTGGAACCCGATCCGTTCCTGGTCGTCGTGGACGAGGACGGTGCATCCGGTGATGACGAGCTCGGCGGGACCGTCCGCGGGAGAAGGAGTCATCACGCCACCGTACGACCGGGCCGCCGGGCGGCGTGAGCCGAACCGCCCGCCCCGTCGCGGGTCCGTCGCGGGGCGGACGGGGCGAGCCCCCTGGCCCCGCCACCCGCCCGCGGCTTCCGGAAGGAGCCCGGCATGCTCCTCGCAGGGATTACGGCCGAGGCGCGCAGGGCGACGGCTCGCGCGGGTCCACGGCCCAGGCGCCCGGGGCGACGGCCGTCAGGGGGAGCGGGGCCGGTGGCCGCGGTGGGCGTCCGGCCGTCCCGGGACACCCGGCGCCGGACGGCACCGGACGGCGCGGGGGGACTCGGGCACGGACAGCCCGACGCGCTCTTGATGTCCGGCGAGTTCGCCGAGGAGGGCGGCGATGCGTTCGGTGTGCCGGGGCGGCAGACGGCCCGTGTCGTCGAGGTGCACGGCGGTGGCGGTGGTGGTGTCCACGAGCCGTTCGAGGAGGGCGGCGACCTCGTCCGCGCCCTCGGCGTGCCGGGCGAGGGCGGGCAGCTCGTGCGCGGTGAGGGTGATGGCGGTGCGGGCCTCGGCGAGGGTGCGGTAGGCCTCGCGACGCAGGGTCCAGCGGGTGGCGCGGTGGCCGGAGGGGGTGCCGGAGGTGCCGGTGCGCGGGCCTTCGGCCTCGGCGAGGACGTGGGCGAGGTACGCGTGCGCCGCGCCGCCCGCCGCCGCGAGCCGGGCCCGCACGCCCGCGCCCCGCTGCCCCGGGATCGTCAGGTGCCCGACGAGCAGGACGATGGCGCAGGCCAGCAGCGTCTCCCCGATCCGGCCGGCGGAGGCCTGCGGCTCACCGCCGGCCATCACCAGGGCCAGGACGAGGACGGTGACGACGGCGGTCTGGGCGGCGAAGTGCCGGGTGGCCACGGGGATGAACGCACCGCTGACGGTGACGAGCGCGATCAGCCCCTCGGGCCGGGGCAGCACCGCGGCGAGGCCCGCGAACAGCAGGGCCCCGGACACGGTCCCCGCCGCCCGGTTCAGCACCCGCGAGGCCAGCGGCCCGAGGTCGGGCTTGACGAGGAAGACGGCGGTGGCCGGCAGCCAGTACCAGTGGTCGTGCTGCCCGTACCACCCGGTCTGGTGCAGGGCCTGGGCGACGGCCGCGCTCACCCCGAAGCACAGGGCGACCCGCAGCCCGTACTCGCGCCCCGCGCTGCCGAGGGCGGCCCGCACCAGGTCCCCGGCGCCACGGCGCCGGGTGTGCAGGTCACCGCCCTTGCCCCGGTCGAACACCTCGGCGGCGTGCAGCAGGGCGTCGTCGAGGGCGCGCAGGGCGGGGACGGACCGCGAGGGCGCGGGCAGCGGTCCGGCGTGCATGTTCTCGCGTACGGCGGCGGCGAGCCGCCGGGGCCCTTCGCCGGCCCGTTCGGAGACGGTCTCCCCGGCCCAGGCCAGCGCGGTGGCCGCTTCGGCGAGCGGCAGGGCGGCGGCGTACCGGGCGTGCAGCCGCCGCTCGGCCGCCGAGGAGGCGCGGCGCCGCAGCCGGGGCCCGGCGAGCGCGTCCTGCGCGTGGTCCAGAGCGGCGGTGAGCGCGGCCCGGCGCTCGGCGGCCCGGTCCGTGCCGGCGGCGTCGAGCAGCTCGGCGACGGCGTCGTACACGCCGGCCACGGCCTGCCGCTCCCCGTCGAACCGGAAGTCCCCGGCGAGGGAGCCGGGCGTGGGCAGCGCCAGCCGCAGCACGAGCAGCCACCCGGCCCCGGCGAGAAAGGCGAGCGCCCGTTCCCACCCGCTCTCCGGCAGTGGCATCCCGGCCCCGACGGCGGCGGCGACGAGCAGCTGCGTGCCGGCCGCGGAGGCGACGGCCCCCGCGGCGCTGATGCCGCCGGCGACGAGCCCGAGCCCGGTGAACAGCATCGTCAGCACGACGGCACCGGCGTGCTGCCCCGCGTACGTCCCGACGAGCAGCCCGGCCGCCCCCGCCAGCGCGGGCACCCCGAGCCGCTTGACGGAGGCCCGCCGGCTGCCGGGCCGGTCGTTGATCCCGGCCAGCATGGCCGCGACGGCGGCGACGACGCCGAGGGAGGCGCGGTGGGCGAGGACGGCGGCGAGCAGCAGGGGCCCGGCGGCGAGCGCACCCCGGATGACCGCATTCCACGGGACGGGCCCGCGCTGGGCGCGCAGCGCGTGGGCGAGCCAGGGCGGAGGTGCGGGGACGGCGCGGCGGAACACAGGGCTCCTGTCGTCTGGTCGAGGGCGGGGGTGAGCCTTCGGACGACGGTGGCCGGGCCGGGGGTGTGGTGTCCACGGTACGGGGTGTGGCCGGTGGGGCGGGAACGGGTGTGTTTCCGGGGGATGACGATCGGCGGACGAGGGGCGTCGGGCACGCCCACGGCCGGGAGCGGGCCCGGGATGCGGACGGGGACCGTCGTCCCGATCACGGCGGCGCCCGGCGGGGCCGCGCGGGCGGGTCCCCTCCTGCCGCACCCTCGCCGCAGACCCGGCAACCTCTCCGGCCCCGGTGGCCGCTGCCACCGGGGCGGCGTCCGGGCGATCGGCCACCGCAGCCCGCCGGCGCCGGGCTGGCCCGCACCGGGCTGGCCCGCACCGGGTACAGCTACGTCCTCTCCCCCGGCGGTACCGGCTGCGGCGGTCCCCTCAGGCTCGCCGGCATCCACGGGGAACGGCTGACCGTCGACGGCGTCGCCGTGCGGCCGGACGTCGTACAGCCGACCCGCGTCCGGTTCGCCCGGCACTGAGGCGGCCCGAGAGGTCCGGCCGGGTCCGGCTTCCGTGTGCCGGGCGGCCGTCGGCACGCGGTGACAGGTGCCCGCCCTCCACCGGGAACAGCGGGCTCCGGCCGCCGCCCGCTGCGGGGTGTCCCCGGTGAAGTCAGCGCTGCCCGGCCGCCTCCACGGCCCTGCCCAAGAACGCCTCCGCCTCGGTGACGCCCCGGGTCAGCACGTCCGGATCCGGTGTCAGACTCCCTGTGATCCGGTCGACTCCGGCGAGGCCGGCCCGCTCGACGAGGCCCTTCTCGTTGGTTACCCATGCGCCGCGCGCCGCCAGCACCGCGTGCGCGGTCTGCGCCGTGGCGACGGCGATCGCGCCCGCGACCTGGGTGAGGGCACCCCTGGGGGCGTGGCCCGCCTTGGCGTAGGCGAGGGTGGCGGCGGCCGTGCCGTGCCAGCGCCCGGGAGCGGTCCCGCGCAGCGCGGGCGGGTACGCGGTGGGCTGCCGCAGCGTGCCCCGCAGCACCTTGTCGACCGCGAGTTCGGCGACGACCAGATAGCTGGGGATGCCCGCCAGGTGGAACAGCAGCGGCTCGACGCGGAAGCGGCCCTCCTCCGCCTCCGCCCACTCGTGCTCCACGACGTCGAGATCGCGGTAGTGGACGTCCACGCGCCGCCCCTCGACGGTCAGCCAGGCGCCGCCGTTGAAGACGCCGCCGCCCCAGTCCCCGATCCCGCAGACCTCGCCCTCCCAGCCGACCGCGCGCAGGTCGTCGGGATCGAAGTCGCCCCGGTAGTAGATCGCCAGGTCCCAGTCGCTGTCGGGGCGTTCGGTGCCCTGGGCGCGGGAGCCGCCGAGGGTGACGGCCTCCACGGCGGGGAGGGAGGCGAGGCGGTCGGCGGTGGCGTCGAGGAAGGCCTGGTCCGTGGGCGAGGGCACTGCTGCGCCTCCTGGCGGTCGGTCGGCTGGGACAGGGGGACGGGCTCGTCGTCGCCCGAAGCGTACGGCGGCCCCGGACGTGTCGCGACGCCTCCGGGGCTTCCCCGCGTCCCGGGTGCGGGCCGCCGGCCGTCGGGCGGGGCGGAAATCCGGATGCGGCCGTGCGCCGGGACCCGGATGATCGGTGGGCTGCGTCCCCGGCCGGTCCGCGGGACGCCCTCCCCGGCCGTCCGGCAGATCGGAGTCCCCATGATCGACCGCGTCACCGCCCCGGATCCCTTCCCGCCGCCCGCCTGCTCCCACGCGTCCGTGGCCGAGGCGGGGGCCCGGCTCGCCTTCCTCGCCGGGTCCGTCCCCCTCGACACCGACGGGAAGCTCGCCGGGCCGGGGGACCCCGTGGGGCAGGCGGAGTGCGTGCCGGCCGATCCCGGTGCGCAACCGCGCGCGGCGGGCAGCGGCTTCGCCCACGTCGTGGGGACGGACGTGTACGTGGTGAGCAGTGGTCCGGCGGTGCTGCCGGCCGTCTGGGACGTCGTGGAGGCGTCCGGGCTCAGTGCCGGTCCCCACGTGCCGACGCTGATGGGTGTGGCGTGCCCCGGGTACACCGGGCAGTCGGCGGAGATCACGGCGACGGCCGTCGTTCCGGACCGGCCGGGAGGGTCGTCGTGCTGATCGAGCACCGCGGGCGGCGTCCCGTCGTCCCCGAGTCCGCGTACGTGGCGCCGACGGCCGTCCTCAGCGGGGACGTCGTCCTCGGTGAACGCGCCCGGGTGCTGCACGGGGCCGTCCTCAGCGCGGAGGACGGGCGGATCCGCGTCGGCTCGGACGTCGTCGTCATGGAGAACGCGCTGGTGAGAGGGCGCGCGAAGCACCCCGCCGTCATCGGCGACGCCGTGCTCGTCGGTCCGCACGCCCATGTCAACGGGGCGACGATCGAGGACGGGGTGTTCGTGGCCACCGGCGCCTGCGTCTTCCCCGGCGCCGTCGCGGGCGCCGGCGCCGAGCTGCGGATCAACAGCGTGCTGCACGTCAACTCCGTGCTGGCGCCCGGAAGCGTCCTGCCGATCGGCTGGATCGCGGCAGGGGCGCCCCGCGCCCGGCTCTTCGCCCCGGGTGAGCACGACGACCTGTGGCGGGTGCAGGAGGGGCTCGACTTCCCCGGA
Organism: Streptomyces sp. NPDC052701; assembly: GCF_040678355.1. Classification (NCBI taxonomy): domain Bacteria; kingdom Bacillati; phylum Actinomycetota; class Actinomycetes; order Kitasatosporales; family Streptomycetaceae; genus Streptomyces; species Streptomyces sp. NPDC052701. The sequence continues at coordinate 135,497 of NZ_JBFATO010000003.1, forward strand.
ACCGTGTACGGCGTCCCGCGCGGCACCCCGATGCGGGACCTCATGGCCCGCCAGGCCGACTTCTACGGGGCCCACCGCGACGACCTCGTCCTCGATCCCCCTCCCACCGGGCACCCGGTGGCCGACGGACCCGGACCACGACGGTGACCGCCGGCTCCCCCGCCGTCCTGCGCGCCGCGTCCCCGGCCGACGCCGGGGCGGCGGCGGAGGTCTGGCTGCGGTCCTTCGCCGCCGCCCTGCCGGACGTCGTGCGGCCGCGGTCCGACGAGGAGGTGCGCGGGTACTTCCGGGAGGTGCTGGTGCCGCTGCGGGAGACCTGGGTGGCCGAGGCGGCGGGCCGCGTCGTGGGCGTGATGGTGCTCGAGGACGGGGAGCTGTCCCAGCTGTACCTCGCGCCCGAGTGGCGCGGGCGCGGACTCGGCGACCGGTTCGTCGCGCTCGCCAAGGAACGCCGCCCGCACGGGTTGGTCCTGTGGACCTTCCAGGTCAACCGGCCCGCCCGGCGCTTCTACGAGCGGCACGGCTTCGTGGCCGTCGCGTGGACGGACGGCAGCGGCAACGAGGAACGGGAACCGGACGTGCGGTACGAGTGGCGTCCCGCCCGGCCCCCGGCCGGCCCCCGCGCCCGCCGCTCCGGCGACGCCTCGGGGTGACTCCTCCCCCGGCGCGGCGACGGCGCGGGCCGTCGGCGCGCCGCACCGCCCGGACGACGCTCCTCCACCTCACGGGGCCGTGGCCTGCGGCAGGCCCGCCGTCCGCGCCGCCGTGCGCAGCACCTCGCGCAGCATGGCGGGGGTGAGCCGGCCGGTGAAGGTGTTGCGCTGGCTGACGTGGAAGCAGCCGAAGAGATCCAGGCCGTCCAGGGCCACGTGCGCGCCGTGGGCGAAGGCGGGGCGGGGCCGCGGCACGGTCCAGCCCGCCTCGGCGAACGCGGGCAGCGCGGCCTGCCAGCCGAACGCGCCGAGCACGACCACGGCCCGCAGCGCCGGCCGCAGCAGGTTCAGCTCCTGCACGAGCCAGGACCGGCAGGTGTCCCGTTCCGCGGGGGTGGGCTTGTTGGCGGGCGGGGCGCAGTGCACGGGCGCGGTGACCCGGACGCCGTACAGCTCCAGGCCGTCGTCGGCGTGCACGGACGTGGGCTGCGAGGCGAGGCCGACGTCGTACAGCGCCTCGTACAGCACGTCCCCCGAGCGGTCGCCGGTGAACATGCGGCCGGTGCGGTTCCCTCCGTGGGCGGCCGGGGCGAGTCCTACGATCAGCAGCCGGGCGTCGGGCGGCCCGAAGCCCGGCACCGGCCGGCCCCAGTACGTCCAGTCGGCGAAGGCCGCCCGCTTGGTCCGGGCCACCTCCTCACGCCAGGCGACCAGGCGCGGGCAGGCCCGGCAGCCCGCGATGCGCCGGTCGAGTCCGGAGAGGGCGGTGGAATCCATGGGTCCACGGTAGGGCCGGGGTGCCTCCCCGGATCACCCCGCTCCACGATCACGCCGCCCCGCTCCCGGTGGCGTGGTCACGGTGCACGGGGCAGGGCCGCCCGTCGGCACGGCGACGCTCCCGCGGATCCTCCCCGCCGGCCGTCCTCCCCGCCCGTCCGGCCGGCGGGGAGGACTAAGGTCGAAGGCATGGCTTCTGAGGGCACGGAGTACGACGAGACGGACGGGACCGGCGACCGGGCGACCGGCGACGGGGCGGTCGGTGAGGCGCGGAGCGGGGAGGCGGGCCCCGGGGACCCGAGGGCCGAGAGCCGCGGAGCGGGAGACTCCAAGGCCCTGGACCCGAAGGTCGCCGCGGCGGTGGCCGCCGCCGAGGCCGCCGGCCCGCAGAACGGCGAGACCGTCCGGATCGACAGCTGGATCTGGTCCGTACGCCTGGTCAAGACCCGTTCGCTCGGTGCCGCCGCCTGCCGGGGCGGGCATGTGCGGGTGAACGGCGAGCGCGTGAAGCCCGCGCACTCCGTACGCGTCGGCGACGAGGTGCGTCTGCGGCAGGAGGGCCGGGAGCGGATCGTCGTCGTCACCCGGCTGATCCGCAAACGGGTCGGCGCCCCGGTCGCCGCGCAGTGCTACGTCGACAACTCTCCGCCTCCCCCGCCCCGCGAGGCCGTCGCCCCGGCCGGCATCCGTGACCGCGGCGCGGGCCGCCCGACCAAGCGGGACCGCCGCGAACTGGAGCGCCTGCGCGGCCTGCTCGGCCCTGGCGGAGGAGTCGGCAAACCCAGGCCGTGAGCTCCCTCGTCCGGCCGCGACCGTGCCGGGACGCGCCCCACCGCGGGTGACGTCTTTGCCTCCGCTCGGTACGGGCCGCCCCGCCGGTACGGGCCGCCCCGCCGGTACGGGCGACCCCGCCCGGCGGGGCGGTGGGGCCGGGGTCCGTCGGAGCCGGGCGCCGGTGAGGCGTCCGTACGACCCGCCCGCCGACGGCCCCGGTACCACCGCTGCCGACCGCACAGCGGCGCCCGGGGACGGGCCTCAAGCCCTCCCGGACGCCGCCCCTGGGCGGCTTCACCCGCGTCGCCGCACCAGCCGCAGCAGATCCGCGTTGTGCCCGCGCCGCGTCCAGGCGACGAGGGCGAGCGGCACGATCAGGACGAGCGGCGTCGCCGCGTACTGTCCGTCGAAGACGGCGATCTGGACGACGAACGCCCCCGCCATCAGGGCGCTCAGCGCCATCGCCGCCACCGACTGCAGCACCGGGACCAGCAGGGCCACCGCTCCGGCCAGTTCGAGCGCGCCGATGACGTACATGCCCGCGCTGCCCCAGCCGAGCTCGTCGAAGGACTCGACGGCCGACGGGTGCGCGATCAGCTTGGGCAGGGCGCTGGCGATCCCGAAGAACAGGGCGAGCAGCACCTGCAGTCCGCGCAACGCGAGCCGGGCCCACCGCCGGCGCGGGGGCGCGGAGCCGGTGACGACGGTGCCCGGCGACACGGAGGCGGCGGAGGCGACGCGGGCAGTGGTCTCGGACATGAGGTCTCCTGGGGGAAGCGGTCCGTGGTGCTGTCGGAGAGACAGACCGTCCACCGCCCCGGAACTCATCGCCGCCGGGCGGGTCTTCCACCCGCCCTCTAGCCCGCGGCCACCGCCCGTACCCATGTCCGATCCGGCGTCAGATACCGGTCCACCCTCAGCCCCGCCTCCCCGAGCACCTCCTCGAACTGCTCCTGCGTCAGCGGCCGGGACCGGAACGTCTGGGTCCATGTCGCGTCCGGGAACACGTACTGCGCGTGTACCGAGTCGACCCCGTCGCCGACCGGTTCCACCGACACGATCCGCACGGTGAAGCCCGCGGGGTCCACCCGCTCGCGCGGCACCTTCGTGTGGTAGTCCTCCCCCTCCCGCTGGATCAGCACGCAGCCGCCCGGCGCCACGTGCCGGACGCAGGCGCGCAACAGCCCCCGGCGCACCTCCACGTCCCCCGTGTGCACGAGGAACGACGCGAGCAGCACCACGTCGAACGTCTCCCCCAGGTCCAGCTGCTCGATGGGAGCGCATATCGTCCGTGCCCCGCGCACCCGCTCCAGCATCTCGGCGGACTCGTCCACCGCCGCGACCGTGAACCCGCGCTCCAGCAGCGCGTGCGTCACACGCCCCACACCGCTGCCCAGCTCCAGGATGCGCGCGCCCGCCGGCACGGCGCCGGCGATGACGTCCGGTTCGTCTCCCACCGGCAGCCGCGAGTACAGCTCCACCGCGCAGCCGTCCGGGGTGATCGCCCCGGGCCCCGTCCCCTCGTACCCCTCACGCCTTTTCAGCTCCATGCCCATCGAACGGACCGCCTTCGCACTCCCGTTCCCGCCCGGCCCCGGTTCACCCGACCGGGTGACGACGGCCGCGGCGCCGAGCGGGCTTGCCCGTGCGCTCCGCGCATCCCTTGGGGACATGCGGGGCGAAGAGTACGGTGCAGGGAGGAACGGTGATCGCGATGCGTACGGGCAGTGAGCCGGCGACCGCGCGCAGTGCGCTGCGCGCGCGGTTCTGGCTGAGCGTGTGGGGGCTGGTCTGGGCGGTCGCCGGAACAGCCGCGTTCGCGCTCGCCGGGCGGCCCGGCTGGGCCCTCGCCTGCGGGGTGCTGTGGCTGGTCGTCACGATCGACCTGGCCGTGGTCCTCAGGCACATCCGCCGGGGTCCCCACTACCAGCCGGGCCCCGACGTCCCGCCGTACAGCCCGCCGGACGGCCCCGGCCTCCCGCCGCGGAACCGCGGCACCCCGCCCCGCCGGCCTCCGCAGGAGCGGCCGTGACACACCGGCACGGGCCGGGCACACACCGGCACGAGTCGGGACCGCACGGACACGGGCCGGGACCGCCCGGCGGTCACCCGCACGCGCTCACGCGTCGAACCGCGCCGCCTTCAGGTACTGCGGGTTCGGGTCCAGCGCGGCCGCGAGGCGGAAGTGGCGCTTGGCCTGGTCGGGGCGCCCCTGGCGCTCGTAGGTGCGGGCCAGGGCGAAGTGCGCGAACGCGTTGTCCGGCTCGCGCTCCAGGACGATGGAGAACTCCAGCTCGGCGGGCCGCAGTTGCGCCGCCGCGAAGAAGGCACGGGCACGCAGCAGCCGCGCGGCGGTGTTCTCCGGGTGTGCGGCGATGACCCCGTCGAGCAGTTTCACCGCACCCCGTGGGTCCCGCGCGGCGAGCAGCTGCTCGGCGGCACGGAAGTCGATGACGTGCGTCTCGGGGGTGCGTCCGGTCGATCCGCTGGTCTCGGGCACGGCAGAGTCCTTCCCTCACTGAAGGAGTCCAACGCGCCGGCACGAGGTCGCTATTCCTGCGGCGACGACGAGGGCATGGGCGGGCGGGCGCGGCGGACCAGCTCCGCCCACACGTCCCCGACCCGGCGCTCCAGCTCGTCCAGGGGCACGTCGTTGTCGATGACGATGTCCGCGATCCTCCGGCGCTGCTCACGCGTCGCCTGGGCGGCCATCCGCGCGCGTGCGTCCTGCTCGGTCATGCCGCGCAGCCGGACGAGTCGTTCGAGCCGGGTCTTGGTGCTCGCCTCGACGACGATCACGACGTCGTACAGCGAGGCCAGGCCGTTCTCCGTGAGGAGCGGAACGTCGTGGACGACCACGGCGTCCTCGGCGGCGGCCTCCTCCAGTTCGCGGGAGCGCCGGCCCACCAGGGGGTGCACGATCGAGTTGAGGACGGCCAGTTTCTCCGGGTCGGCGAAGACCAGGGAGCCCAGCTTGGGCCGGTCCAGGGCGCCGTCCGCGGTGAGCACCTCCTCGCCGAAGGCGTCCACGACGGCCGCGAGCCCGGGCGTCCCGGGCGCGACCACCTCACGCGCGATGCGGTCCGCGTCGATCAGCACGGCCCCGCGCTCGACGAGCAGCCGTGACACCTCGCTCTTGCCGGCACCGATGCCGCCGGTCAGGCCCACCTTCAGCATGAGCGGAAGCTTAGGCCCTGCCGCCGAGGGGGCGCCCCTCGCCCTCTCGGGGACCACCGGTCCCGCGAGGCCCGGCTCCCCGGCCCCTCAGCCCTCCCCTTCCCGTTCCGCCAGGAACCGCTCGAACTCCTGCCCGATCTCCTCCGCCGAGGGGATCTCCACCGGCTCGGCGAGCATGTTGCCCCGCGTCTCGGCGCCCGCGGCGGCGTCGTACTGGTGCTCCAGGCCCTGGACGAGCGCGGTGAGTTCCTCGTCGCCCTCGCGGATCTGCCGGTCGATCTCGGTCTGGGTGCGGTGGGCCTCGGTGCGCAGGGCGTGCGCGATGCCCGGCAGGACCAGCCCGGTCGCCGCCGTGATGGCCTCCAGGACGGTCAGTGCCGCGTCCGGGTACGGGGAGCGGGCGATGTAGTGCGGCACGTGCGCGGCGACGCCCAGCACGTCGTGCCCGGCCTGCATGAGGCGGTACTCGACGAGGGCCTCGGCGCTGCCGGGCACCTGGGCCTCCTCGAACGGGCTGCGGTGGCCCGGGACGAGGTCGGCCCGGTTGCCGTGCGGGGTGAGGCCGACGGGCCGGGTGTGCGGGACGCCCATGGGGATGCCGTGGAAGTTCACGGACAGGCGGACGCCGAGCCGCTCCACGATCTGCCGGACGGCCGCGGCGAAACGCTCCCACTCCACGTCCGGTTCGGGCCCGGACAGCAGCAGGAAGGGCGCTCCGGTGGCGTCCTGGACGAGCCGCACCTCGATGGCGGGCTCCTCGTAGTCGGTCCAGCGGTCGCGCTTGAAGGTCAGCAGCGGTCGGCGGGCGCGGTAGTCCACGAGCCGGTCGTGGTCGAAGCGGGCCACGACCTGGTGGGGCAGCGAGTCGAGCAGCCGGTCGACGATCTGGTCGCCGGTCTCCCCCGCGTCGATGTATCCGTCAAAGTGGTAGAGCATGACAAGGCCGGCCGACTCCTGGGCGAGCGCCATGTCCACCACGGCCAGGCCCTTCGGCTCCCACGTGTACAAACCCTGCGGATCAAGCACAGTGACCGCTCCTCCTCGTGTTCGTACTCCACAACGTGATCCAGGGCACCCGCATTCCCGGCCGGCGCGATCTTCGTCCTCCGCTCGCCGCGCCGTTCACGCCGCCGCGCACGCCGCTCGCCGCCGTGCGCCGCTTCGAGGAGGCCGGGAACGCGACTGTGGGCCCACCCCGAGGGGTGGGCCCACAGTTGTCGGCTAGTGCCTGGCGGTGAGCGTCAGCTCTGGCCGCCGGCCAGCTTCTCGCGCAGCGCGGCCAGCGCCTCGTCCGACGCCAGGGCGCCGGAGTTGTCGCCGCCCTCGGAGGAGTACGAACCGCCGGACGCGGCCGGAGCGGCGGCCTCGCCACCCTCGGCAGCGGCCTGGGCGTCCGCCTCGCGGGACTTGATGACCTGCTGCTGGTGCTGCTCGAAGCGGGCCTGCGCCTCGGCGTACTGGCGCTCCCACTCCTCGCGCTGCTTCTCGTAGCCCGGCAGCCAGTCGTTGGTCTCCGGGTCGAAGCCCTCGGGGTAGATGTAGTTGCCCTGGTCGTCGTAGGACGCGGCCATGCCGTACAGGGTCGGGTCGAACTCGACGACCGACGGGTCGGCGCCGAACGCCTCGTTGGCCTGCTTCAGCGAGAGGCTGATGCGGCGGCGCTCGAGGTCGATGTCGATGACCTTGACGAAGATTTCGTCGTTGACCTGGACGACCTGCTCCGGGATCTCCACGTGGCGCTCGGCCAGCTCGGAGATGTGGACCAGACCCTCGATGCCCTCGTCCACGCGGACGAACGCACCGAACGGAACCAGCTTCGTGACCTTGCCGGGCACGACCTGGCCGATCTGGTGGGTGCGGGCGAACTGCTGCCACGGGTCTTCCTGGGTCGCCTTCAGCGACAGGGAGACGCGCTCGCGGTCCATGTCGACGTCGAGGACCTCGACGGTGACCTCCTGGCCCACCTCGACGACCTCGGACGGGTGGTCGATGTGCTTCCAGGACAGCTCGGAGACGTGGACCAGACCGTCGACGCCACCCAGGTCCACGAAGGCACCGAAGTTGACGATCGAGGAGACGACGCCGGAACGGACCTGACCCTTCTGGAGGGTGGTGAGGAACGTCTGGCGGACCTCGGACTGGGTCTGCTCCAGCCAGGCACGGCGGGACAGGACCACGTTGTTGCGGTTCTTGTCCAGCTCGATGATCTTCGCCTCGAGCTCCTTGCCGACGTACGGCTGGAGGTCGCGGACGCGGCGCATCTCGACGAGGGAGGCCGGCAGGAAGCCACGGAGGCCGATGTCGAGGATGAGACCACCCTTGACGACCTCGATGACGGTACCGGTGACGATGCCGTCCTCTTCCTTGATCTTCTCGATGGTGCCCCAGGCACGCTCGTACTGGGCGCGCTTCTTCGAGAGGATCAGGCGGCCTTCCTTGTCCTCCTTCTGGAGGACCAGGGCCTCGATCTCGTCGCCGACGGCGACGACCTCGTTCGGGTCGACGTCGTGCTTGATCGAGAGCTCGCGGCTCGGGATGACACCTTCGGTCTTGTAACCGATGTCGAGCAGGACCTCGTCCCGGTCGACCTTCACGATGACGCCGTCGACGATGTCGCCGTCGTTGAAGTACTTGATCGTCTCGTCGATCGCGGCGAGGAAAGCTTCCTCGTTACCGATGTCGTTGACCGCTACCTGCGGGGTGGAAGCGGTGGTCTCGGTGCTGCTCGTCATGTGGAAAAGGGCTCCGGTACGGACATTAAGTCGTAGGTACTGCTCACGCTGGAGCCCGTTTCGCTCTGCAGAAGCCGGACAGCCAAGGAAGCGCCTCACCAGCGAACCGGCGATGGCGCCTCGACAACCGAGGGGACATACAACAGATGCGAGCGCGACCTGCTACGTCTGAGGTGCGCAGGCCCGCAGCGCAACTTGTAGCATACGGGGGCAGCCGGGCATGGTCAATGCGCGAAGCCGCACACCCGGGGCGGATCGCCGCATTTCCGGCACAAGTCCTGCCTTTTGAGGCCGTGCGGACGCCCGCGCGGGCCCCGTGGCGGCGCCACCGGGCCGGGCTGGACGGAAGAGTACGACGAAGGAGCCGATCATCCAAGAGCCCGAAGCGCCCGAACCGGAGGCCACCCGCCGTGACGCGGACGTCGCGGAGAGCGCCCGGGCCAACCGGGGCTGGTGGGACCGCAACGCGGACGAATACCAGGTCGAGCACGGTGCGTTCCTCGGTGACGACCGTTTCGTCTGGGGCCCGGAAGGACTGGACGAGGCGGAGGCCGGGCTGCTCGGCCCGCCGGAGGAGCTCAAGGGCAGGGACGTCCTGGAGATCGGCGCCGGCGCGGCGCAGTGCTCGCGCTGGCTGGCCGCCCAGGGCGCGCGCCCGGTCGCCCTGGACATCTCCCACCGGCAGCTCCAGCACGCGCTGCGCATCGGCGGGTCGTTCCCCCTGGTGTGCTCCGACGCGGGCGCGCTGCCCTTCGCGGACGGCTCCTTCGACCTGGCCTGCTCGGCGTACGGGGCGCTGCCCTTCGTCGCCGATCCGCGCCTGGTCCTGCGGGAGGTGCGCCGGGTGCTGCGGCCCGGCGGCCGCTTCGTCTTCTCCGTCACGCATCCCATCCGCTGGGCGTTCCCGGACGAGCCGGGCCCGGAAGGGCTGAGCGTGTCGTCCTCCTACTTCGACCGCACCCCGTACGTGGAGCAGGACGAGGAGGGCCGGGCGGTGTACGTCGAGCACCACAGGACGCTCGGCGACCGCGTCCGGGACATCGTGGCCTCGGGCTTCCGGCTGGTGGACCTGGTGGAACCGGAGTGGCCCGCCTGGAACACCTCCGAGTGGGGCGGCTGGTCGCCCCTGCGCGGGGCCCTGATCCCGGGGACGGCGGTCTTCGTCTGCGAGCGGGACTGACGGCGGTACGGGAACGACGGCGCCACGGGGGCGAGGGACGTCACGGGGGCAGGAGACGTCACGGAGGCAGGGGAACGGCACGCGCGTGGAGGGCCCTTCCGCGGGGCGTACGACACTGGGGACGTGATCCGTTACGACGCTCTGGACTCCCTGCCCGTGGGCGGTGCCCTGCCCGCTCTGCACGACGCTCTGGAGGGCCACGGCACCGCGGTGCTCGTCGCGCCGCCCGGCACCGGCAAGACGACCCTGGTGCCGCTGGCGCTGGCGGGACTGCTCGGGCAGGGGCCCGGACGGCGCGTGGTGGTCGCCGAGCCGCGGCGGATCGCGGCGCGCGCGGCGGCCCGGCGGATGGCGTGGCTGCTGGGCGAGAGGCCCGGCGGCGGCGTCGGCTACACGGTGCGCGGGGAACGCGTCGTCGGGCGGCACACGCGCGTGGAGGTCGTCACGACCGGTGTGCTGCTGCAGCGCCTGCAGCGGGACCAGGAGCTGGCCGGTGTGGACGTGGTCGTCCTGGACGAGTGCCACGAGCGGCATCTGGACGCGGACACGGCGGCGGCGTTCCTGTGGGACGTGCGCGAGACGCTGCGGCCGGAGCTGCGGCTGGTGGCGGCGTCGGCGACGACCGACGCCGAGGGGTGGGCGCGGCTGCTGGGCGGGGCGCCGGTGGTCCAGGCGCGGGGCGCCTCGTACCCAGTCGAGGTGGTGTGGGCGCCGCCGGCCCGCCCGGTGCGGCCGCCGCACGGGACGCGCGTCGACCCCGCGCTGCTCATGCATGTGGCGTCGGTGGTGCGGCGGGCGCTGGCCGAGCGCGACGGGGACGTGCTGTGTTTCCTTCCCGGTGTGGGCGAGATCGCCCGGGTCGCCGGGCAGTTGGGGGATCTCGGGGACGTGGAGGTCCTCCAGGTGCACGGGCGGGCGCCGGCGGCCGTGCAGGACGCGGTGCTGGCCGCCGGGGAGCGGCGCCGGGTGGTGCTGGCGACCTCCGTGGCGGAGTCGTCGCTGACGGTGCCGGGTGTGCGGGTGGTCGTGGACTGCGGGCTGGCCCGCGAGCCGCGGGTGGATCACGCGCGCGGGCTGAGCGCGCTGACGACGGTGCGGGCGTCGCAGGCGACGGGCCGGCAGCGGGCGGGGCGGGCCGGGCGCGAGGCGCCGGGGACGGTGTACCGGTGCTGGGCGGAGGCCGAGGACGCGCGTCTGCCGCGCTTCCCCGCCCCCGAGATCAAGGTGGCCGACCTGACGGCGTTCGCCCTGCAGACGGCGTGCTGGGGGGATCCGGACGCGTCCGGGCTGGCGCTGCTGGATCCGCCGCCGGGCGGGGCGATGGCGGCGGCGCGGGCCGTCCTGACGGCGATCGGGGCCGTGGACCGCGCCGGGCGGGCCACACGGCGGGGGCTGCGGCTGGCCCGGCTGGGCGTGCATCCCCGGTTGGGGCGGGCGTTGCTGGACGCGGGCGCCTCCGACGCCGTCGCCGAGGTGGTGGCCCTGCTCAGCGAGGAGGCGCCGCGGGAGTACGGGGACGACCTCGCCGGTGCGCTGCGGGCCGCCCGGCGCGGGGGTGACGCCTACGCCGGGCGGTGGCGGGCGGAAGTACGGCGGCTGCGGGCGGCCGCCGCGGAGGGTGCGCGGCAGTCCGCCCCCGGCTCCGTTCCGGCGGCGGGGAGGGCCGGGCGGTGGGCGGACGCCTCGCCGGACGCGCTCGTCGGCCTCGTCGCCGCTCTCGCCTTTCCCGAGCGGGTGGCCAGGGCCGACGGCGGGTCCTACCTCATGGTGTCCGGTACGCGGGCCGAACCGGGTGAGGGCAGCGGGTTGCGCGGCGCGCCCTGGATCGCCGTCGCCGCTGCCGACCGGCCCGTCGGCAGCAGGCACGCGCGCGTGCGGCTCGGCGCGGCCGTCGACGAGGAGGTCGCGCGGTACGCGGCCGGGGCGCTGCTGGAGGAGCGGGACGAGGTGCACTGGGGCGACGGGGACATCGTGGCCCGGCGGGTGGAGCGGCTGGGGTCCGTCGAACTGACCGTGCGTCCCCTGCCGGACGCCGACCCCGCCCACGTCCGCGCGGCGCTTCTCGACGGGCTGCGGCAGGAGGGGTTCGCACTGCTGCGGTGGTCGCCGGAGGCCGTCGTGCTGCGGCAGCGGCTCGCCTTCCTCCGCCTGCACCTGGGCGAGCCCTGGCCCGACGTCTCCGACGAGGCGCTGCACGCGCGCGTGGCGGAGTGGCTGGAGCCGGAGCTCGGACAGGCGCGGCGCCGTGCCGACCTCGCGCGGATCGATGCCGGGCAGGCGCTCGGCCGGTTGCTGCCCTGGGCCTGCGGGCAGGCCGCGCGGCTCGACGAGCTCGCCCCGGAGCGGATCACCGTCCCCAGCGGGTCGCGGATCCGCGTCGACTACTCCGACCCCGAGCAGCCCGTCCTCGCGGTGAAGCTCCAGGAGATGTTCGGACTGCAGAGGTCGCCGGAGGTCGCCGGGGTGCCCGTCCTCGTCCACCTGCTCTCCCCCGCCGGGCGGCCCGCCGCGGTCACCGCCGACCTCGCCTCCTTCTGGAGGGACGGCTACCGGGGTGTGCGCGCCGAGCTGCGCGGCCGGTACCCGAAGCACCCGTGGCCCGAGGACCCGGCCACCGCCGAGCCGACCCGGCACACCAACGCCCGGCTCGGGCGCTGATCCGTGCCGGTCCCGCGGCCTTCGCGCGGGCCGCGGGGCCGGCCGTGCGGAACCGGCGAAGGCGAGCGGGGGCCGGGCCCCTCCCACGGCGTGCGGCGGCCGCCCTGCCGGGCGGGGCGGCCGGGGAGGTGTGGGCACCGCCGTCGGCAGCGGCCCGGGAGAGCGGTGCACGCGACGGCGACGCCCCTGCGCCGGGAGGGACGCCGCCGTCGTGCCCTGGCCGCGGGGAGGACCCCGCGGGGCTACGCGCCGGGACTGGCCGAGGGGCCGGCGGACGCGCCCGTGGACGGGCTGGGCGACGGCGACGGGGCCGCCGCCACGGTCAGTTCGACGGTGAGCGTCGCGCCGCCCGCGGTGGTGACGCGGAGCAGGAACGTGCCGACGGTGTCGTCCGCGTGCAGCTGCGGCAGCGTCAGCAGGCCGTTCCCGTCGGTCCGCAGGCCCGTCAGGGTGCGAACGGGCTTGCCGTCGGCGCCCTGGAAGTAGGGGCCCTTGTCGTTGGCGGTCGGGTCGGCGGCCGACTTGATCAGTGTGGCGGTGGCCGCGACCTTGCCCGCGGCGGCGCCCCGGTACGTGGCCTTCACCACGACCCGGCCGGCGAACTCCCCGCCCGGGGTGCAGGTCAGCGGGGCGTCGCCGGTGCGGACGAGGGCGTCGGCGGTGCGCTCGGTGACGGTGGCCTTGTAGTCCAGGCCCCGGACCGCGCGGCCCACGACGGTCGCGCGCACGGTGAAGTCGCCCGTCTTCTCGCCCGCGCGCAGGGCGGGTGCCACGGCCACGCCGGAGCCGTCGGTGACGACCGTGGCCACGCTCTCGCCACCGGTGAAGGTGGCGTCGGTGTCGCCGACGACGGTGAAGCGGATCCTCACCTTCGCGACGGCCTCGCCGGTCTCGGTCTCGGCCCGGGTGCTGATCCTCGCGGGGAACGCCTCGCCCGCCGTCGCGGTGAGTTTCGCGGTGCCCGCGTCCTCCAGGTGGTCCACCGTGTCGGTGGGGGTGGCGGGAGGAGTGGAGGGCGGCGGGGTCGGGTCCGGGCTCTGGCCGCCGCCCGGGGCGGGGGGCGAGGACGGCTCGGGCGAGTCCGGCGGCGTGGGCCGGGGGCTCGCCTCGCCGTTGCCGTCCTGGTTCTTGCCCTGGTCCTTGTCCGTGCCCTTGTCCTGGTTCGTGCCCGCGCCCGTGCCCCTGCCGTCGCTGCGGTCCACGGGCACGGTGCCGGTGCCGTCGGGGATCTCGTGCGTGCCCTTGCGGTAGTACTCCAGCCAGGACAGGACGGTGTTCAGGTACTCCTGGGAGTGGTTGTAGCTCAGGATCGCGCGGTTGAGGTCGGCCTGGTCGGACAGGTCCCAGCCGAACCGGCACAGGTAGTGGCCGGCGGCGAGCGCGGCGTCGTAGACGTTGTTGGGGTCTTCTTTGCCGTCGCCGTTGCCGTCGCGGCCCGCCCACTGCCAGGTGGACGGGATGAACTGCATGGGGCCCACCGCGCGGTCGTACGCGCTGTCCCCGTCGTGGGCGCCGCCGTCGGTGTCCTTGATGCTCGCGAAGCCGTTGCCGTTGAGCTGCGGGCCGAGGATCGGGGAGAGCGTCGTGCCGTCGGCGGAGACGCGTCCGCCGCGGGCCTGGCCGGACTCCACCTTGCCGATGGCGGCCAGGAGCTGCCAGGGCAGGTTGCAGCCGGGCTTGGACTCGCGCAGGGCGGCCGCGGCCTTCTTGTACGCGTCGAGGACGGTGGCGGGGATGCCCGCCTCGGACGCGCCCGGCGCGGCCGGGGTGGCGCCGGTGGTCGGTGACGGGTTCGGGCTGTTGAGCGGCGGCAGGTCCGTGTAGTAGGGCGAGTTGCCGGTCGCGCTGCCGTCGGTGTTCACCTCGGGTGAGGGAGTGGCGTCCGCGGCGGTCTGTCTGCCGTGGCCGTCGGCCGTCACCCCCGGAGCCTGGGACGCGGACAGGGCCGCGACCGCGGCCGCTGCCACGGCGGTGGTTGCCGCTCCCTTGCGCAGCCTCCTGCCGAAATGCGCCGCCATAGGCTGAACCCCTCCCGTGGACGCCCGAGCGCCCGTCTCTGTCTGGTGTTTCGACCTGTTGTGACGATCGACCCGCCGCGGGGGTTGCCCCCCGGCAGGTATATCTCTGTTCCGTCGCGCCCTGTTCACACATACGACGTGCTTCCCGGCACGCCGGTCCTCGTGACCCTACGACAACTTGCTTTGCCCGGGCACCTGTTCGTGCCCGGTTTTCCCGGTTGGGCGCACCCGGTCGCGACGGCCCGCCTGTGGCGGTGTCCCGCATACTGGGAACCAGTGACCACCAGGGGCCGACCGGTCTCCTCAACGATCCTGCCGGGGAGCCGAGTTGCCGTTCACCTTGAGCCATGCGGCAGCCGTGCTGCCCGCCCTGCGCACCGACGGGACCGGCCGGGGCCCGCTGGTGCCGGCCGCTCTCGTGGCGGGCTCCTTCTCTCCCGACATGACCTATTACGCGGCGAGTGTCCTGTCCGGGGCGATGGAGTTCGGTGACGTCACGCACTCCTTTCCCGGCGTGTTCACGGTCGACGTGCTGATCGCCTGGGCGCTGGTGGGCCTGTGGCTGTTCGTACGGGAGCCGCTGGTGGCCCTGCTGCCGCGGGCCCGGCAGGGACGGCCGGCCGCGCTGCTGCGGTGCGGGGCGCCGCGCGCGCGTCTAGGGCCGTCGGCGGCGGCCCGGTGGTACGTGTCGGCGGCGCTCGGGGCGCTGACCCACGTCGTGTGGGACGCGTTCACCCATCTCGACCGGTGGGGGATGCGGGTGTTCCCCGTCCTGGGCCGGGAGGTGGCGGGTGCACCGCTGTACTGGTACCTGCAGTACGGCGGTTCGGCGGTGGCCGCGGTGGTCATCGCGGTGTTCGTGGCGCACGCGCTGCGCCGCGCGCCCCGCGCCGAGCCGGCCGGGGTCGCGGTGCTGTCGGCACGGGACCGGTGGTGGGCCGGGGCGCTGGTCGGCGGCTGCGCGCTGGCGGCGGCCGTGCAGCGCGCGTCACGGTGGTGGGCCTACTGGGGGTCGGTGGCGAAGCCGTGGGAGCTGATTCCGACGGTGTGTTTCGGGGCGGGTGCGGGGCTCGTCCTGGGAGTACTGCTGTACGCCGCGGGAATCAGGCTGTGGCGTCCGGCCCCGGTCCTCGCGGGGATCGAGGGCCCTGGAGGCGTCGGCAGGGAGCCGAGCCGTCCGGCCGCGCGCTGAGGGTGCCGGCGGTCGCGGCGGACACGGTGAGGAGGAAGGCGGGGCGGAGCCGCGGGAACAGCGGAGCAGCGCGAGGGTGAGGTGGCCTCGGGCCGGGCCGGCCCGCGGCCGCCAGGCGGAGGGCTGGACGGGGAGGACGGCGAGCCCCGCGTCGGTAGGCCGGCCCGGGCCCGCGGTCCTCGTGGAACCGGGCCCGGGGCCGCGGGCGGCGCGCCGGGCCCGCTCCCGATCGCGGCCCGGGCCCGGTGGGACAGCCCTGCGCCGCGACCACCGCCGTGCTCCGAAGGACCAGGCCCTGTCCTCGGGCTCCCGCCTGCCCGGCGACGCCAGGGCCTAGGGTCTGTCGTCGAACTCCCGTCGTCCGCCCGGAGGGCGGGCCCCGCGGCGTCGGGTGCGTGCTCCCGGCGTGCCGGGCACGGACCCTCGTACGGGATGTACTCGGGTCCGCGCCCGGTGCGGCGAGAGGGCGTGCAGGGCGTCGCGGGCAGGCGGGAGTCCGACGACAGCCCCTAGTGCGCCGCCGACTCCCAGTCGGGCCCCACTCCCACCGACACACCGAGCGGGACACGGAGCTCGACCGCGCCCGCCATCTCGCGGCGGACCAGTTCCTCCGCGGTGGCGCGCTCGCCGGGAGCGACCTCCAGGACGATCTCGTCGTGGACCTGGAGGAGCATGCGGGAGTTGAGACCGGCCTCGCGCAGCGCCCGGTCCACCTTGAGCATGGCGATCTTGACGATGTCGGCCGCCGTGCCCTGGATGGGCGCGTTGAGGGCCATCCGCTCGGCCGCCTCGCGGCGCTGGCGGTTGTCGCTGTTGAGGTCGGGCAGGTAGCGACGGCGCCCGAAGAGCGTCGCCGTGTAGCCCGTCGCCCGGGCCTCGTCGACCGCCCGGCGCAGGTAGTCCCGGACGCCGCCGAAGCGCTCGAAGTACGCGTCCATCAGGGCGCGCGCCTCGGCGGCCTCGATGTTCAGCTGCTGGGACAGGCCGAAGGCCGACAGTCCGTAGGCCAGGCCGTAGGACATCGCCTTGATCTTGCGGCGCATCTCGGCGTCCACCGCGGCGGGCTCGACGCCGAACACCTGCGAGGCGGCCGTGGTGTGCAGGTCCTCGCCCGAGGTGAACGCCTCGATGAGGCCGGCGTCCTCGGACAGGTGGGCCATCACGCGCAGCTCGATCTGGCTGTAGTCCGCCGTCATCAGGGACTCGAAGCCCTCGCCGACGACGAAACCGCGGCGGATGGCCCGGCCCTCGTCCGTGCGGACGGGGATGTTCTGCAGGTTCGGATCGGTCGACGACAGGCGGCCGGTGGCGGCGACCGTCTGGTTGAACGTGGTGTGGATGCGGCCGTCGGCGGCGATCGTCTTGATCAGGCCCTCGACGGTGACACGCAGCTTCGCCTGCTCGCGGTGGCGGAGCATGATCACCGGCAGCTCGTTGTCGGTCTGGCCGGCGAGCCAGGCCAGGGCGTCGGCGTCCGTGGTGTAGCCGGTCTTGGTCCTCTTGGTCCTGGGCAGGCCCAGCTCGCCGAAGAGGACCTCCTGGAGCTGCTTGGGGGAGCCCAGGTTGAACTCGTGCCCGGCCGCCGCGTGCGCCTCCTTCACGGCCTGCTGCACGGCGCCGGCGAACATCTGCTCCATGGCCTCCAGGTGCGTCCGGTCGGCCGCGATGCCGTGCCGCTCCATGCGGGCGAGCAGGGCGGACGTCGGCAGTTCCATGTCGCGCAGCAGGTCGGCCGCGCCGACTTCCCGCAGCTTGTCCTCGAAGGCCTGGCCGAGATCGAGGACGGCGCGGGCCTGGAGCATCAGGGCCTCGGCCTCGGCGCCCTCGTCCGTGCCGAAGGCCAGCTGGCCGTCGGCCTCGGCGGCGGGGGCGAGCTCCCGGTGCAGGTACTCCAGGGACAGCGCGTCCAGGTCGAAGGAGCGGCGGCCCGGCTTGACCAGGTAGGCGGCGAGCGCGGTGTCCATGGTGACGCCCTCGACGCGCCAGCCGTGCTCGGCGAAGACACGCATCGCGCTCTTGGCGTCGTGGAGGACCTTCGGCCGGGCCCGGTCGGCGAGCCAGGCCGCGAACGCCCTCTCGTCGGCCTCGTCCAGCTGGGACGGGTCGAACCAGGCGGCGGCCCCGCCGGACGCGGCGAGCGCGACCTCGGTGACCGAGCCCGTGCCGAGCGCCCAGGCGCCGACCGTGGCGACGCCGAGGGTCTCGGTGCCGTGCTCGGCGAGCCAGCCGGCCAGCTCGCCGGTGCCCAGCACCGTGCCGTCCAGCTCCACGCCGTCGGCGACGACCGGGGTGGTCTCGGCCTCCTCGCCGCCCGGGTCGACGGCGAAGAGCCGTTCGCGCAGCGAGGGGTTCCTGATCTCCAGGGTGTCGAGGATCATCGCGACGGCCTTGCGGTCGTACGGTGCCCGCGCGAGGTCGGCGACGCCCTTGGGGAGCTCCACGTTCCGCTCCAGCTCGGTGAGCCGGCGGTTGAGCTTGACCGCCTCCAGGTGGTCGCGCAGGTTCTGCCCGGCCTTGCCCTTGACCTCGTCGACGCGCTCGACCAGCTCCGCGAAGGACCCGAACTGGTTGATCCACTTCGCGGCCGTCTTCTCGCCGACGCCGGGGATGCCGGGGAGGTTGTCGGACGGGTCGCCGCGCAGGGCCGCGAAGTCGGGGTACTGGGCGGGCGTCAGCCCGTACTTCTCCAGGACCTTCTCCGGGGTGAACCGGGTCAGCTCGGAGACGCCCTTCGTCGGGTACAGCACCGTGACGTGCTCGCTGACCAGCTGGAAGGAGTCGCGGTCACCGGTGACGATCAGCACCTCGAAGCCCTCGGCCTCGGCCTGGGTGGCGAGCGTGGCGATGACGTCGTCCGCCTCGTACCCCTCGACGGCGAAGCGGGGCGCGTGCATCGCGTCGAGGAGCTCGCCGATCAGTTCCACCTGGCCCTTGAACTCGTCCGGCGTCTTGGAACGGTTCGCCTTGTACTCGGTGAACTCCTCCGAGCGCCATGTCTTGCGGGAGACGTCGAAGGCGACCGCGAAGTGCGTGGGCGCCTCGTCACGCAGCGTGTTGGCCAGCATCGACGCGAAGCCGTAGACGGCGTTCGTCGGCTGACCGGTCGCGGTGGTGAAGTTCTCCGCGGGCAGCGCGAAGAACGCGCGGTAGGCCAGCGAGTGCCCGTCCATGAGCATCAGGCGCGGGCGGCTGCCGGAGGTGTTGTCGGTCGTCTTCGATGCTGTCTCTGCCACGTCCCCGATCCTGCCACGAGCCACTGACAGTCCGCTCCGGCCCCAGCCGGGACCGCGGGTCGCAGGTCGCGGGTCGCGGGTCGCGGCGAAGGGTGCGGCCCGCCCGGTCCCGCCCCGCGCCGCACCCGGGGGAGCAGGTCCTCCGGGAGGCGCCGCCCGCCCGCCTTCGCGCTCCCCCGCTCGTCCCGCTCGTACCGCAGGCAAAGAACCGGGGAAAGCCCGCCTTCACCGTCGGTGGCGCGTGCGAGGATCGAAGGCGTATCCCGCAGGCACAGTAAAGGGGAGTGCGCGATGGCCGCGAAGCCGCCCAAGAGCGATCCGGTTCAGGACGCGCCGCAGGTCGCCGAACCGAAGCACGCGGCGGCGGGGCTCCCCGCCATCGGCCACACGCTGCGCGTCGCCCAGCGGCAGATGGGCCTCAGGCGCACCGCGCTGACGCTGCTGAACGTGAACCAGAAGGACGGCTTCGACTGCCCGGGCTGCGCCTGGCCTGAGCCGGAGCACCGGCACCGGGCGGAGTTCTGCGAGAACGGCGCGAAGGCGGTCGCCGAGGAGGCCACGCTGCGCCGGGTCACCCCCGAGTTCTTTGCCGCGCACTCCGTCGCCGATCTCGCGGCCAGGAGCGGCTACTGGCTCGGCCAGCAGGGCAGGCTCACGCACCCCATGTACCTGCCCGAGGGCGGTACGCACTACGAGCCGGTCACCTGGGAGCGCGCCTTCGACGTCGTCGCCGAGGAGATCGCCGCCCTCGACTCCCCCGACCAGGCCGTCTTCTACACCTCCGGGCGCACCAGCAACGAGGCCGCCTTCCTCTACCAGCTGTTCGCCCGCGAGCTCGGCACCAACAACCTGCCCGACTGCTCGAACATGTGCCACGAGTCCTCCGGCTCCGCCCTGTCGGAGACGATCGGCGTCGGCAAGGGCAGCGTCCTGCTGGACGACCTCCACAGGGCCGACCTGATCGTCGTCGCCGGCCAGAACCCCGGCACCAACCACCCGCGCATGCTGTCCGCCCTGGAGAAGGCCAAGGCGAACGGCGCGCGGATCATCAGCGTCAACCCGCTGCCCGAGGCGGGCCTGGAGCGCTTCAGGAACCCGCAGACCCCGAAGGGCCTGACCACCGGCTCCGCCCTCACCGACCTGTTCCTGCAGATCCGCATCGGCGGCGACCAGGCCCTCTTCCGCCTCCTCAACAAACTGATCGTCGAGACGCCGGGCGCGGTCGACGAGGAGTTCGTCCGCGCGCACACCCTCGGCTACGAGGAGTTCGCCGCGGCCGCCCGCGCCGCCGACTGGGAGGAGACGCTCACCGCGACCGGCCTGGACCGGGCGGACATCGAAAAAGCCCTGGCCATGGTGCTCGCCTCCCGGCGCACCGTCGTGTGCTGGGCGATGGGCCTCACCCAGCACAAGCACGCCGTCCCGACGATCAGGGAAGTGGTCAACTTCCTTCTGCTGCGCGGCAACATCGGCCGGCCGGGCGCGGGCGTGTGCCCGGTGCGCGGCCATTCCAACGTGCAGGGCGACCGCACGATGGGCATCTTCGAGCGGCCCGCCCCGGCCTTCCTGGACGCCCTGGAGAGGGAGTTCGGCTTCGCGCCGCCGCGCGAGCACGGCTACGACGTCGTCCGGGCGATCCGCGCGCTGCGCGACGGCGAGGCGAAGGTGTTCTTCGCCATGGGCGGCAACTTCGTCTCGGCCTCCCCCGACACGGAGGTCACGGAGGCGGCGATGCGCCGCGCCCGGCTGACCGTGCACGTGTCGACGAAGCTGAACCGGTCGCACGTGGTCACGGGCGCGCGTGCGCTGATCCTGCCGACCCTCGGCCGCACCGAGCGTGACGTCCAGGAGAGCGGCGAGCAGTTCGTGACGGTCGAGGACTCCATGGGCATGGTGCACGCCTCGCGCGGACGCCTGGAGCCGGCCGGTCCGCACCTGCTGTCCGAGCCGGCCATCGTGTGCCGGATGGCCCGCCGGGTGCTGGGCGCGGACAGCAGGGTGCCGTGGGAGGAGTTCGAGAAGGACTACGCGACGATCCGGGACCGCATCGCGCGCGTGATCCCCGGCTTCGAGGACTTCAACGCGCGCGTGGAGCGCCCCGGCGGGTTCGTCCTCCCGCACGCCCCGCGCGACGAGCGCCGCTTCCCGACCGCCACCGGCAAGGCCCACTTCACCGCCGCGCCGGTGGAGTACCCCGAACTGCCCGAGGGGCGGCTGCTGCTGCAGACGCTGCGCTCGCACGACCAGTACAACACCACCGTCTACGGCCTCGACGACCGCTACCGGGGCATCAGGAACGGCCGCCGGGTGGTCATGGTCAACCCGGCGGACGCCCGGGAGCTGGGCCTCGCCGACGGCGCGTACGTCGACCTGGTCGGCGAGTGGCGGGACGGCGTGGAGCGGCGCGCGCCCGGTTTCCGGGTCGTGCACTACCCGACCGCGCGCGGCTGCGCGGCCGCCTACTATCCGGAGACCAACGTCCTCGTCCCGCTGGACGCCACCGCGGACACCAGCAACACCCCGGCCAGCAAGTCCGTCGTGGTCCGTCTGGAACAATCGGCGACCGACTGAGCGTTTGCTCAGCCACCTGGTCGCGGCGGTGCGATCAGGCCGCAGTGATCGACGACGAACGGAGCCGGGCCGATGGGCGAGCAGCACACCGTGAAGTTCCCGCAGGAGGTCATCGACGAGTACGCGGCGCTCGGCGTCGACCTGAGGGCCCTGTTCTCCGCCGGGCACCTGGGGACGCGGATGGGCGTGCAGATCCTCGAGGCCTCGGCGGACCGTGTCGTCGGCACGATGCCGGTGGAGGGCAACACCCAGCCGTACGGGCTGCTGCACGGCGGCGCGTCCGCCGTCCTCGCGGAGACCCTGGGGTCGGTGGGCTCCATGCTGCACGGCGGCAGCTCCAGGATCGCCGTGGGGGTCGACCTCAACTGCACCCACCACCGGGGCGTGCGCTCCGGGCTCGTGACGGGCGTGGCCACGCCCGTGCACCGGGGCCGTTCGACCGCCACGTACGAGATCGTCATCACGGACGAGGACGGCAGGCGGGTGTGCACCGCCCGGCTGACCTGCCTGCTGCGCGACGTGCGGCCCGGCGACGGCGAGCACGTCCGCACCGAGGGCTGACCGGCACAGGGAAAACCCTGGAGGGGCGGGCGCGCTCTTGTCGCGGCCGCCCCCAGGCGCTTCACTGGCGCTGCTCCACCCCCCGCAGGAGAACCCCGTCCCCACCCCCAGAAGGGTTTCTCTTGACCCCCGTACGCGCCTTTGCCGTCCTCGCCGCGGCCTGCGCCGCCGTGCTCGCCACCGCGCCGCCGTCCTCCGCGATCAACTCCTACAACGCCGCCCCCGCCCCCGAACGCACCGAGGTCGGCGCACTCGTGGCCACCTGGGACGACGACGGCGACCCCGCCACCCCGGACCGGGTCGACTGGGTCTGCTCCGGCACCATGATCGACGCGGACACCTTCCTGACCGCCGCGCACTGCACCACCGACTGGCCCGACACCGTGGAGTTCCACGTGTCGCTGGACCAGGACGTGCGGGCCGGGCTCGACGCCGCCGCGAAGACGTACCCGGGGAACCCGGCCGCCCAGGCGGACGCCGTCGCCGTCCGGGGCACCGCCCACAGCCACCCCGACTATCCCGGGCCCGCCTCCGACACCCACGACATCTCGGTGATCGAACTGCCCGCCGCGCAGGTCAGGGCCCGCTGGAGCTTCACGCCGGCCACCCTGCCCACGGCCGGCCGGCTGGACCGGCCGGGCCCGCGGGGGCTGGACTCCGCCGACTGGCTGGTCGCCGGATACGGCACCCAGGAGGCCGTGCGGCAGCCGGGCGGCCACACCCACCCCGGCGGCGGCGTCCGACTGAAGGCACCCGTCGCCTTCGACGCCCTGAACGCCTCCTGGGTCCGCCTGGCGATGACCGCGCCGCAGGGCAACGGCGGTGCCTGCTACGGCGATTCGGGCGGCCCGAACTTCGCGGTGCTCGACGGCGAGCGGATCCTCGCCTCCACCACCATCACCGGTGACGGCCCGTGCTACGCCACCAATGTGACGTACCGCCTGGACACTCCGGGGGCGCGGGCCTTCCTGGCGCCGTTCGTGGACCTGCCGTAGCCCGGCACCAGGTCCACCGTCCGCGGCGGTGCACGCCACCGCCGCGGCCCCGGCCCGCCTCCCCCTGGCCGATCCGCCGGCCGGGCCCTAGCGTCGGGGCATGGCAACGGCAGGAGTCCACCGCCCGGGGGCGGTGCTCGGCGTGATCCTCGCGGCCGGCGGGCTGATCGGCGGGTGCGGACCGGCGGGGACCGGCCGCGAGGCCCCCGCCACACCGGCCCGCTCGGCCCCGGCGGCCCCCGCCGCCCCGCCCCAGGACCTGTGCGCGCGCCTCGTCACCCACTGGTCCCGGAAGACTCTGGACCAGGACACCTACGGCGACTACCAGTCGATGGGCCTGTCCGGCGGGCAGTACGAGATCCTGCGCGCGGTCGTGGACGCCGCGCGGGCCGAGGAGAGACGCCACGGAGCCCGCGCGGCCGACGAGCTGCTCGTCCGCCGGGCGCGCGAAGCCTGCGCCGACCGGTACCGCACCGGCGCCCCCGGCGGGGATCCCTGGCGGTGACCGGCGTCGGTCTCTCCCTCGGACCGAGCGGGGGGACCCACCCGCGGGACGCCCCGGCCCCCTCACCGCCGGCCGCCCCGGCCCGCCGCGCGGCCCTCGCGCGCCCGTACGGCCGGCACCCGCCGGGCCGCCCCGACAGCCGGGGCGGCCGTGCGCCGTCCCGGCGGCCCGGGGCCACCCGCACGCCGCACGGCCGCGGGAACCGCCGAAACCGCCCCCGTCGCACCCCTGCCAGGCCGTGGACCTCGCCCCCGTGGACGCGTGGTCCGCCCCTCGGAACGCCCCGGGGCTCCGGGGCTCCGGCCTCGGCGTGACGCCGGGCGTGCACTCCGGCCCCGTCACCGTCGCGCGGCCCGCCGCCATCGTCACGCGGCCCGCCGTCATCGTCACGCGGACCGACCGTCACCGTCACGCGGACCGACCGGCCCACGACGGCCTCGACGCCTCCCCGGCACCGCCCGTGCCGCCCGCGCCGTCCGGACAGCGCGGATTTCCCCCGCAAGATCACGATCACTCCGCAGGCGCCCCGAGGCGAAAAAGTGCCGGAAAAAGTCGGACCGCCTTTCCCCGGCGTAACTCTATGTAATGCAAGCGCAATACAACTCCACGGTTTCACCCTGGGCCCGCCCTATGCCCGGCACCTCTCCGAAGCTCTACAGGTCGCCTGTAGCAACGATTCCGCGTAATCACCAAAACCCCTGAGACGCCTGAACGGTCCCCCTCGAGTCCTGCGAGTTCTCACTATGTGGACCGGGCGAATCGGCAAGAATTCCGTCGTTCTCCCCGCGCGGTACCGCTCTGCAATACGTCGTGTCATAACAAGAGCGTCACAGCCTTCGTCAGACTCTCCTCCACGTTCCCCACACACGCTTAGAGTCACGCCCAGTCACCGCGCCGTCCGATTGTCACGTCGGTCCAGCGCTCGACTCGGCCGTTCCCGCCCGGAGACGGCTGCCAGGGGAAAGGACTGATCGTGCGTCAACGTTCGCTCATCGCCATCACCGCCGCGCTGGCGGCGGGAGCACTCACCCTCACCGCCTGCGGCTCGCGCGACGAGAACGGCGGCGGCTCGGACTCCGGCGGCGGGGGCACCACCGTCGTCATCGGCGTCGACGCCCCGCTGACCGGCGACCTGTCCGCGCTGGGCCTGGGTATCAAGAACTCGGTGGACCTCGCGGCCAAGACCGCCAACAAGGAAAACCTCGTCGACGGGATCAAGTTCGAGATACAGGCCCTCGACGACCAGGCGCAGCCCTCCTCGGGCCAGCAGAACGCCACCAAACTGGTCGCCGACAAGAACGTCCTCGGCGTCGTCGGTCCGCTGAACAGCTCCGTCGCCGAGTCCATGCAGAAGGTCTTCGACGACGCCAAGCTGGTCCAGGTCTCCCCCGCCAACACCAACCCCGCCCTCACCCAGGGCGCGGACTGGCAGAAGACCAAGACCCGCCCCTACAAGTCGTACTTCCGCACCGCGACCACGGACGCCGTCCAGGGCCCGTTCGCCGCGCAGTACCTCTACAACGACGCCAAGAAGAAGAAGGTCTTCGTCATCGACGACAAGAAGACCTACGGCGCCGGCCTGGCCGCCACCTTCAGCGCCGAGTTCAAGAAGCTCGGCGGCAAGGTCGTCGGCACCGAGCACATCAACCCCGACGCCAAGGACTTCTCCGCGGTCGCCACCAAGGTCAAGAACTCCGGCGCCGACGTCG
The DNA here is from genome assembly GCF_040678355.1 of Streptomyces sp. NPDC052701. Classification (NCBI taxonomy): domain Bacteria; kingdom Bacillati; phylum Actinomycetota; class Actinomycetes; order Kitasatosporales; family Streptomycetaceae; genus Streptomyces; species Streptomyces sp. NPDC052701. The sequence continues at coordinate 160,232 of NZ_JBFATO010000003.1, forward strand.
TCTACTACGGCGGCGAATACCCCCAGGCCGGCCCGCTCAGCAAGCAGATCAAGGCCGCCGGCGCCAAGGTCCCGCTGGTCGGCGGCGACGGCATCTACAGCGCCGACTTCATCAAGCTGGCCGGCACCGGCGGCACCGGCGACCTCGCCACCTCCGTCGGCGCCCCGGTCGAGGACCTCCCCTCCGCCAAGGAGTTCGTCGCCAACTACAAGAGCGCCGGCTACAAGGAGGCCTACGAGGCCTACGGCGGCTACTCCTACGACTCGGCGTGGGCGATCATCGAGGCCGTGAAGAAGGTCGTCGAGGACAACGACGGCAAGCTCCCCGACGACGCCCGGGCCAAGGTCACCGAGGCCATGCAGAACGTCTCCTTCGACGGTGTGACCGGCAAGGTCTCCTTCGACGAGTACGGCGACGCCACCAACAAGCAGCTCACCGTGTACGCCGTCAAGGACGGTGCCTGGAAGCCGGTCAAGTCCGGTACCTACACCGGCTGACCCACACCCGCACCACCCAGAGCCGCGCGGGGCGCTGTTCCACTGGCGCCCCGCGCGGACTCGCATCCGAGCCCCATCCGTCGAATCATTCCGAACGTCTCGGAGGACATGCGGTGAACGAACTGCCGCAGCAGCTGGTCAACGGCCTGCTACTGGGATCCATGTACGGGCTGGTCGCCATCGGCTACACGATGGTCTATGGCATCGTCCAGCTCATCAACTTCGCCCACGGCGAGATCTTCATGGTGGGTGGCTTCGGCGCCCTCACCGTCTATCTGTACGTACTGCCCGACGGCACCTCCCTGTGGGTGGCCCTCCCCCTGATGCTCGTCGGAGGCATCATCGTCGCCGTCCTGGTCGCCGTGGGAGCGGAACGATTCGCCTACCGCCCCCTGCGAGACGCACCACGCCTCGCCCCCCTCATCACCGCCATCGGCCTCTCCCTCGCCCTCCAGCAGGCGGTGTGGGCCTGGTACCCCGACGCGCGCTCCGCCGTCACCTTCCCGCAGATCGGCGGCGGCCCCTTCGAGATCGGCAGCGTCACCATCCAGACCGGTGACGTCTTCCTCCTCGTCGCCGCCCCCATCAGCATGGCCGTCCTCGCCTACTTCGTCATGAAGACCCGCACCGGGCGCGGCATGCAGGCCACCGCGCAGGACCCCGACACCGCCAAGCTCATGGGCATCAACACCGACCGCATCATCGTGATCGCGTTCGCCCTCGGCGCCGCCTTCGCCGCCGTCGGAGCCGTCGCCTACGGCCTCAAGTACGGCGAAGTCCAGTTCCGCATGGGCTTCATCCTCGGCCTCAAGGCCTTCACCGCGGCCGTCCTCGGCGGTATCGGCAACATCTACGGAGCCATGATCGGCGGCGTCGTCCTCGGCATCGCCGAAGCACTGTCCACGGCCTACATCGCCGACATCCCCGGCATGGCACAGTTCGGCAGCCAGTCCTGGGCAGACGTCTGGGCCTTTGTACTCCTCATCCTCGTGCTCCTGTTCAGGCCCCAGGGCCTGCTCGGAGAGCGCGTCGCGGACAGGGCGTGACACCGATGACGACACACACCACAGCACCCAAGACCCCCGGCACCCCGGCCACCCGCACCCCCAAGGGCCTGGTCGGCATCCCCGAGAACACCGGCCGCGCCCTCGCCACCGGCGGCGGCGTCCTCGCCGTGATCTCCACCTTCCTCGCCTGGACCTGGACCGCCGAGTTCCCCGGCGACCTCACCGTCTACGGCTACCCCGGCGGCCTGCAGGTCCTCGTCCTCGTCGGCGGCGCCCTCACCGCCCTGTTCGGCCTCGCCTCCTACGGCGTCAAGGGCCTGCGCTGGCTCACCCCCGCCGGCGCCGACAGCGCCCTCAAACTCGCCGCCCTCGGCACCTTCGCCACCACCTGGTACACCGTCATCGCGATCAGCGTGAAACTCGGCGGCCTGGTCAACCTCGAACCCGGCGGCTGGATCGCCGCCGCCGTCACCCTCGCCGCCGTCCTCGGCGCGCTCGCCCTGCCGTTCGAACACCCGGCACCCGAGCCCCACGACCCCGACGACACCGGCTGGGAGCAGTTCCGCCACACCGCACGCACCAAGGGCGCCGTCGTCAAAGCGGCCTTCGCCACCGGCCCCCTCACCCCCGCGGCCCGCACACTCCCCCCGTACGCCGAAATCCTCGTCATCGTCGCCGCACTCGCCCTCGGCCTGACCGTCTTCACCTACGGCATCGGCACCGAGTACGACGAACTCTTCGTCGGCTTCCTCATCACCGCCGGCTTCGGCTTCGCCGCCGTCACCAAGGCAGGACTCGTCAAACGGGTCTCCGCCACCACCGCCAAGCACCGCACGATCACCATGACCGGCGCCTTCGTCGCCGCCGCCGCCTTCCCCTTCACCCAGGCCGACGACCAGTACGCCACCATCGGCGTCTACATCCTCATCTTCGCCACCGTCGCCCTCGGCCTGAACATCGTCGTCGGCCTCGCCGGCCTCCTCGACCTCGGATACGTCGCCTTCCTCGGCGTCGGCGCCTACACCGCGGCCATGGTCTCCGGCTCCCCCTCCTCCCCCTTCGACCTCCACCTCCCCTTCTGGCTCTCCGCCATCCTCGGCGCCGCCGTCGCCATGGTCTTCGGCGTCATCATCGGCGCCCCCACCCTCCGCCTGCGCGGCGACTACCTCGCCATCGTGACCCTCGGCTTCGGAGAGATCTTCCGCATCACCGTCCTCAACATGGACGGCACCTCCGGACCCGACGTCACCAACGGCTCCAACGGCATCTCCTCCATACCGAACCTCAACATCTTCGGATTCGACTTCGGCCAGGAACACACCGTCGCCGGCTTCACCATCGCCCGCTTCGCCAACTACTTCCTGCTGATGCTCCTCATCACGCTGGTCGTCGTCATCGTCTTCCGGCGCAGCAGCGACTCCCGCATCGGCCGCGCCTGGGTCGCCATCCGCGAGGACGAGACCGCCGCCCTCGCCATGGGCATCAACGGCTTCCGCGTCAAACTCATCGCCTTCGCCCTCGGCGCCTGCCTCGCCGGCCTCGCCGGCACCGTCCAGGCCCACGTCACCTACACCGTGACCCCCGAGCAGTACCAGTTCGCCCACGTCGTCCCGCCCAACTCCGCCTTCCTCCTCGCGGCGGTCGTCCTCGGCGGCATGGGCACCATCCTCGGCCCCCTCGTCGGCGCCTCCCTCCTCTACCTCATCCCCGCCAAGCTCCAGTTCCTCGGCGACTACCAGCTCTTCGCCTTCGGCCTCGCACTCGTCCTGCTCATGCGCTTCCGTCCGGAAGGCCTCATCCCCAACAAGCGCCGCCAGCTCGAATTCCACGAAGAAGCCGAAGCGCCCACAGTCCTCAGCAAGGCAGGGGTCTGACCACCATGACAACCGACACCACCACCAAGGACGCCACCCCGGGCACCACCCCCGGCCAGACCGTCCTCGACGCACGCGGCGTCACCATGCGCTTCGGCGGACTCACCGCCGTACGAGGCGTCGACCTCCAGGTCAACAGCGGCGAGATCGTCGGCCTCATCGGCCCCAACGGCGCCGGCAAGACCACCTTCTTCAACTGCCTGACCGGCCTCTACATCCCCACCGAGGGCGAAGTCCGCTACAAGGGCCAGATCCTGCCGCCCAAGTCCTTCAAGGTCACCGCCGCCGGCATCGCCCGCACCTTCCAGAACATCCGCCTGTTCGCCAACATGACGGTCCTGGAGAACGTCCTCGTCGGCCGCCACACCCGCACCAAGGAAGGCCTCTGGTCCGCCCTCCTGCGCGGCCCCGGCTTCCACAAGGCCGAAGCCGCCTCCCGCGAACGCGCCATGGAGCTCCTCGCGTTCGTCGGCCTCGCGAACAAGGCCGAACACCTCGCCCGCAACCTCCCCTACGGCGAACAGCGCAAGCTCGAGATCGCCCGGGCCCTCGCCAGCGAACCCGGCCTGCTCCTCCTCGACGAACCCACCGCCGGCATGAACCCCCAGGAGACCCGCGTCACCGAGGACCTCGTCTTCGCCATCCGCGACCAGGGCATCGCCGTCCTCGTCATCGAGCACGACATGCGCTTCATCTTCAACCTCTGCGACCGCGTCGCCGTCCTCGTCCAGGGCGAGAAACTCATCGAGGGCGACAGCGCCACCGTCCAGGGAGACGAACGCGTCGTCGCCGCCTACCTCGGCGAACCCTTCGAAGACGCACCCGGCAAGGAAGAGATCGCGGAGGTCGAGGCCGCCGAGGCACAGGCCGGCCCCACGACGGACGCCGCGCCCGGCAAGGAGAACGACCGATGACCGCACTGCTCGAAGTCGAGGACCTCCGCGTCGCCTACGGCAAGATCGAAGCCGTCAAGGGCATCTCCTTCACCGTCGACGCGGGCGAGGTCGTCACCCTCATCGGCACCAACGGCGCCGGCAAGACCACCACCCTGCGCACCCTCTCCGGCCTCCTCAAGCCGGTCGGCGGCCAGATCAAGTTCAACGGCAGATCCCTGAAGAAGATCCCCGCCCACCAGATCGTCTCCCTCGGCCTCGCCCACTCCCCCGAAGGCCGGCACATCTTCCCCCGCATGACGATCGAGGACAACCTCCGCCTCGGAGCCTTCCTCCGCAGCGACAGGCCCGGCATCGAAAAGGACATCCAGCGCGCCTACGACCTCTTCCCCATCCTGGGCGAACGCAGGAAGCAGGCCGCGGGAACCCTCTCCGGCGGCGAACAGCAGATGCTCGCCATGGGCAGGGCCCTGATGTCCCAGCCCAAACTGCTCATGCTCGACGAACCCTCCATGGGCCTCTCCCCGATCATGATGCAGAAGATCATGGCCACCATCGCCGAACTCAAGGCCCAGGGCACCACCATCCTGCTCGTCGAGCAGAACGCCCAGGCCGCCCTCTCCCTCGCCGACCACGGCCACGTCATGGAAGTCGGCTCCATCGTCCTGTCCGGCACCGGCCAGGACCTCCTCCACGACGAGTCGGTCCGCAAGGCCTACCTCGGCGAGGACTGAGCACCCCCGCCCACGGCGGCACGACGAGGCCCGCACCCCACGACACACGGGGCGCGGGCCTCGCGCACACATCAGGCCCTTCTCAGGCCTTTCTCAGCCCTTGGACGCCTTCTTCTCCTCCGCGTCGTCGATGACCGCCTGAGCGACCTGCTGCATCGACATCCGCCGGTCCATCGACGTCTTCTGGATCCACCGGAACGCGGCCGGCTCCGTCAGCCCGTACTCCGTCTGCAGGATCGACTTCGCACGGTCCACCAGCTTCCGCGTCTCCAGCCGCTGCGAGAGGTCCGCGACCTCCTTCTCCAGCTCCTTCAGCTCCGTGAACCGCGACACGGCCATCTCGATCGCCGGCACCACGTCACTCTTGCTGAACGGCTTCACCAGGTACGCCATCGCACCGGCGTCCCGGGCCCGCTCGACCAGGTCGCGCTGCGAGAAGGCCGTCAGCATCAGCACCGGGGCGATCCGCTCCTCGGCGATCCGCTCGGCCGCCGAGATGCCGTCCAGCTTGGGCATCTTCACGTCCAGGATCACCAGATCGGGCTTGTGCTCCCGGGCCAGCTCGACCGCCTGCTCGCCGTCCCCCGCCTCACCGACGACGGTGTACCCCTCCTCCTCCAGCATCTCCCTGAGATCGAGCCGGATCAGGGCCTCGTCCTCGGCGATGACGACACGGGTCGTCAGCGGAGGCACGTGCGAGTTGTCGTCTTCGGGCACGTCGACGGGCTGGGGCGACTCGGGGGCGCTCACGTGGGCTCCTTGGTGCGGGGCAGGCCGGTACTGCTCCCAAGAGCGTACCTAGCTGCGGTATGGTGGTCAGGCAGTGGGTCGAGGTCAACCTTCGATTCGCTGGGCCCCGGTAGCCCAATTGGCAGCAGGCAATGGATTCAAAACCCATACAGTGTCGGTTCGAGTCCGACCCGGGGCACTTTTCCTTAGATTCCAAGGTCACCATTCATAAGCGGATGTCCACGTTCTCGTGAACATCCGTTTTTTGCTGCGTGCCGCCGCGATCACGCCGACAGAGTGTTCACATGTACGACATCGGTACGCGCAAGCGAGCACTGGAACTGGTCGCCCAGGGATGCAGCCTGAATTCCGTCAGCAGGGAGACGGGGATATCACGGTATGCGATCCGTTCCTGGCAGACGCGTATCGAACCCCTTGAACGCCCGGGCAGGCCCTGCCCGAGATGCCGAGAGGTGCCCACTCCGCCTGACGACCCAGCCGCCTATGCCTACCTCCTCGGTCTCTACCTCGGTGACGGCTGCATCAATGCCCACCGCAAAGGCGTCTACTTCCTGCGCGTCGTCCTCGACAACGCCTGGCCGGGCATCATCGAGGCGTGTGACGCGGCGATGCGCGCGGTACGCCCGGACAACAGCGTCTTCCGGGTGCGGAAACAGGGTTGTGTCGCGGTGAGCAGCACCAGCAAGCACTGGCCCTGCCTCTTCCCCCAGCACGGCCCCGGTAAGAAGCACGAGCGCCGTATCGCCCTGGAACCCTGGCAGCAGGACATCGTCGACGCCCACCCCTGGGAGTTCGTCCGAGGCCTGATCCACTCGGACGGCTGCCGCATCACCAACTGGACGACCCGCGTGGTCGCCGGCGAGCGCAAGCGCTACGAATACCCGCGGTACTTCTTCACCAACAAGTCCGACGACATCCGGAAGCTCTTCACGGACACCCTCGACAAGGTCGGCGTCGAGTGGACCACACTCGCCCGCGGCAGTGATCCGTTCAACATCTCCATCGCCCGCAAAGCCTCCGTGGCCCTCATGGACGCCCACGTAGGTCCCAAACACTGACCGGCCGAGCGGAGGGGTCCCTCGGCAAGAGGTCCCCTCACCGCCTACCGGGGACCGTCGTCCTCCCCGATGTGGTGCACCCGCACCATGTTCGTGGAGCCGGAGACGCCGGGGGGCGAGCCCGCCGTGATCACGACCACGTCGCCCCTCTGGCAGCGGCCGTACTTCAGCAGCAGTTCGTCCACCTGGTCGACCATCGCGTCCGTGGAGTCGACGTGCGGGCCGAGGAAGGTCTCCACGCCCCACGTCAGGCTCAGCTGCGAGCGCGTCGCCGGGTCGGGGGTGAAGGCGAGCAGCGGGATCGGGGAGCGGTAGCGCGAGAGGCGGCGGGCGGTGTCGCCCGACTGGGTGAAGGCGACCAGGAAGCGGGCTCCGAGGAAGTCGCCCATCTCGGCCGCCGCGCGGGCGACCGCGCCGCCCTGGGTGCGGGGTTTGTTGCGTTCGGTCAGGGGCGGGAGGCCCTTGGCGAGGATGTCCTCTTCGGCCGCCTGGACGATGCGTGCCATCGTCCGGACGGTCTCGATGGCGTGCTTGCCGACGCTCGTCTCGCCGGAGAGCATCACCGCGTCCGTGCCGTCGATGACCGCGTTGGCGACGTCCGAGGCCTCCGCGCGCGTGGGGCGCGCGTTGTCGATCATGGAGTCGAGCATCTGGGTGGCGACGATGACCGGCTTGGCGTTGCGTCTGGCCAGTTTGATCGCGCGTTTCTGGACGACGGGGACCTGTTCGAGGGGCATTTCGACGCCGAGGTCGCCGCGGGCGACCATGATGCCGTCGAACGCGGCGACGATGTCGTCGAGGTTCTCGACGGCCTGCGGTTTCTCCACCTTGGCGATGACGGGGAGGCGGCGGCCCTCTTCGTCCATGATGCGGTGGACGTCCTTGATGTCGCGTCCGCTGCGGACGAAGGAGAGGGCGATGACGTCGAAGCCGGTGCGCAGGGCCCAGCGGAGGTCGTCCTCGTCCTTCTTGGAGAGGGAGGGGACGGAGACGGCGACGCCGGGGAGGTTCAGGCCCTTGTGGTCGGAGACCATGCCGCCCTCGACGACCGTCGTGTGGACGCGGGGTCCGTCGACCTCGGTGACCTCCAGGCAGACCTTGCCGTCGTCGACGAGGATGCGTTCGCCGGGGGTGACGTCGTCGGCGAGGCCGGCGTGGGTGGTGCCGCAGGTCTGACGGTCGCCTTCGACGCCTTCTTCGACGGTGATGGTGAAGGTGTCGCCGCGTTCAAGGAGTACGGGTCCTTCGGCGAAGCGGCCGAGCCGGATTTTCGGGCCTTGGAGGTCGGCGAGGGCGCCGACGCTGCGGCCGGTTTCGTCGGTGGCCTTGCGGACCCGCCGGTAGCGCTCCTCGTGCTCGGCGTGGGTGCCGTGGCTGAGGTTGAATCGGGCGATGTCCATTCCGGCGTCGACCAGGGCTTTGATCTGGTCGTACGAGTCGGTGGCGGGCCCCAGTGTGCAGACGATTTTCGCTCGGCGCATAGGTCGAGCCTAGGGCTTACCGGTGGGTAGTGAATTGGTCGCGTGCAACTGCCCGGCGGACTGGGGGTGAAGGGTTTTCGACAAGGGTTGAATGGTGCGGCGGGGTGCTCCGATGAGCATTCCGGGGCGTCTCGCGGGTGTTTTCGGGCGCGTGAATCCGGGTGCGGTCACAGCCGGGGCGGCCGCATGGTGAACCGCGCGTTCACCTGGGCGTACACCTGCTGCCGCTGGGGTTCGAGGTCGAGGGCGGCCGCGGTGTCCTCGGCCGCCGCGGCGTGGGCCAGGGTGCGCATGCGGCCGGGGGGCGGTGGGTAGGCCCGGGGTCCCTCCGCGCCGACGTCGGCGAGTTCGACGAGGGCGGCCAGGGAGGTGCCGAGTGCCTCCGCGTACTCGCGGGCGCGCTGGACCGCCTCGTGTACCGCCTTGCGCCGTGCTTCGCGGTGGGCCGGGGAGTCGGGGCGCAGGGCCCACCAGGGGCCGTCGACGCGGGTGAGGTCCAGATCGGCCAGGCGGGTGGTGAGTTCGCCCAGGGCGGTGAAGTCGGCGAGTTCCGCGGTGATGCGGACGGTGCCGTGGTGGGTGCGGACGCGTTCGCCGCGGCCGTGTCCGGTCAGTTCCGGGGTGATGGAGAAGGCGCCGGTCTCCAGGCGTTCGACGGCTTCGCCGTAGGACTTGACGAGGTCGAGGACGGTGGTGTTGCGGCGGGTGAGGTCGGCGAGTGTGCCGCGTCGGTCGCGGCCGCGGGCGGTGACGGTGATGCCGATGCGGGCGATCTCGGGGTCGACGTCGAGGTGGGCTTCGCCGCGGACGGCGATGCGGGGGGCCTCGGGGGTGCCGTAGGGGACGGCGGGCTGGGGTTCGTCGGGCGCGGGGGTGGCGGACGAGGGGGTGGCCATGTGTCCCACTCTGTCATTTCTCGTGGGGGTGCGACCCCGGTGGGTCATCAGATCGCAACCTGTGGGATCTGTTCCGGTGCGTCATGGCCAGGTCAGAATCTACGCGCGTTGTCCATGCGTGTCGTCCATCGGCGCGCCGCCGTCCCTGCCCGAGGAGAGCCCGACATGCCGTTGAACCGCCGGAAGTTCCTGAAGAGGTCCGCCGTGACGGGGGCGGGGGTGGCGCTGGCCGGTGCGGCCGCCGCGCCGGGTGCCGAGGCGGCCGAGGCGGCCGAGGCGCCCGGGGGCGGGAGGAGGGTGCCCAGGCGGTACTCCTTCACGGTGATGGGCACGACCGATCTGCACGGCAACGTCTTCAACTGGGACTACTTCACGGACGCCGAGTTCGACGACAAGGCGCACAACGACGTGGGCCTGGCGAAGATCTCCACGCTGGTGGACCGGGTGCGGGCCGAGAAGGGGCGCGGGAACACGCTGCTGATCGACGCGGGCGACACGATCCAGGGCACGCAGTTGTCGTACTACTACGCCAAGGTGGACCCGATCACGGCCGAGGGCGGGCCGGTGCACCCGATGGCGCAGGCGATGAACGCGATCGGCTACGACGCGGCGGCGCTGGGGAACCACGAGTTCAACTACGGCATTCCGGTGCTGCGCAAGTTCGAGGAGCAGTGCCGTTTCCCGCTGCTGGGGGCGAACGCGCTGGACGCGAGGACGCTGCGGCCGGCTTTCCCGCCGTACAGCATGCACCGGCTGCGGACGCCGTTCGGCCGTGATGTGAAGGTGGCGGTGCTGGGGCTGACCAATCCGGGCATCGCGATCTGGGACAAGGCGAACGTGCAGGGGAAGATGACGTTCCCGGGTCTGGAGGAGCAGGCGGCGAAGTGGGTGCCGAAGCTGCGGTCGATGGGCGCGGACGTGGTCGTCGTCTCGGCGCACAGCGGTTCGTCGGGCACCTCCTCGTACGGTGACCAGCTGCCGTACGTGGAGAACGCGGCGGGGCTGGTGGCCCAGCAGGTGCCGGGGATCGACGCGATCCTGGTGGGGCACGCGCACACGGAGATCCCCGAGTACTTCGTGACGAACGAGGAGACGGGCCGGCGGGTCGTGCTCTCCGAGCCGCTGAAGTGGGGCCAGCGGCTCACCCTGTTCGACTTCGAGCTGGTGTGGGGCGGGGGCCGCTGGACGGTCGAGAAGGTGGGTGCGAAGGTCCTGGACTCGAACACGGTCGGGGAGGACCCGAAGATCGTGCGGCTGCTGTCGGACGAGCACGAGAAGGTGGTGGCGTACGTCAACCAGGTCGTCGGCACGAACGCCGCCGAGATGACGTCGGCGGAGGCACCGTACCGGGACGTGCCGATCATCGACCTGATCAACCACATCCAGGCGGACACGGTGCGGCAGGCCCTGGCGGGCACGGAGTACGCGGCGCTGCCGGTGCTGTCGCAGGCGGCGTGCTTCTCGCGCAGTGCGCGGATCCCGGCCGGTGAGGTGACGATCCGGGACGTGGCGGGGCTGTACGTGTTCGAGAACACGCTGGAGGCGCGTCTGATGACGGGTGCGCAGATGAGGGCGTACCTGGAGTTCTCGGCGAACTACTACGTCCAGACCCCCGCGGACGCCGTGGTGGATCCGGCGAAGCTGACGAACGCGAACGGGACGCCGAACTACAACTACGACGTGGTGAGCGGGCTGACGTACGAGATCGACGTCGCGAAGCCGGCGGGGTCGCGGGTGACGGACGTGCGGTTCGGGGGTGCGCCGCTCGCGGACGACGCGCGGTTCGTGTTCGCGGTCAACAACTACCGGGCGAACGGCGGCGGGAACTTCCCGCATGTGGCGGCGGCGCCGTTGCTGTGGTCGAACTCGGAGGAGATCCGCAACACGATGATCGCCTGGGTGAAGGCGAAGGGTGCGCTGGATCCGGCGGAGTTCGCGTCGGTGGACTGGAGGCTGACGCGGAACGGTGCGCCGGTGTTCTAGGGCCGCGGGAGCGGGTGGCGGGGTCCGGTGTGTGCCGGGCCCCGTCCTTCGTTTTCCGTCGCCGGGTCAGTGCCGGCCGTCGGCGAGCGGGACGGGGGCGGGGTCTGCGGGGCGGGCGGTGCCTGTGGCCGGGTGTCGAGGCCGAAGGTGGTGAAGGCGGTGCGCCGGGGCAGGGCGTAGGTCTCCTGGCCGGTGAGGGCGTTGAGGATGGTCGCGCTGCGCCAGGCGGCGAGGCCGAGGTCGGGGGTGCCGACGCCGTGGGTGTGGGTCCCGGCGTTCTGTACGTAGACGTGGCGGCCGGTGCCGGTGACGGCGGGGTCCAGGACGAGCCTGGACCGGTCGTCGACGCGGGGGCGTTCGCGGTGGTCGCGGCGCAGGTGGGGGCCGAGGCCGGCGAGGATGCGGTCCAGGGGGCGTTCGCGGTAGCCGGTGGCGAGGACGACGGCGTCGGTGGTGAGGCGGGACCGGGTGTCCTGCCGGACGTGTTCGAGGTGCAGTTCGATCCTGGTGGTGGCGAGGCGGTCGGCGGCGCGCACCCGGACGCCGGGGGTGAGGACGGCGTCGGGCCAGCCGCCGTGCAGGGTGCGGCGGTAGAGCTCGTCGTGGATGGCGGTGACGGTGCCGGCGTCGATGCCCTTGTGCAGCTGCCACTGGGAGGCGGTCAGGCGGTCGCGGGCGGGTTCGGCGAGGGCGTGGAAGTAGCGGGTGTAGTCGGGGGTGAAGTGCTCCAGGCCGAGTCTGGAGTACTCCATGGGCGCGAAGGCCTCGGTGCGGCCGAGCCAGTGGATCCGCTCGCGGCCGGCGGGCCGGTGGCGCAGCAGGTCGAGGAAGACCTCGGCGCCGGACTGTCCGGTGCCGACGACGGTGACGTGCCCGGCGGCGAGGAGGGCTTCGCGGTGCCGGAGGTAGTCGGCGGCGTGCAGGACGGGCACGCCGGGGGTTTCGGCGAGGGGTCTGAGGGGTTCGGGGATGTGGGGCTCGGTGCCGATGCCGACGACGATGTTCCTGGTGTACGTCCGGCCGGGGGCTTCGGCTTCTCCCTCGGTGCCGAGCCGGGTGAAGTCGACTTCGAACAGGTCGCGTCCGGGGTTCCAGCGGACGGCGTCGACCTGGTGGCCGAAGCGGAGTGCGGGCAGGTGCCCGGCGACCCAGCGGCAGTAGGCGTCGTACTCGGCGCGGTGGATGTGGAAGCGCTCGGCGAAGTAGAAGGGGAAGAGGCGTTCGCGGGTCTTGAGGTAGTTGAGGAAGGTCCAGGGGCTGGCGGGGTCGGCGAGGGTGACCAGGTCGGCGAGGAACGGCACCTGGACGGTGGCGCCGTCGATGAGCAGGCCGGGGTGCCAGCGGAAGGCGGGGCGCTGGTCGTAGAAGACGGTGTCGAGGCCGGGGAGGGGGTGGGCGAGGGCGGCGAGGGAGAGGTTGAACGGCCCGATGCCGATGCCGACGAGGTCGCGGGGGGTGTCGGGGGTGTGGTGCGGGGGGCGGGGGGCGGGTGCGGCGGGGGGTGTCGCGGGGGTCATCCGGGGGTGTGTCCTTCCACGGGGTGCGCTGCCACGAGGTGCAGCAGGGCGGCGAGGTCGTCGGGGCGGGCGGCGGGGTTGAGGAGGGTGGCCTTGAGCCAGAGCCGGCCGTCGAGGCGGGCCCGGCCGAGGACGGCACGGCCGTCGGTGAGGAGGGCGCGGCGTACGGCGGCGACGGTGTCGTCGGGGGCGTCGGCGGGCCGGAAGAGGACCGTGCTGAGGGTGGGCCGGCCGTGGAGTTCGAACGCGGGGTGGCCGTGGACGAGGCCGGCGAAGTCCTGGGCCAGGGCGCAGACCTGGTCGACGAGGCGGCCCAGGCCGGTGCGGCCGAGGGTCTTGAGGGTGACGGCGATCTTGAGGATGTCGGGGCGGCGGGAGGTCCGCAGGGAGCGGCCGAGGAGGTCGGGGAGGCCCGCGTCGGTGTCGTCGTCGGCGTTGAGGTAGTCGGCGCGGTGCCGCAGGGCGGTGAGGTCGCGGGGGTCCTTGACGGCGAGGAGGCCGGCGGCGACCGGTTGCCAGCCGAGTTTGTGCAGGTCGAGGGTGGCGGTGTCGGCGGTGTGGAGTCCGGTGAGTTTCGCGCGGTGCCGGTCGCTGAACAGCAGGCCCGCGCCGTAGGCGGCGTCGATGTGCAGGCGGGCGCCGTGGGCGGCGCAGCGGGCGGCGATCTGGGGCAGGGGGTCGATCAGGCCGGCGTCGGTGGTGCCGGCGGTGGCGGCGACGAGCAGGGGGCCGGGCAGGCCGGTGAGGGCGGTGTCGAGTGCGGCGGGGTCGAGGGTGCCGCCGGGGGCCGGGAGGACGAGGGGCTGGGGCAGGCCGAGCAGCCAGGCGGCGCGGGGCAGCGAGTGGTGGGCGTTCGCGCCGCACACCAGGCGCAGGGCGGGGCCGTGTGCCTCGCGGGCCAGCAGGAGGGCGAGCTGGTTGGCCTCGGTGCCGCCGGTGGTGACCAGGGCGTCGGCGAGGCCGGCCTCGCGGGCCAGGGCGCGGGTGACGAGGTCTTCCAGCGCGGAGGCGGCGGGGGCCTGGTCCCAGGAGTCGAGGGAGGGGTTGAGGGCGCCGGCGGCGAGGTCGGCGGCGGTGGCGACGGCGAGGGGCGGGCAGTGCAGGTGTGCGGCGCACAGGGGGTGCGCCGGGTCGGCGGCGCCCTCGGCGAAGGCGCGCACCAGGTCCCGCAGGGCCTCGGGGTCGCCCTCGTCGGGCAGGACGTCTCCCACCGCGGCCCGCAGCCGCGCGGCGACCGTGCGCGGGCCGCCTGCGGGCAGTGGCCCCCGGCGGGCGCGGGTGCCGGCTTCCAGGGCGTCGAGCACGGTGTCGAGCAGCGGTCGCAGGGCGTTGGGGCCGTGGGGGCCCGAGGCGAGGGGCGGGCGCGCGCTCATGGGTTCTCCTCCGGGGCGCGGGCGTTCCGCAGGGAGGGTTCCGGCCTGTACGCGGATGCGGTGACGCGCCCGGAGAGCCCAACGACCGGCACCCGTGAGGGGGTACGACCCGGCGGGGCGGACGCGTCGTACCCGGTGCGCCGCGGCGGTCGCGGCGGGAGACGGCCCGGCCGCCCTCCCAGGAGGGCGGCCGGGCCGCGGTGCCGTGCCGGCGGCGTGCTGTTACGGGGCCTGCCGGATGCGCAACGCCCGGGCGAGGTCGTCGAGTTGGTCGACGAGCTTGCGGCGCAGTGCGGGGATCGGGTCGGCTTCGCGCAGGCATTCCTCGCCGAGGTGGAGGGTGTCGGCGTCGACGGCGTGGGCGGGGAAGGCCCAGCGGCCCGCGGCCTCGGCGATGGCGGGGCCGCGGCGGGCGGCGACGGCGACCGCGTCGGTGTAGTAGCGCGCCACGTAGGGCCGTACCAGGTCGGCCTGTTCGGGCTGCCAGAAGCCCCGGGCGGTGGCGGTGAACAGGTAGTTCGACAGGTCCGTCCGGTCGTCGGAGGCGAACATCGCCTCCCAGGCGCGCCTCTTGGCCGCCTCGTCGGGCAGGGCGGCGCGGCAGCGGGCGGCGCCCTCCCGGCCGGTGGCGCTGGGGTCGCGGTCCAGTTCGGCGGCGATGGCGTCCTCGTCGGTGGCGCCGAGGACGGCGAGGCGGGCCAGGATGCGCCAGCGCAGTTCGGGGTCGAGTTCGGGGCCGCCGGGGACGGTGCCGTCGGCGAGCCAGGCGTCGATGGTGTCGGGGTGGGCGGCGACGTCGATGAAGTGGCGTACGGCGATCAGGCGCAGGCCGGGGTGGTCGCCGTCCTCGGTGCGGCGGATGAGGTCGCGGCACAGGTCGGTGAGGGTGGCCAGGGCGGCGGGCCGCTGCTCGGGGGTGAGGTAGCGGTCGGTGATGTGGCCGGTGGCGAAGGCGAGGACGCCCTGGACGAGGGCGAGGTCCGTCTCGTGCGGGAGGTGGGCGCGGGCGGTGTCCAGGTAGGCGGTGGGGGGCAGTTCGCCGTCGCGGACGGCGTCCCGCAGGGCGTTCCACACGACCGCGCGGGTGAGTGGTTCGGGCAGGCCGGACAGGCCGGCGCGGACGGCCTCGAAGGAGTCGGCGTCGAAGCGGATCTTGGCGTAGGTGAGGTCGCCGTCGTTGAGGAGGAGCAGGGTGGGGCGCTTGCCCAGGGGCTGGGGGGTGGTCTGCGGGACGTCGAGGTCGAGGCGTTCGCGCAGGGTGAGGCGGCCCTCGTCGGTGAGGTCGCGGTCGTAGAGGCCGACGGCGATGCGGTGGGGGCGGCTGCCGGTGCGCTCGACGGTGAGGGCGCAGGTGCCGTGGTCGCCGGTGGTGACGCGGGGGGTGAGGGTGTCGACGCCGGTGGTGCGCAGCCAGGCGTCGGCCCAGGCGTGGACGTCGCGTTCGGTGGCGCCGGCGAGGGAGTCGACGAAGTCGGCGAGGGTGGCGTTGGCGAACCTGTGGCGGGTGAAGTGGGTGTTGATGCCGGTGAGGAAGTCCTTCTCGCCGAGCCAGGCGACCAGTTGCCGCAGGGCGGAGGCGCCCTTGGCGTAGGAGATGCCGTCGAAGTTGAGCAGCGCGGAGGCGGTGTCGTCGACGGCCTCGGGGGCGACGGGGTGGGTGGAGGGGCGCTGGTCGGCGTCGTAGCCCCAGGCCTTGCGGGCGACGCCGAACTCGGTCCAGGTGTCGGTGAAGCGGGTGGCCTCGATGAGGGTCTGGTAGCCCATGTACTCGGCGAAGGACTCGTTGAGCCAGATGTCGTCCCACCACTTGAGGGTGACGAGGTCGCCGAACCACATGTGGGCCATCTCGTGGGCGATGACCATGGCGCGGGTCTGGCGCTCGGTGTCGGTGACGGCGGAGCGGTAGACGAACTCGTCGCGGAAGGTGACCAGGCCCGGGTTCTCCATGGCGCCCGCGTTGAACTCGGGGACGAACGCCTGGTCGTAGGAGTCGAAGGGGTAGGGCTCGTCGAACTTCTCGTGGTAGCGGTCGAAGCACGCGCGCGTGACGTCGAGGATCTCGTCGGCGTCGGCGTCGAGGTGGGGGGCGAGGGAGCGGCGGCAGTGGATGCCGAAGGGCAGGCCGCGGTGCTCGGTGCGCACGGAGTGCCAGGGGCCGGCGGCGACGGCGACGAGGTAGGTGGAGATCAGCGGGGTGGGGGCGGCCCGCCAGCGGCCCGCGCCGAGGTGTTCGGTGATGCCGTTGGCCAGGACGGTCCAGCCTTCGGGGGCCGTGACGGACAGGTCGAAGACGGCCTTGAGGTCGGGCTGGTCGAAGGCGGCGAAGACGCGCTGCACGTCGTCCATGAACAGCTGGGTGTAGACGTAGGTCTCGCCGTCGGTGGGGTCGGTGAAGCGGTGCATGCCCTCGCCGGTGCGGGAGTAGCGCATCGACGCCTCGACGCGCAGTTCGTGCGCGCCCGCGGTGAGGTTCTTCAGCGGCAGCCGGTTGCCGTCCAGGGTCTCGGGGTCCAGGGGTTGTCCGTCGAGGGTGACGGAGCGCAACTCGGCGGGCTTGACCTCGACGAAGGTGTCCGCGTCGGTGCGCGCGGTGAACCTGATCACGGTGCGGGAGTCGAAGGTCTCGTCCCCGGTGGTCAGATCGAGTTCGATCGTGTAGCGGTGGACGTCGAGGAGCTCTGCTCGGGTCTGCGCTTCGTCGCGCGTCAGTACGGACATGCAGGCCATGCTGCCCGATGTGGTCGGCAGGGCACAGGGGCGGACCGGTACGTCCCCCATGTCCGCTCCGGGTCCGGGTCCTTCCCGGGCTCCCCGGCGTGCGCCCCCCAGGGCCGTGGGACGGCACGCGTGCGTCCGGGTGGGGCGGGACGAGACAGAGGAGGCGTCCGGCGGTCTCGGGTCCGGTCGCGGGGCGGGACGCGCACGCGTACCCCGCGCTGCGGCCGGGTGCCGCCGGTGGGCGTCGTGGAGGCAGCGGGCCGGGCCGGGCGCCCGGTCGCCGCGGTGGCCCGGCGGGGCCAGGGCGCTCTCCGGGGAGGGGGGCGGCGGGTGTCCTCGGGGTCGTCGGCGGGGAGGATCCCGGCTTCCGGCGGCACGGCCCGGCGTCCCTCCCGGTGGGCGGCCGGTCCGTGTCCGGGGCGCCGACGCGCCGTGCTCGCCGGCGGCGGGGAGTGCGCGGCGCGGCATGCCCCGCGGGGGCCGCCGTGTCACTCCCCCGGCCCCTTCGACGGGCTCAGTTCACGGTGGGTGCGGCGCCGTTGACGGTCTCGTCGGCGATCCGCTCGTGGTGGCGGATCACCTCGGCCACGATGAAGTTCAGGAACTTCTCGGCGAACGCCGGATCCAGTTTGGCGTCCTCCGCGAGTGCGCGCAGGCGGGCGATCTGGCGGGCCTCGCGGGCCGGGTCGGCGGGCGGCAGCTGGTGGCGGGCTTTGAGGTGGCCGACCTGCTGGGTGCACTTGAAGCGCTCGGCGAGCATGTGGACGACGGCCGCGTCGATGTTGTCGATGCTGTCGCGCAGCCGCGCGAGCTCCTCGCCGACGGCGGGGTCGGCGCCGTGGGTGCCGGTGTTGCTGGTGGTCATGGGTGGTCAGCCTACGGGGCGGACGGGCCTCCCCTCACCCCTCGCCGCCCGGGTCCGGACCACTCCTCGCCGCCCCGGGCCCGGACCGGCCCCCGTCGTCCCGGCCGCCCGCCCGCGGCCCGGCGGCCGGGCGCCGTCCGCCGGTCACGGCCCGGGTTCCGCCGGTGACAGCGGGGAGCGCCGAACGGTTTCCGGCCGCTGTCGCGGGCCCGGTCCGCGCCCTGCCCGTACAGTGGAAGCGGGTTCAGGCGCTCGGGGGTGAGGCGTGGTGAACGACGGACCGGTCGAGCACGGCTATCCGCACCTGCGGACGGTGCGGGCCGCGATCACCGCGCTGTACAGGCGGCTGTCGTACGACACGATCCAGACGTTCTCGACCAGCGTGGTCCCCGCCGACGTGGCGTTCTGCGACACCGACGACCTGTATCTGGGGGCGCAGCGCGTGGCGCGCGAGCTGGTGCGGCACTACCGGCTGCCGGACGCCCGGCTGGTCGTGTCCTTCCGCGCGATGCCGCACGCGGCGAACATCGAACTGACGGCGGGCCCCGAGTACTTCGTGGAGCTGAACGACCGGTTCCGTACGCATCGCCGGGACATCGGCGCGGCCCTGGCCCACGAGATCATGCACGTCTACCTGCACCGCCTGGACCTGTCGTTCCCCGGGACGCGGGAGAACGAGATCCTCACGGACACGGCGACGACGTATCTGGGTGCGGGCTGGCTGCTGCTGGACGCCTACCGGGAGGACGCGGCGTCCTCGCAGAAACTGGGCTACCTCACCCCGGAGGAGTTCGGGTACGTGCTCGCCAAACGCGCGCTGCTGTTCGGCGAGGACCCCTCGGTGTGGTTCACCAGTCCGCAGGCGTACACGGCGTACGTCAAGGGCCTGGCGCGGGCCCGCGGCGACGGGCAGCAGCCGCCGCTGACGGCGGCCGGCTGGGCGGGACGGCGCCGGTACGCGCGCGACCGGCGGCACGCCCAGGACCACGCGCGCGTGCCCCCCGACGGCAGCGCGCCGTACACCTTCACCCCGGACGGGCGCGGTCCGCTGCGCGTCAGCTTCCCCTGCCCGACCTGCCACCAGCGGATCAGGGTGCCGGTGCGGGGGCGGGTGCGGGCGCGGTGCGCGCTGTGCCGCACGGTGCTGGAGTGCGACACGTAGGGCACGGCACACGGGTGCCGGGGGGTGCTTCAATGCGCGCATGACGGAAACGATCAGGGAGCCCTGGGGGCTCGGTGTGTTCGGGGCGGGCAGTGTGCGGGTCGAACCCCAGCTGGTGCGGGTGCGACTGGCGGTGGACGTGCTCAAGCCGTCGCCGGACGAGGCCTTCAGGGAGGCGGGCGCGGCGGTGGCCCGGCTGCGCGAGGCGCTGCGCCGGCACGGCATACCGGACGCGTCGGTGTCGGGTTCCCGGCTGAAGCTGAGCTCGGAGTACGACGGGTACGGCGGCGAGCGCACGTTCGCCGGTTACCGCTGCCGGGCCTCGTACGCGGTGGAGGCCGAGGCGCTGGACTATCTCCAGCAGCTGATCGTGGACGCCGTGGAGGCGGGCGCGCACCACATCGACCACGTCGAGTTCGATGTGCGCGACAAGCCGGCGCTGCGGGACGAGGCCCGGCGCCGGGCGGTGGCCGCCGCCCGGCGCAAGGCCGAGGTGTACGCGGAGGCGGCGGGTGTCCGGCTGGGCCCGGTGGTGCACATCCAGGACGTGGACGCCGAGTCGTACGAGTTCCGCGGGCACCGCGGCCACGGGGGCGGGGGCGGGGGCCCGGCGGGCGATCTGGCGCCGGGGATGGTGGAGGTGTCGGCCGGGGTGGTGATGGGCTTCGCCCTGGACCGCTGACGCGCCCGCCCGCTGACACACCCGTCCGCTGACGCACCCGCCCGGCGGCGGCCCGGTCCCCGTCGTCGCCGGGGAGCCGGGGCGAGCCGGTCCCACCCGCCGCGGTGGCGGCGCCCTCGGAGCCGCCCCGGACGAGGCGCGGTCCGAGCGGACCGGGAACAGCCCCCGGCTCAGGCCGGCCGCACGATCCCCCGGGACCGTGCGGCCACCAGCCACTTCGGGAACTCGCCCACCAGACGGTCGTACAGTTCGGCGTCGGACACCTTGCGCGGATCCGCGCCGGCGTGGAAGAAACCGGCGTTGTCGACGACCCGCTTGTCCGGCACGGCCAGCTCGTCCAGCCGGCGCAGGAAGTCGAACTGCCGGCTCGCCGGGTCGCCGAAGCCGACGAACTGCCAGAACAGCGGGAGTCTCGCCGCCTTGCACAGGTAGCGCTCCGCCGCGGGCTTGCTGACGGGCCCGCCGTCGGTCTGGAAGACGACGAGGGCGGGCTGGTCCGAGCCGCTGTCGAGGTGGTGGTCGATGACCGCGTCCATCGCCAGGTGGTAGCTGGTCCTGCCCATGTGGCCGAGCCCGGCCACGATCCGCTCGATCCGCCCCCGGTGGTCGGCGAGCGCGATCTCGGTGACGGCGTCGACGTCCGTGGAGAAGAACACCACCGGCACGGTGCCGTCGTCGTCGAGGTGCGCGGACAGCCCGAGCACCCGGTCGGCGAGCGCCTGCACGCTGCCGTCCTCGTAGTACGGCTTCATGGACCCCGAGTAGTCGACGACGAGGTAGACCGCGGCGCGCAGCCCGTCCAGCCCGTGCCGGTGGAGCGACGCCCCGGCGCTCTTGTACAGGTCGACCAGGGCGGGCGCGGTCTCCTCCACCTTGCGCAGACTGATCGCGGCCATATGTGCTCCCCCCTTGATCACCGGACGTGCCTGCGAGGGTACGCCACGGGCACCCGTCTCCCGTTCCGTCCCCGGGCGTTCGTCGTTCCGTCCGCCGCACGGCCAGGACCACCGGGCGCCCCGGCGCCGGCACGGGCCGCGTCGGCACCGTCCGGCGCCGCTTCCTGGACGAGGGCGCACCGGAGCCGGACGCGCCGCCGGTGCGGCGGATGGACGCGGATGGACGCAGACGGACGGGGACACGGCCGGGGTGCCGTGATCCGCACGGCGCACATGACGGCGCCCGCCCTTTCGTCCGGTCGGGGACAGGGGGCAGGCGCCGTCGGTGTTCCGTACGCCGTTGTACGGGACGTGGATGGGTGACCGTGGGGTCACCGGGGTGGCACGGCCGGTCAGACCGCCAGTGCGCGGTCCGTCGGCCGGATCGGGGCCGGCAGGTCGCTCGCGCCCGTGAGGTAGCGGTCCACCCCGCGCGCCGCCGAGCGGCCCTCGGCGATCGCCCACACGATGAGCGACTGGCCGCGGCCCGCGTCACCGGCGACGAACACGCCGGGCACGTTGGTCTGGAAGTCGGCGTCGCGGGCGATGTTGCCGCGCGCGTCGAGCTCCAGGCCGAGCTGCTCGACCAGGCCGTTGTCCCGGTCGGTGCCGGTGAAGCCCATGGCGAGGGTGACCAGCTGGGCCGGGATCTTGCGCTCGGTGCCCGGCTTCGGGGTGAGCCTGCCGTCGACGAACTCGACCTCGGTCATGTGCAGCCACTGGACGTTGCCGTCCTCGTCGCCCTCGAAGCGGGTCGTGGAGACGGAGTAGACCCGCTCGCCGCCCTCCTCGTGCGCGGAGGTGACCTTGTAGAGCATCGGGAAGGTCGGCCACGGCTGGGAGACCGGGTCCCGCTCCTCGTTCGGGCGGGGCATGATCTCCAGCTGCGTGACGGAGGCCGCGCCCTGGCGGTGGGCGGTGCCCACGCAGTCGGCGCCGGTGTCGCCGCCGCCGATGACGACGACGTGCTTGCCCTCGGCCGAGATCGGGGGGCTGACGTAGTCGCCCTCCTGGACCTTGTTGGCCAGCGGCAGGTACTCCATGGCCTGGTGGATGCCCTTGAGCTCGCGGCCGGGCACCGGGAGGTCGCGTGCCGTCGTCGCGCCCGCCGCGATCACCACGGCGTCGTACCGCTTGCGCAGGTCCGTCGCCTTCAGGTCGCGGCCGATCTCGATGCCGGTGCGGAAGCGGGTGCCCTCCGCGCGCATCTGCTCGATACGGCGGTTGATGTGCCGCTTCTCCATCTTGAACTCGGGGATGCCGTAGCGCAGCAGGCCTCCGATGCGGTCCGCGCGCTCGTAGACGGCGACGGTGTGGCCGGCCCGGGTCAGCTGCTGGGCGGCGGCCAGGCCCGCCGGGCCCGAGCCGATGACGGCGACGGTCTTGCCCGACAGGCGCTCGGGGATCTGCGGGGCGACGTCCCCGGTCTCCCACGCCTTGTCGATGATGGAGACCTCGACGTTCTTGATGGTGACCGGCGGCTGGTTGATGCCGAGCACGCACGCCGACTCGCACGGCGCGGGGCACAGACGGCCCGTGAACTCCGGGAAGTTGTTGGTGGCGTGCAGGCGCTCGCTCGCCGCCGCCCAGTCCTCGCGGTAGGCGTAGTCGTTCCACTCGGGGATGAGGTTCCCCAGCGGACAGCCGTTGTGGCAGAACGGGATGCCGCAGTCCATGCACCGGCTGGCCTGCTTGCTGATGATCGGCAGCAGGGAACCGGGGACGTAGACCTCGTTCCAGTCCTTGACGCGCTCCTCGACCGGGCGGGACTTGGCGACCTCGCGGCCGTGGTTCAAAAAGCCCTTCGGATCAGCCATTGATCGCCGCCTCCATCATCTTCTCGGTGATCTCGGTCTCGGACAGACCGGCTCGCTCGGCGGCGTCCTTGGCGGCGAGCACTGCCTTGTACGTACTGGGGATGATCTTGCTGAAGCGCTCCACGGCGGTGTCCCACTCGGCGAGCAGCTTCTGCGCGACGGTCGAGCCCGTCTCCTCGTGGTGGCGGCGGACGACGTCGTGCAGCCACTGCCTGTCGGTGTCGTCGAGCGCCTCGACCGCGTTCAGGTTGCCGGCGTTGACGTTGTCGCGGTCGAGGTCGATGACGTAGGCGACGCCGCCGGACATGCCGGCCGCGAAGTTGCGTCCGGTCTCGCCGAGGACGACCGCGTGACCACCGGTCATGTACTCGCAGCCGTGGTCGCCCACGCCCTCGGAGACGACCAGCGCGCCGGAGTTGCGGACGCAGAAGCGCTCGCCGACCTTGCCGCGCAGGAACATCTCGCCGCCGGTGGCGCCGTAGCCGATGGTGTTGCCGGCGATGACGCTGTACTCGGCGAGGTGGTCGGCCGCGCGGTCCGGGCGGACGACGATCCGGCCGCCGGACAGGCCCTTGCCGACGTAGTCGTTGGCGTCGCCCTCCAGGCGCAGCGTGATGCCGCGCGGGACGAAGGCGCCGAAGGACTGGCCGGCGGAGCCGGTGAAGGTGATGTCGATGGTGTCGTCGGGCAGGCCCGCGCCGCCGAACTTCTTGGTCACCTCGTGGCCGAGCATGGTGCCGACCGTGCGGTTGATGTTACGGATGGCGACCCGGGCGCGCACCGGCTGGGCGTCGGTGGCGGAGTTCGCGGCCAGGGCGTCGGCGGCGAGCCGGATCAGCTCGTTGTCGAGCGCCTTCTCCAGGCCGTGGTCCTGGGCGACGACCTGGTGGCGGACCGCGCCCTCGGGCAGCTCGGGCACGTGGAGGAGCGGCTCCAGGTTCAGGCCCTGCGCCTTCCAGTGGTTCACCGCGCGGGTGACGTCGAGGACCTCGGCGTGGCCGACGGCCTCCTCGATGGAGCGGAAGCCCAGCTCGGCCAGCAGCTCGCGGACCTCCTCGGCGACGAACCGGAAGAAGTTCACGATGTACTCGGCCTTGCCGGAGAACCGGTCCCGCAGCACCGGGTTCTGCGTGGCGATGCCGACCGGGCAGGTGTCCAGGTGGCAGACGCGCATCATGACGCAGCCGGAGACGACCAGCGGGGCGGTCGCGAAACCGAACTCCTCGGCGCCCAGCAGCGCGGCGACGACCACGTCGCGGCCGGTCTTGAGCTGGCCGTCGGTCTGCACGACGATCCGGTCGCGCAGGCCGTTGAGCAGCAGGGTCTGCTGGGTCTCGGCCAGGCCCAGCTCCCAGGGGCCGCCCGCGTGCTTGAGCGAGGTCAGCGGGGAGGCGCCGGTGCCGCCGTCGTGGCCGGAGATGAGCACCACGTCCGCGTGCGCCTTGGAGACGCCCGCGGCGACCGTGCCGACGCCGACCTCGGAGACCAGCTTGACGTGGATGCGCGCCTGCGGGTTGGCGTTCTTCAGGTCGTGGATGAGCTGGGCCAGGTCCTCGATGGAGTAGATGTCGTGGTGCGGCGGCGGCGAGATGAGGCCGACACCGGGCGTCGAGTGACGCGTCCTGGCCACCCACGGGTAGACCTTGTGGCCGGGCAGCTGGCCGCCCTCGCCGGGCTTGGCGCCCTGGGCCATCTTGATCTGGATGTCGTCGGAGTTGACCAGGTACTCGCTCGTCACGCCGAAGCGGCCGGAGGCGACCTGCTTGATCGACGACCGGCGGGCCGGGTCGTACAGGCGCTCCGGGTCCTCGCCGCCCTCACCGGTGTTGGACTTGCCGCCCAGCTGGTTCATGGCGATGGCGAGGGTCTCGTGCGCCTCCTTGGAGATGGAGCCGTACGACATGGCGCCGGTGGAGAAGCGCTTGACGATCTCGGAGACCGGCTCGACCTCCTCGACCGGGACGGGCTTGCGGTCGGACTTGAAGCCGAACAGGCCGCGCAGCGTCATCAGGCGCTCGGACTGCTCGTTCACGCGCTCGGTGTACTTCTTGAAGATGTCGTAGCGGCCGGTGCGCGTGGAGTGCTGCAGGCGGAAGACCGTCTCCGGGTCGAACAGGTGCGGCTCGCCCTCGCGGCGCCACTGGTACTCGCCGCCGATCTCCAGCGCGCGGTGCGCCGGGGCGATGCCGGAGGCCGGGTAGGCCTTGGCGTGGCGGGCGGCGACTTCCTTGGCGATGACGTCGATGCCGACGCCGCCGATCTTGGTGGCGGTGCCGTTGAAGTACTTCTCCACGAAGCCCTCGTCGAGGCCGACGGCCTCGAAGACCTGGGCGCCGCGGTAGGAGGCGACGGTCGAGATGCCCATCTTGGACATGACCTTCAGCACGCCCTTGCCGAGCGCGTGGATCAGGTTGCGGATGGCCTGCTCGGGCTCGATGCCGGGCAGGAAGGTGCCCGCGCGGACCAGGTCCTCGACGGACTCCATGGCCAGGTAGGGGTTGACCGCGGCGGCGCCGTAGCCGATGAGCAGGGCGACGTGGTGGACCTCGCGGACGTCGCCGGCCTCGACCAGCAGGCCCACCTGGGTGCGCTGCTTGGTGCGGATGAGGTGGTGGTGGACGGCCGCGGTGAGCAGCAGCGAGGGGATCGGCGCGTGCTCGGCGTCCGAGTGGCGGTCGGACAGGACGATCAGGCGGGCGCCGTTGTCGATGGCCGCGTCGGCCTCGGCGCAGATCTCCTCCAGGCGCGCGGCCAGGGCCTCGCCGCCGCCGTGCACCCGGTACAGGCCGGACAGGGTCGCGGCCTTGAAGCCTGGCATGTCGCCGTCGGCGTTGATGTGGATGAGCTTGGCCAGCTCGTCGTTGTCGATCACCGGGAAGGGCAGGACGACGCTGCGACAGGACGCGGCGGTCGGCTCCAGCAGGTTGCCCTGCGGGCCGAGCGAGCTGCGCAGCGAGGTGACCAGCTCCTCGCGGATGGCGTCCAGCGGCGGGTTGGTGACCTGCGCGAACAGCTGGGTGAAGTAGTCGAAGAGCAGGCGCGGGCGCTCGCTCAGCGCGGCGATCGGCGAGTCGGTGCCCATCGAGCCGATCGGCTCCGCGCCGGCCTTGGCCATCGGCGCGAGGATGACGCGCAGCTCCTCCTCGGTGTAGCCGAAGGTCTGCTGGCGGCGGGTGACCGAGGCGTGCGTGTGCACGATGTGCTCGCGCTCGGGCAGGTCGGACAGCTCGATCTCGCCGGCCTCCAGCCATTCGGCGTAGGGGTGCTCGGCGGCGAGCTGCTCCTTGATCTCGTCGTCCTCGATGATGCGGTGCTCGGCGGTGTCGACGAGGAACATGCGGCCGGGCTGCAGGCGGCCCTTGCGCACCACCCTGGCGGGGTCGATGTCGAGGACGCCGACCTCGGAGCCGAGGACGACCAGGCCGTCGTCGGTGACCCAGTAGCGGCCGGGGCGCAGGCCGTTGCGGTCGAGCACGGCGCCGACCTGGGTGCCGTCGGTGAAGGTGACGCAGGCGGGGCCGTCCCAGGGCTCCATCATCGTGGAGTGGTACTGGTAGAAGGCGCGCCTGGCGGGGTCCATGGAGTCGTGGTTCTCCCACGCCTCCGGGATCATCATCAGCACGGAGTGCGGCAGGGAGCGGCCGCCCAGGTGCAGCAGCTCCAGCACCTCGTCGAAGGAGGCCGAGTCGGAGGCGTCGGGGGTGCAGATCGGGAAGATCCGGTCGATCTTCTCCTGGTCGCCGAACAGGTCGGAGACGATCTGGGACTCGCGGGCCGCCATCCAGTTGCGGTTGCCCTTGACCGTGTTGATCTCGCCGTTGTGCGCGACGAAACGGTAGGGGTGTGCCAGCGGCCAGGAGGGGAAGGTGTTGGTCGAGAAACGCGAGTGGACCAGGGCGATCGCGGAGGCGAAGCGGCGGTCGGACAGGTCGGGGAAGAAGGGCTCCAGCTGGCCGGTGGTCAGCATGCCCTTGTAGACGATCGTGCGGGCCGACAGCGACGGGAAGTAGACGCCCGCCTCGCGCTCGGCGCGCTTGCGCAGCACGAAGGCCCTGCGGTCGAGCTCCAGGCCCCGGGAGGCGCCGTCCGTCACGAAGACCTGCCGGAAGGCGGGCATCGTGGACCGGGCGGTGGCGCCCAGCAGTTCGGGGGCGACCGGCACCTCGCGCCAGCCGAGCACGGTCAGGCCCTCGTCCGCGGCGATCGTCTCGATCCGCGAGACGGCCTCGGCGACGGAGTCCTCCGGCAGGAAGGCGATACCGACGGCGTAGGCACCCGCTTCGGGCAGCTCGAATCCGGCCACCTCACGGAAGAAGGCGTCCGGCACCTGCGACAGGATGCCCGCGCCGTCGCCGGAGTCCGGCTCGGAGCCGGTGGCGCCGCGGTGCTCCAGGTTGCGCAGGACGGTGAGGGCCTGTTCGACCAGAGTGTGGGACGCCTCGCCGGTGAGGGTGGCGACGAAGCCGACGCCGCAGGCGTCGTGCTCGTTGCGGGGGTCGTACATACCCTGCGCAGCAGGGCGAGCATCCATGAACGACCAGTTCTGGCCATTCGCGGAGTGCTGGGACGGCTGGCGCGGCGTACGCATCGGCTCTCCCGTCGTCGTCATGTGGCTGGTGGTGCTGCCTCCCGGGCCCTTGGGGCTGCGGGGGAACAGGTGCCGAGGGACGACGCTGGCCCTCTGCGTGAGTGCAAAATTTCGTGCAGGTTACATGATGGAGCGGTTCTCGGGAAGCGGGATAATCCGTTCCAACATGCGGACGCCGCGGGGGTTGCGGCAGGTGTCGCGCCCGGCGGCGGAAGCTGAGGAGGGACCGGAACGGCAGTGATCGGTCGGATCGATGCGCACCGGCCCGAAGGGGCGGGGGGAGCGTCGTCGCCCACTCCGCGGGTGCGCGGCGGGCTTCATTGCCCGCAGCGCTTACGGCTCATGCCCGGTGGTCACGTGTGCGAAACCAGCGAGTAACGGCTACTTATGCGGCTCAACGCATAAGTTCCGGCCGTGTCATCCTACGGCCGTTCCGAACACGCTGCCCAGGGCGTACGTCACACCGGCCGCCGCGCCTCCCAGCGCGAGCTGGCGCAGCCCGCTGAACCACCAGGTCCGCGCCGTCACCCTGGCCACCACCGCGCCGCACAGGAACAGCCCGAGCAGCGCCAGCAGCACGGCCGGCCACAGGCTGCTCGCGCCGAGCAGGTACGGCAGGACGGGCAGCAGGGCGCCCAGCGCGAAGGAGCCGAAGCTCGACACCGCGGCGACGGTGGGCGAGGGCAGGTCGGAGGGGTCGATGCCGAGCTCCTCCCGGGCATGGATCTCCAACGCCTGCTCGGGATCCCTGGACAGCTGCCGGGCGACCTCGCGGGCCAGTGCGGGCTCGACGCCCCGGGCCTCGTAGAGCGCGGCGAGCTCGGCCTCCTCGTCCTTGGGGTGCTTCCTCAGCTCGCGCCGCTCGACGTCCAGCTCGGCCTCGACGAGCTCGCGCTGCGAGGCGACGGAGGTGTACTCGCCGGCGGCCATGGAGAAGGCGCCGGCGGCCAGGCCCGCGAGCCCGGTCAGCACGACGGTCTGGTGACCGACCGACCCGCCCGCCACACCGGTCATCAGGGCGAGGTTGGAGACCAGGCCGTCCATCGCCCCGAACACGGCGGGCCGCAGCCAGCCTCCGTTGACGTCCCGGTGCGTGTGGTTGTCGCGGTGCGCCTCGTGCAGCGTCGCCTCGGTCTCGATGATGGCCATGCGGCCCCCCTGACGGTGGTGCGGGCGGGAGGCTCCGGGCCCGTCCGGAGCCTCTTTGGACAAGTTCTATTCTTTGACAACAACTAAAGTACGCCTCGCATTTCCCCTCCGCCAGCAAGGAAAGGCTGGGCTAACCTGCGGTTTTACCGCTCAGCGCTCATCCGTGGAGTTACTCGCACAAATGTCGACCGGGTGACGCTGGGCCGCTCGATGCTGCGCCGGCGACCCCACCGGGGACAGTTCCGCAAAGGGTTTCGGCGCCCTGAGAGGAGAGGCCGGTATGGCATCGAGCGCCTGCATCCCCTCGGTCCCGGTGCCCGGGGACGCCACCGGACTCCGTGAACGGGCGCGCGGCGCGCTGCTCGGCCTGGCCGTCGGCGACGCCCTCGGGGCACCGGCCGAGAACATGAAACCCTCCGAGATCCGCGCACGGTGGGGCCGCATCACCGGGTTCGTCGCCGAGCGCCCCGCGGGCACCGACGACACCGAGTACGCGATCTTCTCGGGCCTGCTCCTGGCCCGGCACGGCTCCGCCCTCGCCCCGGCCCACGTCGAGGCGGCCTGGCACGAGTGGATCGCCGACCGCGAGGAGGGCCCCTTCCGGGGCGCCGGCTTCAGCGAACGCGGCACGCTGGAGAACCTGCGCCGGGGCCTGGCCGCCCCCATTTCCGCCCAGCACCGCCACGCCTGGAGCGACGGCCTGGCCATGCGCGCGGCCCCGCACGGCGTCTTCGCGGCCGGCCGCCCGGCGCAGGCGGCCCGCCTGGTGGCCGTCGACGGCTCGGTCAGCCACGACGGCGAGGGCATCTACGGCGGCCAGGCGGTCGCGGCGGGGGTGGCGGCGGCGATGGCGGGGGCACCCGTGGTCGCGGTCGTCGCCTCGGCCCTGGCCGTGGTCCCCGACGACTCCTGGACGGCCCGTTCCCTGCGCCGGGCCGTGGCCGCGGCCCACCGGGGCGAACGGGCGGTGCGCCGCGCGGTCGTCATCGGCGGCTACCCGTGGACCGACCTGGCCCCCGAGGCCGTCGCCCTCGCCTTCGGCGCGTACGCGGCGGCCGACGCCGACTTCCGGCAGGCCGTGCTGACGGCCGTGAACATGGGCCGCGACGCCGACACCACGGCGGCGGTGGCGGGCGCCCTGGCCGGTGCCACGCAGGGCGTCGGCGCGATCCCCGCCGAGTGGGCGGCGGCCATCGGCCCGGCCCGCGGAAGCTGCCTGCCGGCCATGGCCGGCCACCACGTCCTGGAGATCGCGGACCTGCTGAGCGGGGAGGAGCGGGCCGCGGCGGCCGTGCACCGCGGGGAGCTGCTGCGGCCGGACGGCGGGCCGCCCGCGGACCCGGCCGCGTACGTGCTGACGGCGGACGAGCACGAGGCGGAGGTGCGGCCGTGAGGCCCCCCGGCCCGTGGCGCGCGGGGACGGCCGGGGCACCGGTGCGGTCCGCGGACGCCGACGGCGGGCACCCCCCGCGGGGGCCGTCCGCGCCGGACGGCGCGGGGCGGGCGGACGGCGCGGGCGGGCGCACGAGGGGACCGGGCGAGGCCGGGACCGTCCTCCCGCACCTGCCCCGCCGCGTCGAAGGCCTCCTGCTCGGCCTGGCCGCGGGCGACGCCGCCGGCTGGCCCGCCGCCCGGCACCGGGCCGCGCGCATGCCCGAGTGGACCCGCCGCCTCACCCGCGAGCTGGACACCTTCGCCGAGCAGAACGCCATCACCACCCTCCCGGTGCCGATCGCCCTCAACCAGTCCCCGGAGCCGCTGCGCCTGGGCCCCTCGGACGACGCCGAGTGGGCCGTGTTCGCGGCGGAGGCCGTCCTGCGGGCCGGCGACGACAGCGCCCTCGGCGACCTGAGCCGCGACCGCCGCACCCGCGCCGCGATCGACCTGACCTGGAACGCCGTGGCCGCCGAGGTCGCCGCGGCGGCGGACCGCGCCCCCGAGGTCGAGTCGGCGGTCCTGCCCCTGCGCGCCCGCATCTCCGTGCGGGCCGGCCTCGGCAACCTCGCCACCGGCCTGCGCCCGCCCGCCACCGGCCACGACAACCCGCACTACTTCGACGACGCGGCCTGCGTCCGGGCCTGCGTCCTGGCCGTGGCCCACCCCGGCGACCCCCGGCGGGCCGCCGCCCTGGCCGAGTTCGACGCCCGCTACACCCAGGACGGCGACGGCGTGCACGGCGCCCGCGCCATGGCGGCGGCCCTCGCGCTCGCCCTGGCCGGCGCGGACGTCGACGCCTGCGTCGCGGCCGCGCTCGCCGAACTGCCCGCGAAGACGGAGATCGGCCGCAACGCCCGCCACGCCCTGCGGCTGGCGCGGGACGCGGACAGCGCCTTCGCCCTGGTCCCTCCCCTGGAACACCAGATCGTCGACCACGTCTACAGCTACGGCATCGCCGCCGCCGAGACCGTCCCGGTCGCCCTCGCCCTGGCCGGGGCCGCCCGCGGCCGCATCGCGGAGGCGGTCCCGGCGGCGGCCTGCCTGTCCCGGGTCGCCGACTCGGCCCCGGCCCTGGCGGGCGCCCTCACCGGCGCGCTGGGCGGCGGCGCGTCGATCCCGGCGTCCTGGCGGGAGAGCTGCCGCACCCTCCCCGGCTGCGTCCTCCCCCGGCTCGCCGGCACCGACCTGGTGGAACTCGCCGGGCTCCTGGAAGCCGCGCAACCGGCCCCACCGGGAGGATGATTCCGGGCATGACACTCAAAGAGGAAGAAAGCCCCGGAAGTCCGGGGGCCCGTCTGGACGAGCGGATCACCGGCGCCCTGGTCGGAGCCGCCGTCGGCGACGCCCTCGGCGGTCCCGTCGAGGGCTACTCCCCCGACCAGATCACCGAGCGGCACGGCGGTCGCGTCCACGGCGTCGTCGGCCCCTGGAACGGCGACGCCTGGCGCACCGCCCGCCCCATCGCCCCGTACCACAAGGGCGACGGACACGTCACCGACGACACCCTGATGACGCACGCGCTGGTCCGCGTCTACGCGACGGTCCGCGACCACCTGGACGCGTACGCGGTCGCCGACCACCTGGTCCCGGACCTGATGACGACCCCGCGCTGGATCCCGGAGCTGGAGAGCGAGGCGCTGCCCCTGCACCGCATCTTCCTGGCGGAGAAGTGGCTGGTGACCAGAGTGCACTACGGCCACGCCGATCCCCGCGAGGCCGGCGTGGGCAACATCGTCAACTGCGGTGCCGCGATGTACATGGCCCCGGTCGGCCTGGTCAACGCGGCCGACCCGCCGGCCGCCTACGCCGAGGCACTGGACGTCGCGGGCGCCCACCAGTCGTCGTACGGCCGCGAGGCGGCGGGCGTCCTCGCGGCGGCCGTGGCGGCGGCGTGCGCCCCCGGGGCGAGCGCGGACTCGGTGGTCTCGGCCTGCCTGTCGCTGGCGAAGGACGGAACCCGGGCGGCGATCGAGCGGGTCTGCCAGGAGGCCTCCCGCCACACGGACTTCGAGTCGGCGCTGCGCCCCCTGCGGGAGGCGGTCGCCCCCTACGACACCGTGGGCCCCGACTACCGCTCCCCCTCGCTGGGCGCCCGCCGCCCCTCCCGGCTGCACGCCGTCGAGGAACTCCCCGTCGCGCTCGGCATGCTGGTCGTGGCCCGCGGCGACTACCGCCACGCGGTCCTCGGCGCGGTGAACTACGGCCGGGACTGCGACTCCATCGCCACGATGGCGGGCGCCATGGCCGGGGCCCTGGGCTCCCCCGTGCCGAAGGACTGGGCCGAGACGGTGGCCGAGGCCAGCCGCCTGGACCTGTGGGAACCGGCGCGCACGCTCACCGAGGTGACCCGGGAGGTCTTCGCACGCGACGTGGCCCGCCGCCGCGCCCACGAGCGGGCGTTCGCGCTCCTGGGAGGCCCGGCGTGCTCCGGCTGACCTGGGTCCAGCCGGAGGACCTGATCGGCCACGAACTGCGCCAGGCGGCCCAGGACGGCCGGGAGCCGTCGGCGATCGCGGCCCGCTGGCGGGCGGCGGGCGGCGGCCAGGCCCCCCTCCGGGCGGGCGCGTCCCCGCGGCCGGCCTCCCCGTACCTGCGCCGGCTGGCGCAGGACCTGCTGGACGAACTGGCGGACCTGCCCAGCGCACTGGCGGACGACGAGCCGACGGACCTGGCGGGGATCAGGAGCCTGTGCCCGCACTGGCCGCAGCCGGGCCCTGCGCCCGGGGCCGTCCGTCCCGCGGCCCCCGCCCGCTCCCGCCTGGAAGCCGCCTGGCTGGGCCGGGCCGCCGGCTGCCTCCTGGGCAAGCCGGTCGAGAAGCTCCCCCTGGACGCCATCCGACGGCTCGCCCGGTCCGCCGGCAACTGGCCCCTGAGCACCTGGTTCACCGCCCGGGGAGTCCCCCGGGACCTCCTGGAGGCCCACCCCTGGAACCGCCGCTCGGCGGCCGCCTCCCTCGCCGAGAACATCGACGGCATGCCCGAGGACGACGACCTCAACTACCCCTTGCTCAACCTCGTCCTCCTGCAACGCCACGGCAGGGCCTTCACCACCGCGGACGTGGCCCGCACCTGGCTCGACGAACTCCCCGCCGGCCGCACCTTCACCGCCGAACGCGTCGCCTACCGCAACCTCCTCACCGGCCTGGAACCCCCGCGCACCGCCCGCCACCGCAACCCCTTCCGCGAATGGATCGGCGCCCTGATCCGCGCCGACGTCCACGGCTGGACCAACCCCGGCGACCCGGCCGCCGCCGCCGAACAGGCCCACCGCGACGCCACGCTGACCCACACCGCCAACGGCGTGTACGCGGCGATGTTCGCGGCGGCCACCATCGCCGCCGCGGCGGCCGGCGGCCAGGACGTCCACGCCTGCCTGCGCACGGGCCTCACGGTCGTCCCCCCGAAGTCCCGGCTGGCCGCGGCCGTCCGCCACGCCGTCCGGCTCGCCACGCGCCACGCCGACTTCGACGACGTCGTCGACGAGCTCCACGCCGCCCACGCCGCGACCCACCACTGGGTGCACGCCGTCCCCAACACCGCGCTGATCGCCGCCGCCCTCACCCACGCGGACGGCGACTTCGCCGGCTCCATCTGCCGCGCCGTCTCCGGCGGCTGGGACACCGACTCCAACGGCGCGACCGCCGGCAGCGTCGCCGCCCTCCTCGCCGGCTCGCCCGCCGCCCTGCCCGACCGCTGGACGGCCCCGCTCGGCAACCGCCTGGCCACCTCCGTCGGCGGCTTCGACGGCATCGGCTTCGACACCCTGGCCCACCTCACGCACCTGGAGGCCTCCCGCCCATGACCCGCCCCACCGCCCCCGCCGCGCCGCTCACCGGCCTGCGCGTCCTGGACCTCGCCACCCTCTTCGCCGGCCCGCTCGCCGCCACCCTGCTCGGCGACTTCGGCGCGGAGGTCATCAAGGTCGAGCACCCGGCGAAGCCGGACCCCTCCCGCGGCCACGGCCCGTCGAAGAACGGCGTCGGCCTGTGGTGGAAGCTGCTCGGCCGCAACAAGCGCACCATCACCCTCGACCTGTCGAAGCCGGGCGGCCGCAGCATCCTTTTGCGCCTGGCCGCCACCGCCGACGTCGTCATCGAGAACTTCCGCCCCGGCACCCTGGAGAAGTGGGACCTGGGCTGGCCGGAGCTGTCGGCCGTCAACCCCCGCCTGGTGCTGGCCCGGGTCACCGGCTTCGGCCAGTTCGGCCCGTACGCGCACCGTCCCGGTTTCGGCACCCTCGCCGAGGCGATGAGCGGCTTCGCCGCGATCACCGGCGAGCCGGACGCGCCCCCGACCCTGCCGCCGTTCGGCCTGGCCGACTCCATCGCGGGCCTGACCACGGCGTACGCCGTCATGACGGCCCTGGCCGCACGCGAGCGCACCGGTGCGGGCCAGGTCGTCGACCTGGCCCTGATCGAACCGATCCTGACCGTCCTCGGCCCCCAGCCGATCTGGTACGACCAGCTCGGCCACGTCCAGCCGCGCACCGGCAACCGCTCCCAGAACAACGCCCCGCGCAACACCTACCGCACGGCGGACGGAAGCTGGGTCGCCGTCTCCACCTCGGCCCAGTCGGTGGCGGAACGCGTGATGCGCCTGGTGGGCCGGCCGGAGCTGACCGACGAGCCCTGGTTCGCGACCGGCGCCGGCCGGGCCCGCCACGCCGACGTCCTCGACGAGGCGGTCGGCACCTGGATCGCCGCCCACCCCCGCGGCGAGGTCCTCGCGGCCTTCGAGAAGGCGGAGGCCGCGATCGCCCCGGTGCAGGACGTCCGGGACGTGATGGCGGACCCGCAGTACCAGGCCCTGGACACCGTCACCACCGTCGACGACCCGGACCTGGGCCCCCTGCGCATGCAGAACGTCCTGTTCCGGCTGTCCGCCACCCCCGGCCGCATCCGCTGGGCGGGCCGCCCGCACGGCGCGGACACCGACGAGGTCCTGGCCGAACTGGGCCTCACCCCCGCCGAGGTGGCCGGCCTGCGCGCGGAGGGCGCCCTGTGACGGCCCTCCCCCTCACCTGGCTGTACGCCCCCGGCGACCGCCCGCACATCGTCACCAAGGCCCTGGCCTGCGGCGCCGACGTGGTGGTGGTCGACCTGGAGGACGCGGTCGCCCCCGACCGCAAGGCGTACGCCCGCGAGGCCACCGCCGAGCTGCTGCGCACCCGGCAGCCCGTCCCGGTCCACGTCCGCGTCAACCCCCTGGACGGCCCCTGGGGCGAGGCGGACGTCGCGGCCGTCGCCCCGGCCCCGGGCCTGGCCGGCCTGCGCCTGCCCAAGGTGACCTCCCCCGCCGGCGTGACGCGGGCCGCGCACCGCGCGGCGTCCGCCCGCCGAGGCCCGCTCCCCCTGTACGCCCTGCTGGAGACGGCCCTCGGCATCGAGCGGGCCTTCGCCGTCGCCACCGCCCACCCGTCGCTGCGCGGCATCGCGCTCGGGGAGACCGACCTGAGGGCCGACCTGGGGATGTGCGGCGACACGGGCCTGGACTGGTGCCGCTCGCGTGTGGTCGTGGCCGCCCGGGCGGCCGGTCTGCCCCCGCCGCCGCAGTCGGTCCACCCGGACATCCGTGACCTGGCGGGGCTGGCCGCCTCCTGCGCCCGCGGCCGCGCCCTCGGTTTCCTGGGACGTGCCGCCCTCCACCCCCGCCAGCTGCCGGTGATCGAGCGGGCCTACCTCCCCACCGGGGAGGAGATCGAACAGGCCGAGACGGTCGTCGAGGCGGCGGCGGGGAATCCGGGCGCCCAGGCCCTGCCGGACGGCCGCTTCGTCGACGCGGCGGCGGTGGCGGCCGCCCGGCGCACCCTGTCGCTGGCCCGCCGGGCCTGACCTCCCCCGACCCCCGCGACACGGCCGAGGGCGCCCCGGGAACCCCGGGACGCCCTCGTTGCCTCCGCGGCCGGCCGTCAGCTCTTGTTCAGCTCTTCTTCGCCGGTCCGGCCCCGCCCTTGGCGTCTTCCTCCTCCTCGGAGGCGTCGCCGTCGGACCTCTGCGCGGCGGAGTCCGCCTCGGGCTTCGCCGCGGCGGGATCCGCGCCGGGCTTCTTCTCCGCCTCCGCCCCGGCGGCGCCGGCGGCTTCCGGCTCCACCACGGCCTCCCGGCCCGGCCGCTTCTTCGCCGACACCACCATGTAGACCACCGCGAGCACGAACACCAGCATCGCGGTCCAGTTGTTCAGCCGCAGACCGAGGATGTGGTGGGCGTCGTCGACGCGCATGTACTCGATCCAGAAGCGTCCCGCGCAGTACGCGGCGACGTACAGCGCGAACGCCCGGGCGTGGCCCAGCCTGAAGCGGCGGTCGGCCCAGACGACCAGGAGCGCGACACCGACGCACCACAGCGACTCGTACAGGAACGTCGGGTGGTAGGTGCCCGGAACCCGCCCGTCCGCCGAGGACGTGATCTCCAGCGCCCACGGCAGGTCGGTGGGCCGCCCGTACAGCTCCTGGTTGAACCAGTTGCCCCAGCGGCCGATGGCCTGCGCGAGGGCGATGCCCGGCGCGACGGCGTCGGCGTAGGCGGGCAACGGGATGCCCCGGCGCCGGCAGCCGATCCACGCGCCCAGCGCGCCGAGCGCGATCGCGCCCCAGATGCCGAGGCCGCCCTCCCAGATCTTGAAGGCGTCCACCCAGTCGCGGCCCTCGCTGAAGTACAGCTCGTAGTCCGTGACGACGTGGTAGAGGCGCCCGCCGACCAGGCCGAAGGGCACGGCCCAGACCGCGATGTCGGCCACCGTACCGGCCCGCCCGCCGCGGGCGATCCAGCGCTTGTTGCCGAGCCAGACGGCAACGAAGACGCCGATGATGATGCAGAACGCGTAGCCGCGCAGCGGAACGGGGCCGAGGTACAGCACCCCGCGCGACGGGCTGGGAATGTAGGCAAGTTCCATGGCAGGGTCGACGCTATCGTGCCGGACCGCGAGCACGGCGGGCAGTCCGGCTACGGGTCCATAACGGGCCGGCGCGCCGGCGCCTCATCCCCGGGCCGCCTCCTGGACCGCCTGCTTGAGCTTGGCCGGGGTCATCGTGCGGTCCTGGTAGATGTTCCTCCCGTTCAGCAGCACGGTCGGCGTGCCCGAGAAGTCGCCCTTGCGGAACGCCTCGTGGGACTTGGCGACCCAGCCGTTGTGCGTGCCGTCCTCGACGCACCTGCGGAAGGCGGGCGTGTCGAGGCCGTCGACCTTGCCGGCCAGCTCGATGAGCTTGTCGTTCCCGGCGTAGGCGTCGTCGGTCTCCGAGGGCTGGTTGTCGAACAGCACGTCGTGGTACGCGGGGAACTTCCCGGCGTCCTGGGCGCAGGCCGCCGCGTTGGCCGAGTTGCGGGAGCCGGAGCCGCCCATGTTGCCGTCGATGAGGGTGACCAGGTGGTACTCCACCTTCAGCTGTCCGGCGTCCGTCAGCTCCTGGACCGTCGAGCGGTACGTCTGCTCGAAGGCCTTGCAGGCCGGGCAGCGGAAGTCCTCCCACACCGTGAGCGTGGACTTCGCGCCGTCCTCGCCGACCGGGACGGCGAGACCGTCCTTGCCCTGCGCCCCCGAGGGCGCCACCACCGGGCCCGACGCCTCGCCGTCGTCCTTGCCCGCGTTCGCGGCGATCACGCCGGTCACGGCGGCGAGTCCCAGGACACCGACCACGCTCGCGCCCACGATCAGCGCCCGCCGTCGCTTCTCCGCCGCCCTGTGCTTCTCGCGCTCGGCCGCCAGCCGCTCCCGGGCGGTGCGCTTTCCCTCACGGTTCTTCTCGCTCACACCCCGCAGAACGAACCGGGGAGGCGCAGCGCGCCTCCCCGGCCTCAGGTCCACCCGGACGAGGGACCCGTATGAATTCCCGGTTCGTCACGCCCCGGCCGGCCGGACCCGGCGGCGCACGCCCCGGGCGAGGTCTTCGGCGAGCGCGCGGACCGCTTCGAGGCCCGCCGCGTGGTCCGGGGCGTCCAGCATCCGCTTGACGAACGCCGAGCCGACGATCACGCCGTCGGCGAAGCCGGCGACCTCGGCGGCCTGGGTGGCGTCGGAGACGCCGAGCCCGACGCACACCGGCAGGCCGGTGCCGGTGGCCCGGGTGCGTTCCACCAGGTCCTGGGCCTGGGAGCTGACCGTCTCGCGGGTGCCGGTGACGCCCATGAGGGAGGCGGCGTAGACGAAGCCGCTGCCCGCCGCGGTGATCTCGGCGAGCCGCGCGTCCCTGCTGCTGGGGGCGACCACGAAGACGGTGGCCAGGTCGTGCTTTTGGGCGTGCTCCCGCCACAGCGCCGACTCCTGCACGGGCAGGTCGGGCAGGATGCACCCGGCGCCGCCCGCCTCGGCGAGCTCGGCGGTGAAACGCTCGACGCCGTAGCGGTCGATGGGGTTCCAGTACGTCATGACGAGGACCGGCTTGCCCGTGGCCTCGTACGCCTCCCGGACCGTGCGCATGACGTCGGCGATCCGGACGCCGCCCCGCAGGGCGATGTCGTCCGCGGTCTGGATGACGGGGCCGTCCAGGACCGGGTCGCTGTGCGGCAGGCCCACCTCCACGACGTCGGCGCCGCCCTCGAGGACGGCCTTGACGGCCTCGATGCCGCCGTCCACGGTCGGGAACCCGGCCGGCAGGTAGGCGATCAGCGCGGAGCGGCCCTCGGACCTCGCCGCGGCGAGGGTGTCGGTCAGCAGCCGGATGTTCCCGCTCACTTGGCGTCCCCCTCGATCTCGGCGGTGTCGGTGTCGGCGTCGGCGGCGACCTCGGCGTCGGTGTCGTACAGGCCGAAGTAGCGCGCGGCGGTGTCCATGTCCTTGTCGCCGCGCCCGGAGAGGTTGACGACGATCAGCCCGTCCTCGCCGAGCTCCCGGCCGACCTCCAGGGCCCCGGCCAGCGCGTGGGCGCTCTCGATGGCCGGGATGATGCCCTCGGTGCGCGACAGCAGGCGCAGGGCCTGCATGGCCGCGTCGTCGGTGATCGCACGGTACTCGCCGCGGCCGGAGTCCTTGAGGTAGGAGTGCTCCGGCCCGATGCCCGGGTAGTCCAGGCCGGCCGAGATCGAGTACGGCTCGGTGATCTGGCCCTCGTCGTCCTGGAGGACGTACGAGCGCGAGCCGTGCAGGATGCCGGGCTCGCCCGCGGTCAGGGTCGCGGCGTGCTCGCCGGTGCCGATGCCGTGCCCGGCCGGCTCGCAGCCGATCAGGCGGACGCCCTCGTCCGGGATGAACGCGTGGAACAGGCCGATGGCGTTGGAGCCGCCGCCGACGCAGGCGACGGCCGCGTCGGGCAGGCGCCCGGCGCGCTCCAGCAGCTGGCGGCGGGCCTCGACGCCGATGACGCGGTGGAAGTCGCGGACCATGGCCGGGAAGGGGTGGGGGCCCGCGACGGTGCCGAAGAGGTAGTGGGTGTGGTCGACGTTGGCGACCCAGTCGCGGAACGCCTCGTTGATGGCGTCCTTCAGGGTGCGGCTGCCGGACTTCACGGCGATGACCTCGGCACCGAGCATGCGCATCCGGGCCACGTTGAGAGCCTGGCGCCGCGTGTCGATCTCGCCCATGTAGATGGTGCAGTCGAGGCCGAACAGGGCGCAGGCGGTGGCGGTGGCGACGCCGTGCTGACCTGCGCCCGTCTCGGCGATCACCCGGGTCTTGCCCATGCGCTTGGTGAGCAGGGCCTGCCCGAGCACGTTGTTGATCTTGTGGGAGCCGGTGTGGTTGAGGTCCTCGCGCTTGAGGAACACGCGGGCGCCGCCGGCGTGCTCGGCGAACCGGGGCACCTCGGTGAGGGCGCTCGGGCGGCCGGTGTAGTGGACGAGCAGGTCGTCGAGCTCGCGGGCGAACTCGGGGTCGGCCTTGGCCTTCTCGTACTCGACGGCGACCTCGTCGACGGCGGCGACCAGCGCCTCCGGGATGAACTTGCCGCCGAACGCGCCGAAGTAGCCTTCGGCGCTGGGAAGGCTGCCCTCCGGATCGGGGACGAAGAACTGGCTGGGCATGCGGAAACCTCACGGTGAGTGTGTGGACGGACACTGATCGCCGTGGGGGCGGGGGTTGCCGGTGGGCCTCAGGCCGTTTGCGGCCGGCCGAGCGCACGCGGCGGAGCCGCGTGCGCGGGCACTGCCCCGCGCCCCTGAGGGGCGCGCTGCCATCGACGGCCGTTGACCTGCCCGGGTTCGTCGCCGATGACGTACCGCACCCTGCGCCCGTGCACCCGGCGTGCGGGCGCGCGGCAGCCACGGGGCCGGCAGCCGCGCGCGAGGCGGGCGTACGGGTCCCGGGCCGTCAGGGTGATCGGAAGGGTCATCGGGGCCAAGCCTATCGGGGGTTCAGTCCCGCCCGTGCCGCAGCGCCGGGTGCGCGCCCGCCGCGACCAGGTCGGCGACCGCCGTCCTGGGGTCCTTGCCGGTGACGAGGGATTCGCCGACCAGGACGGCGTCGGCGCCGGCGTTGGCGTACGCGATGAGGTCGTGCGGGCCGCGGATGCCGGACTCGGCGATCTTGACGATGTCGTCGGGGATCTCGGGGGCGACCCGCTCGAACGTGGAGCGGTCGACCTCCAGGGTCTTCAGGTTGCGCGCGTTGACGCCGATCACGCGCGCGCCCGCGTCCACCGCGCGCTCGACCTCGTCCTCGTCGTGCACCTCGACCAGGGGCGTGAGCCCGATGGACACCGCGCGCTCGATGAGTGACTCCAGGGCCGGCTGGTCGAGGGCGGCCACGATCAGCAGCGCGAGGTCGGCGCCGTACGCGCGGGCCTCCCACAGCTGGTACGACGTGACGATGAAGTCCTTGCGCAGCAGGGGGACGTCCACGCGCGCGCGGACCGCCTCCAGGTCGGCCAGCGAGCCGCCGAAGCGGCGCTGTTCGGTCAGGACGGAGATGACGGCCGCGCCGCCCGCCTCGTAGTCGGCGGCGAGCCCGGCCGGGTCGGCGATCGCGGCCAGCGCGCCCTTGGAGGGGCTGGAGCGCTTGACCTCGCAGATCACCTTGACGCCGTCGCCCTTGAGCGCGGCGGCCCCGTCCTTGGCCGCGGGAGCCTTCGCCGCGCGCTCCTTGAGCTCGTCGAGGCTGACGCGCGCCTGCCGTTCCGCGAGGTCGGCACGGACTCCGTCGATGATCTCGTCGAGCACACTCACGCGAGCGGCCCCCTTCCAGGCGGTTGACTGTTGAAGCGGTCGTTTCCGCCGCCGGCCCGGCCTCCTCGGACGGGGCACCGGGCGAAGCCGATGGTCACTGCGATGGTATCCGGAGGAGGGCGAAGCCCTCGCATCCGGTTGACGCCGGTCCCACTACCTGGACCTCCGCCGGTCGATCAAGGACGCAGCCAGCCACCGAACGGCAGGTTCCGGACAACGGTGAAGACCAGCAGCAGCCCTCCCAGGGCCCACAGGTGCGCGGGCCCCAGGGCGATCCGCAGCGGACGTCCGCGCACCGAGCGGACCACCCAGACGGTCCACACCACCGCGAAGCCGAGGAACGCCGCGACGGCCAGGGCATTGTCCGCGAGCGCTCCCGCGACGTCCCCGTGCACGAAGGCGTGCGCGCTGCGCAGCCCGCCGCAGCCGGGACAGTACAGGCCGGTGAGGCGCAGCAGCGGGCAGACCGGGTAGTGGCCGGGTTCGTTGGGGTCCACCGCGCCCACGTACGCGAAGGCGCCGACGACGGCCGCGAGCACCCCGGCGGGGGCGGCCAGGCGGCCCGGCAGGCTCCGCGTCCCCCTTCGGCGGTCGGTGTCCACGGTAGGCATTGTGCCCGTCGCACGCGTGAGGGGCGCTCCCGGCACCCCGGTGCCGTGACCGCCCCTCGACGAAGTTCCGCGCCCGCCCGTCGCGTGGGATCAGCCCCGGGCGCGCGCCGGCTCCCGGTCGCCGGTCATCCGGTGCACCGGGTGGAGGTCCTTCGGCTGGCCCAGGCCCATCGCGCGCATGATGGCGCCCACGACACCGCCGAGGACCACGATCCCCATGCCGGCCCAGAAGCCCACCGGCTGGGCCATCACCATGAACGCGCCCGCGACGCAGAAACCGATGAAGGCGATGATGACACCGGTCCAGGCGGCCGGGGTGTGACCGTGGCTGCTGCCCGCCATTGCTTGCTCCTCGTTGCTGTGTGCGTGTCTGAGCAGGACGCTCGCGCCCATTGTCCCGCACTCGCGCGCGTGCGGTGAGCGGGGGTGCTCCCCCGCGCGTCCGCGCCCGTCCCCGCGGGCGGGGCGGCTCACGCCCCGGTCGGGTCCTCGCCCCGGTCGAGCGCCTTCCACAGTTCCTCGGGCCGGTCGGGGTCGACGGGCCGGGCGCGGCGGCGCGGGCGGGGGGCGCCGTCGCGCTCGTAGCGGCCGGACATCGCGGGCCACAGGCGCCCGTAGCGCAGGGCGAGCAGTCCGGCCAGCAGGATCAGGGCGCCGCCCGCGGCCGCGACGTACGGCCAGGCGGTGTGGGTGAGGGCGCCCACGGTGGCGGAGGTGTCGCCGGAGGCCTCGGCGGCCTTCTCGTCGAGCGCGGAGCGGTCGACGGCGCCGAGCAGGGCCGCGAGGACGGCGCCCGCGCCGGAGAGCGCGAGCAGCGCGGCGACCACGAGGCGTCCGGCCCGCCGGACGGCGAAGACGGCGACGAGCGCGGCGAGGCCCACCACGGCCAGGGCCGCGGGGACACCGGTGACGTCGCTGCCCCTGGCGGTCAGGGGGAAGGCGCCGCCGGCCACCGTCGCGGTGCCCCGCGACCACGTCTGCCGGGTGGCGAGCAGCGCCACGGCCGCGCCCAGCGCGCCGCACAGCAGCGCGGCGGCGAGGCTCAGGCGGCCGGCCCGGGCGGATCCGGGGGCTTCGGGACGGGGGTGGGATGCAGCAGTCACGTACTCCACTATCGCCTGAACCCGGGGCGAACCCTTACCCGGGGCCGACGTGAGAAACGCCCCACCGCTCCCGGGGCGCGCCCTACCGCCCCAGCCTGTTCGCCGTGTGCACCGCGCGCAGCACCGCCGCCGCCTTGTTGCGGCACTCGGTGTCCTCGGCGACCGGGTCGGAGTCGGCGACGATGCCGGCACCCGCCTGGACGTACGCCGTGCCGTCGCGCAGCAGGGCGGTGCGGATGGCGATGGCGGTGTCGGAGTCGCCGGCGAAGTCGAGGTAGCCGACGCAGCCGCCGTACAGCCCGCGCCGGGACGGCTCGAGTTCGTCGATGATCTGCAGGGCGCGCGGCTTGGGCGCGCCGGAGAGGGTGCCGGCCGGGAAGCAGGCGGTCAGCACGTCGAAGGCCGTCCGCCCCGGTGCCACCCGCCCGGTCACGGTCGAGACGATGTGCATGACGTGCGAGTAGCGCTCGACGGACATGAAGTCGACGACCTCGACCGAACCGGGCTCGCAGACCCGTCCGAGGTCGTTGCGGCCGAGGTCGACCAGCATGAGGTGCTCGGCGCGCTCCTTGGGGTCGGCGAGCAGCTCCTCGGCGAGGGCCTGGTCCTCCTGCGGGGTGGCGCCGCGGTGCCGGGTGCCGGCGATGGGGTGCACCATGGCCCGCCCGTCCTCGACCTTCACCAGCGCCTCGGGGGAGGAGCCGACCACGTCGAAGCCGTCGAAGCGGAACAGGTACATGTACGGGGAGGGGTTGGTGGTCCGCAGCACCCGGTAGACGTCCAGCGCGCTCGCCGTGCACGGCGTCTCGAAGCGCTGGGAGGGGACGACCTGGAAGGCCTCCCCGGCCCGGATGCGTTCCTTGATGTCCTCGACGGCGGCCTGGAAGTCGGCGCCGCCCCACCGCGCGGTGTACTCGGGCAGTTCGGAGGGCGGCAGCACGGCGGGCGGCTGGGCGACCGCGCGCGACAGGTCCGCCTCCATGGCGTCCAGACGGGCGACCGCGTCCGCGTAGGCCTCGTCGACGCCCGTGTCGAGGTCGTTGTGGTTGATCGCGTTGGCGATCAGCAGGACGGAGCCCTCCCAGTGGTCCATGACGGCGAGATCGCTGGTGAGG
This sequence comes from Streptomyces sp. NPDC052701, assembly GCF_040678355.1. NCBI lineage: Bacteria > Bacillati > Actinomycetota > Actinomycetes > Kitasatosporales > Streptomycetaceae > Streptomyces > Streptomyces sp. NPDC052701. The sequence goes on from NZ_JBFATO010000003.1 coordinate 203,570, forward strand.
AGCATGGTCAGCTCGGGCAGTGCGAGGTCGTCGCGCTCGCCGGGGCCGATCTTCTCCAGGCGGCGGACGATGTCGTAGCCGAGGTAGCCGACCATGCCGCCGGTGAAGGGCGGCAGGCCCAGGTCGTGGGCGAGGTCGCGGGGGGTGTGCAGGGCCTCGACGGTGGCGCGCAGGGCGGCCAGCGGGTCGCCCCCGGCCGGGACGCCGACGGGCGGGGTGCCGAGCCAGTGGGCCTGGCCGTCGCGCTCGGTGAGGGTGGCCGCGCTGCGGACCCCCACGAAGGAGTAGCGCGACCACGAACGGCCGTTCTCCGCGGACTCCAGCAGGAAGGTGCCGGGGCGCTCGGCGGCGAGCTTGCGGTACAGCGCGACCGGGGTGTCGCCGTCGGCGAGGAGCTTGCGGGTGACCGGGACGACCCGGCGGTCGGCGGCGAGCTTGCGGAACGTCTCGAGGTCCATGGCGGCCGACCCTACCGATCCGAGGCGGGTGTGCCGGAACCGGCGCCGGCGGCGCCGTCGCCGGCCTCGAACAGCACGTCGGCGTCGAAGCAGGTGCGGGCGCCGGTGTGGCAGGCGGCCCCCACCTGGTCGACCTTGACCAGCACGGTGTCGGCGTCGCAGTCGAGGGCGACGGACTTCACCCACTGGAAGTGGCCGGAGGTGTCGCCCTTGACCCAGTACTCCCGGCGGCTGCGCGACCAGTACGTGCAGCGGCCGGTGGTCAGTGTGCGGTGCAGTGCCTCGTCGTCCATCCAGCCCAGCATCAGCACCTCTCCGGTGTCGTACTGCTGGGCGATGGCGGGCAGGAGACCGTCGGGGCTGCGCTTCAGGCGCGCGGCGATCTCCGGGTCGAGGCGGCCGGGCCGGGGGGACGTGCTGGTCATGCCGACCATTGTGCCGCGTGGCGGCGGCGCGGCCCGGCCGTGTCCACTGTCCGGACCGGGCGACCGGTCGTAGGCTGACTTCATGTCGACCCATGCCAAGCGTGAACGGCTTCTGCTCGCCGATCTGTTGGAGACCGCCGGTCCCGACGCGCCGACCCTGTGCGAGGGCTGGACCACCCGTGACCTCGCCGCGCACCTGGTGGTGCGCGAGCGCCGTCCCGACGCCGCCGGCGGGATCCTCGTCAAGCAGCTCGCGCCGCGCCTGGACCGGGTGATGGCGGAGTACACCGCGAAGCCGTACGAGGAGCTGGTCCGGCTGATCCGCACCGGCCCGCCGCGGTTCTCGCCGTTCTCGTTCAAGCCGGTCGACGAGCTGTCGAACATCGTCGAGTACTACGTCCACGCCGAGGACGTCCGGCGCGCCCAGCCCGACTGGGCCCCGCGCGAGCTCGACCCGGTCTTCCAGGACGCCCTGTGGTCCCGCCTGGAGCGCAGTGCCCGCCTGATGGGCCGCAAGGTCCCGACGGGCCTGGTGCTGCGCCGTCCGAACGGCCAGACGGCGGTCGCCCAGCGCGGCACCCCGGTGGTCACGGCGACCGGCGAGCCGTCCGAGCTGGTGCTGTTCCTGTACGGCCGGCAGAGCGCCGCCAAGGTGGACCTGGAGGGCGACGAGAACGCGATCGCGAAGCTGCGGGAGACCAGGCAGCTGGGCATCTGAGGCGCGGGCGCGGGCCTTCGCCGGGGACCGCGCGGCGGCGGCCGGCCGGGGTCCGCGGCGGAGCCCCGGCCGTCGTCGTCCGGCCGGGGCTGTGCCGCGGAGGTCTCCCGTCGGGGGTCCGCGGGCACGTCACCTGACGGGGTGCCCCGCCTCCCGCAGCGTCTCCTTCACCTGCCCGATCCGCAGGTCCCCGAAGTGGAAGACGGAGGCGGCCAGCACCGCGTCCGCGCCCGCCGCGATCGCCGGCGGGAAGTCGGCCAGCCTGCCGGCGCCGCCCGAGGCGATCACCGGGACCGTGACGTGCTTGCGGACCGCGGCGATCATCTCCAGGTCGTAGCCGTCCTTCGTGCCGTCCGCGTCCATCGAGTTGAGCAGGATCTCCCCCGCGCCCAGCTCGGCGGCCCGGTGCGCCCACTCCACGGCGTCGATGCCGGTGCCGCGCCGGCCGCCGTGGGTGGTCACCTCGAACGACCCGGACTCCGTGCGCCGCGCGTCCACCGACAGCACCAGCACCTGCCGGCCGAAGCGCTCGGCGATCTCCCGGATCAGGTCGGGCCGGGCGATCGCCGCGGTGTTCACGCCCACCTTGTCGGCGCCCGCCCGCAGCAGCTTGTCCACGTCCTCGGCGGTGCGCACGCCGCCGCCGACCGTCAGCGGGATGAAGACCTGCTCGGCGGTGCGGCGCACCACGTCGTAGGTCGTCTCGCGGTCGCCCGACGAGGCGGTGATGTCCAGGAACGTCAGCTCGTCGGCGCCCTCGGCGTCGTACACCTTGGCCATCTCGACGGGGTCGCCCGCGTCGCGCAGGTTCTGGAAGTTGACACCCTTGACGACCCGGCCGTTGTCCACGTCCAGGCAGGGGATGACTCGGACCGCCAGGGTCATGGATCCACCGCTCCTCGATACATGCTTCTGTGAAAGAACTTCAGCCTCTGAAGGCTTCCAGCTCCACCGACACCAGGACGCGCGGGTCGATGAAGCCCTCCACGACGAGGAGGGTCGCGGCCGGCCGCACGGAGCCGAACAGCTCCTTGTGGGCCCGGCCCACCTCCTCGACGTCCCTCGGGTGCGCCAGGTAGACGCGGGTGCGGATCACGGACTCGACGCCGAGCCCGAACTCGCCGATCGCCTCGATCGCGCTGGTGAAGGCCACCTTGGCCTGCTCGTACGGGTCGCCCTCCCCGTACAGCACGTTGCCCTTGAAGGACGTGGTGCCCGCCACCAGCACGCGGTCGCCCGCCGCGACGGCGCGTGCAAAACCGAAGGACTCTTCCCAGGGACTTCCGCTCTGCACACGCCGCACGGTTCCGGACGTCATGACGACACAGCCTCCAAGGCCTCTTCCAGGGTGAACGCCTTCGCGTACAGCGCCTTCCCGACGATGGCCCCTTCGACACCGAGCGGGACGAGACCGGCGATCGCGCGCAGGTCGTCCAGGGACGACACGCCGCCCGACGCCACGACCGGGCGGTCGGTGGCCGCGCAGACGTTCCTCAGCAGCTCCAGGTTCGGGCCCTGCAGCGTGCCGTCCTTGGCGATGTCCGTGACGACGTAGCGGGCGCAGCCCTCCTTGTTGAGGCGCTCCAGCGTCTCGTAGAGGTCGCCGCCGTCGCGGGTCCAGCCGCGGCCCCGCAGCGTGGTGCCCCGTACGTCGAGCCCGACGGCGATCTTGTCGCCGTGCTCGGCGATGACCTTGGCGACCCACTCGGGGGTCTCCAGGGCGGCCGTGCCCAGGTTCACCCGGGTGCAGCCGGTGGCCAGGGCGGCGGCCAGGGTGTCGTCGTCGCGGATGCCGCCGGAGAGCTCCACCTTGATGTCCATGGCCCGGGTGACCTCGGCGATCAGCTCCCGGTTGTCCCCGGTGCCGAACGCGGCGTCCAGGTCGACCAGGTGCAGCCACTCGGCGCCCGACCGCTGCCAGGCGAGGGCGGCCTCCAGGGGGGAGCCGTAGGAGGTCTCCGTGCCGGACTCGCCGTGCACCAGGCGGACGGCCTGGCCGTCGCGGACGTCGACGGCGGGGAGGAGTTCGAGCTTGCTCACAGTGTTCCGATCCAGTTGGTGAGGAGCTGGGCTCCGGCGTCGCCGGACTTCTCGGGGTGGAACTGCGTGGCCCACAGGGCGCCGTTCTCGACGGCGGCGACGAACGGCTTGCCGTGCGTGGACCAGGTGACCCTGGGGGCCTCGATGGCCGGGTTGTGCGTCTCCAGCGTCCAGTCGTGGACGGCGTAGGAGTGCACGAAGTAGAAGCGGGTGTCCGCGTCCAGGCCGGCGAACAGCTGGGAGCCGGCCGGGGCGTCCACGGAGTTCCAGCCCATGTGGGGCACGACGTCGGCCTGCAGCGGCTCGACCGAGCCGGGCCACTCGGCCAGGCCCTCGGTCTCGACGCCGTGCTCGATGCCGCGCGCGAACAGGATCTGCATGCCGACGCAGATGCCCATCACCGGGCGGCCGCCGGCCAGCCGGCGCTCGATGATCCAGTCGCCGCGCGCCTCCTTCAGCCCCTTCATGCAGGCGGCGAAGGCGCCGACGCCGGGCACCAGCAGCCCGTCGGCGTTCATGGCCGTGTCGTAGTCGCGCGTGATCTCGACGTCGGCCCCGGTGCGCGCGAGGGCGCGCTCGGCGGAGCGGACGTTGCCGAAGCCGTAGTCGAAGACGACGACCTTCTTGGACGTCCCGGACGTCCCGGACGTCCCGGTGGTACCCATCAGTTCCACACCTCCAGCCGCATGACGCCCGCCACGAGGCACATCGCGGCACTGATCGAGAGCAGTACGACGAGGCTTTTCGGCATCTGCTGCCTGACGAAGGAGATGATCCCGCCGATCAGGAAGAGGCCGACGACGATCAGGAGGGTCGACAGCCCGTTCACAGCGCACCCTTCGTGGACGGGAGGATGCCCGCGGCGCGCGGGTCGCGCTCACAGGCGTACCGCAGGGCCCGGGCCAGCGCCTTGAACTGGCACTCCACGATGTGGTGCGCGTTGCGCCCGTAGGGCACGTGCACGTGCAGCGCGATCTGGGCCTGGGCGACGAAGGACTCCAGGATGTGCCGGGTCATCGTGGTGTCGTACTCGCCGATCATCGGCGCCATCTTCTCGGGCTCGGTGTGCACGAGGTAGGGGCGGCCGGACAGGTCGACGGTGACCTGGGCGAGCGACTCGTCCAGCGGAACCGTGCAGTTGCCGAAGCGGTAGATGCCCACCTTGTCGCCGAGGGCCTGCCGGAAGGCGGCGCCCAGCGCGAGGGCGGTGTCCTCGATGGTGTGGTGGGAGTCGATGTGCAGGTCGCCCTCGGTCTTCACGGTGAGGTCGAACAGACCGTGCCGGCCGAGCTGGTCGAGCATGTGGTCGTAGAAGCCGACGCCCGTGGCGATGTCGGTCCTGCCGGTGCCGTCGAGGTCGATCTCGACGACGACCGAGGTCTCCTTGGTCGTGCGCTCCACGCGTCCCACGCGGCTCATGTGCTCTGCTCCTTCTTCAACTCACGGACCGCGTCGAGGAACGCGTCGTTCTCCTCCGGGGTTCCGGCGGTGACCCGCAGCCACCCCGGTACGCCGTTGTCCCGGACCAGGACGCCCCGGTCGAGGATCCTTCGCCAGGTTTCGTGGGCGTCGGCGAACCGCCCGAACTGCACGAAGTTGGCGTCCGAGTCGGTCACCTCGTAGCCGATCGCGCGCAGCTCGGCGACCAGCCGGTCCCGCTCGGCCTTCAGCTGCTCCACATAACCGAGCAGCGTGTCGGTGTGTTCCAGGGCGGCCAGCGCGGTCGCCTGGGTGACGGCCGACAGGTGGTACGGCAGCCGGACGAGCTGGACGGCGTCCACGACGGCCGGGTGCGCGGCGAGGTAGCCCAGGCGCAGGCCCGCCGCGCCGAACGCCTTCGACATGGTGCGGGAGATCACCAGGTGCGGCCGCCCTTCGAGGAGCGGCAGCAGCGAGTCGCCGTGGCTGAACTCGACGTAGGCCTCGTCCACGACCACCATGGACGGCTTCGCCGCCTGCGCGGCCTCGTACAGCGCGAGGACCGTCCCGGGCGGGACCGCGTTGCCCGTGGGGTTGTTGGGGGTGGTGACGAAGACGACGTCCGGCCGGTGCTCGGCGATCGCCCGCTCGGCGGCGGCGAGGTCGATCGTGAAGTCCTCGCCCCGCGGGCCCGGGATCCAGCCGGTGCCCGTCCCCCGCGCAATCAGAGCGTGCATCGAGTACGACGGCTCGAAGCCGATGGCGCTGCGGCCCGGGCCGCCGAAGGTCTGCAGCAGCTGCTGGATGACCTCGTTGGAGCCGTTGGCGGCCCACACGTTCTCCGGGCCGACCGGGTACCCGGCCGTCTTCGTCAGGTACTCGGCGAGCCTGGTGCGCAGCTCGACCGCGTCCCGGTCCGGGTAGCGGTTCAGGCCGCGGGCGGCCTCCCGCACCCGTTCGGCGATCCGCTCGACCAGCGGTTCGGGCAGCGGGTAGGGGTTCTCGTTGGTGTTCAGCCGTACGGGGACGTCCAGCTGGGGCGCGCCGTAGGGGGACTTGCCGCGCAGCTCGTCCCGTACGGGGAGATCGTCGATTCCGGGGTTCACTTGCTCTCCGGCACCTTCCAGCCGAACCGTGCCTTGATCGCCGCGCCGTGCGCGGGCAGGTCCTCCGCCTCCGCCAGCGTCACCACGTGGTGCGCGACCTCGGCCAGCGCGTCCTTCGTGTAGTCGACGACGTGGATGCCGCGCAGGAAGGACTGGACGGACAGGCCCGAGGAGTGGCAGGCGCAGCCGCCGGTGGGCAGGACGTGATTGGAGCCGGCCGCGTAGTCGCCGAGCGAGACGGGCGCCCAGGGGCCGACGAAGATCGCGCCGGCGTTGCGGACCCGGTCGGCCACCGCCGCCGCGTCCGCGGTCTGGATCTCCAGGTGCTCGGCGCCGTAGGCGTCGACCACCCGCAGGCCCTCCTCGACGCCGTCGACGAGCACGATCGCGGACTGCCTGCCGGACAGCGCCGGGACGATCCGGTCGTCGATGTGCCGGGTGGCCGCGACCTGCGGCTCCAGCTCCTTCTCCACCGCGTCCGCGAGTTCCACGGAGTCGGTGACCAGGACGGCCGCCGCGAGCGGGTCGTGCTCGGCCTGGCTGATCAGGTCGGCGGCGACGTGCACCGGGTCGGCGGTGGAGTCGGCGAGGATCGCGATCTCGGTCGGGCCGGCCTCGGCGTCGATGCCGATCCTGCCGGTGAAGTAGCGCTTGGCGGCGGCGACCCAGATGTTGCCGGGACCCGTGACCATGGTGGCGGGCGGGCAGGACTCGGTGCCGTAGGCGAACATCGCGACGGCGGTGGCGCCACCGGCCGCGTACACCTCGTCGACGCCGAGCAGCGCGCACGCGGCGAGGATCGTCGGGTGCGGCAGTCCGCCGAACTCGGCCTGCGGCGGGGAGGCGAGCGCGATGGACTCGACGCCGGCCTCCTGGGCGGGCACGGCGTTCATGACCACGGAGGACGGGTACACGGACCGGCCGCCCGGCGCGTACAGGCCGACGCGGTCGACCGGCACCCACTTCTCGGTGACCGAGCCGCCGGGCACGACCTGGGTGGTGTGGGTGCTGCGGCGCTGCGCGCGGTGGACGAGGCGGGCGCGGCGGATGGACTCCTCCAGGGCCGCGCGCACGGCCGGGTCCAGTTCCTCCAGCGCGCGGGTGAGGGCCGCGGCGGGCACCCGCACCTGGTCCAGCGTGACGCCGTCGAACTTCTCGGCGAAGTCGATCAGCGCCGCGTCGCCCCGATGATGAACGGCCTCGCAGATCGGACGCACCTTCTCCAGTGCGGCCTGAACGTCGAAGTCGGCTCGGGGCAGCAGGTCGCGCAGGGCGGGGCCCTCGGGGAGGGCGTCGCCGCGCAGATCGATTCGGGAGATCACGTCCCCAATTCTCTCAGACCCGGGTTGTGCCCTGTTCGCACGTTTCACTGGCTGATACGGATTCCTCCGCGGATCCGGAAGATCCTTCTCACTTTGAGTGTTCACGACGTCACTCACCGGGCATGAACTGATGTACGAAACCCGTGGGCACCAGGGGAGGAGGGGAAGAGCTGTGACCGAAGGGGCCGGCGTGCGGGCCGGGGACCTGCCGGACGACCTGACCGCCGCGGAGGCCGGCATGTGGCAGGCCTTCCGCAACGGCAGCGTGTACGACCTGAGCAGCGGGGACGCGGTCGTCGACGATCCGCACGGCGGGCACCCCTGGGGCCCCGAGCGGACCGTGCGGGGCCGGATCGTCTGCTGGCTGCTCCTGGACGGCCCGCCCCCGCTGGCCGGCCGGGTGGCCTCGCTGAAGCTCGTCGGCGTGCGGATCAGCGGCACGGTGGACCTCGCGGGCGGCACGGTGGAGCCGTACGTCGAGATGCGGGACTGCCGGTTCGAAGGGGACGTGCTGTTACCGGAGGCCCGCTTCACGACCGTCCGGCTGGTGGACTGCGCGGTGCCGCGCCTGGAGGCCGCCCGGCTGAACACCGAGGGCGACCTGCACCTGCCGCGCTGCCGGTTCCACCACGGCATCCGGCTCACCGACGCGCGGATCGGCACGGACCTGATGCTCAACCAGGCGATCGTGCACCGGGACCGCAGCGGCCGGTCGATCGCCGCGGACGGCCTGTCCGTCGGCCAGGACCTGCAGGCCGAGATGCTGGAGTCGCACGGCGAGCTGAGCCTGCGCAGCGCCACGGTGGGCGTCTCGCTGAGCCTGCGCGGCGCCCGGCTGTCCAACCCCCACGCGCGGCTCGCCCTCAACGCCCCCCAGCTGACCGTCGAGCGCACCCTGTACCTGACCCCGGCGGGCCTGGGCGCCCAGGCGATGAGCGGCATCACCCCCGCGCGCGGCACGCGTGTGCAGCGCTTCGAGTGCGAGGGCGGGTTACGGCTGGACGACGGGCGGTTCGGGGACGCGGTGGACCTCGAGGCGGCCCGGTTCACCCTCACCGACGACCAGGAGCTGTCGCTGCGCCGGGTGCAGACGCCCGAGCTGCGGTTCCTCGGGGAGCGGCCGGCCGGCGGGCACGTGGTGCTGTCGGGAGCGCGGATCGTCAACCTGATGGACCGCGCGGACAGCTGGCCGGGCCCGGGCCGGCTGCACATGGGCGGCTTCTCCTACGAGAACCTGGTGCCGCGCGGGCCGTTCCCGCTGGCCGGGCGGCTGGACTGGGTGGCCGCCGCGACCGCCGAGTACAACCCGGAGCCCTACGAGCGCCTCGCCGCCGTGCTGCGGGCCGGCGGCGAGGACGAGGACGCCCGCGAGGTGCTGCTCGCCAAGCAGCGCCGGCGCCGCGAGAGCCTGCCCTTGGCCGCCAAGCTGTGGGGGTTCGCGCAGGACTGGACCGTCGCCTACGGGTACCGGCCGGGCCGGGCCGCGGTGTGGATGGCGGTGCTGTGGGCGGCCGGCTCGGTGGCCTTCGCGCACGGCGAGCACCCGCCCCTCAAGAGCGGTGAGCATCCGCCGTGGAACCCCGCCCTGTTCGCCCTGGACCTGCTGCTGCCGGTCATCGACCTCGGCCAGGTCGGCTTCTGGCGACTGAGCGGGGGCTGGCAGTGGCTGGCCACGGTGATGATCCTGCTGGGCTGGGTGCTGGCGACGACGGTGGCGGCGGGGGCGACACGGCTGCTGCGGCGCAACTGAGGAGGCCGCCGGTGGTACTTCTGCGGCAATTGTTGTTGAATAGTCACCCTTTTGGCCGCTCTTGACCACTCGGCGTACAACCTTTGCGCAAGTTTCGTGAGGGGTCTGGCGCCGCCGCGAACCCCCGTCTTTCAATGGTCGACACCATGGCTCTGCTTCCCCCGTTCATCCGCGCGACCCGGATGGCAAGGACCGCCGCGCGCCCCGTCACCGAGCCACGCGCCGACGACGAGGTGCTCCTCGACGCGCCCGACGACCGCCTGGCCCCCGCCCTGGTCGCAGCCGCCGACGGCTCCTACGCGCCCGCCGCCGAACTGCTCGCCGCCACCCGCGCGGGCGGCGAGTGGGAGCGCCGCGACCGGTACGCCACCCGGCTGGCGGCCTTCGCGCACTCCCGCCCCGAGTGGCTGGAGGCCTGGCGCGCCGCCGACCCGCACGATCCCGGCGCGCTGCTGGTCGGGGCCCAGCTGGCGGTGGACCGCGCCCTGCGGTCACCGGCCCGGGCCGAACTGCTGCGCGAGGTGAGCCCGCTGATCACCGCCGCCGCCCGGGCCGACGACCGCGATCCGGTGCCGTGGCGGGTCGCGCTGGACCACGCGCGCGGCACCCGGGCCGGGCACAAGTACTTCGAGGAGCTGTGGGCGGCGGCGGTACGCCGTGCCCCGCACCACTACGGCTGCCATGTGGCGGCCCTGCGGTACCTGGCCGAGTCCTGGCACGGCTCGCACCGCGAGTGCTTCGACTTCGCCGACCGGGCCGCGCAGGACGCCCCGGCCCACGCCCTCGTCCAGGCGCTGCCCCTGCACGCGGCCTTCGCCTACCTCACCGACGGCTGCGGGCCCGAGGTGCCGCGCGAGCGGCTGGACGCCGCGGCCGACCGGGCGATCGCGCTGTCCCCCCTGCTGCCGGCGGCCGACCCGTGGCCGGCCAGGATGCGCAACCTGCTCCTCTTCGTCCTGGTCCGCCTGGAACGCTGGGCGGACGCCGCGGAGCAGCTGCGCCTGAACGGCCCGTACGCCACCTCCTTCCCCTGGGACCGGGTCTCGGACGACCCGCTCGGCCACTTCCTGCGGGTGCGCGACGACATCCGGGCGGCGGCGTCCGGACGCCGGCCGGGGCCTGCCGCGGGGCCCGTGCACCCACCGGGTCCCGCGCATCCGCCGGGCCCCGGGCATCCGCCGGGCGAGCACGACGGACGCATCCGCTCCGGCGACCATTAGGCTTCTGCGTCGTGACCACCGTCCGTCTTCCCCTCTTCCCCCTGAACGCGGTGCTCTTCCCCGGGCTCGTGCTCCCTCTGAACGTCTTCGAGGAGCGCTATCGCGCCATGATGCGCGAGCTGCTCAAGACCCCGGAGGACGAACCGCGCCGGTTCGCCGTCGTGGCGATCCGCGACGGCCACGAGGTGGCGCCCAGCGCCCCGGGCCTGCCGGACCCGACGGCGCTGCCCGAGCTCGGCCCCGCGGCCGGCTTCGGCCCCGACCCGCTCAGGGCCTTCCACAAGGTGGGCTGCGTGGCGGACGCGGCCACGGTCCGCGAGCGGGCCGACGGCACCTTCGAGGTGCTGGCGACCGGGACTACCCGGGTGCGGCTGCTGTCGGTCGACGCCTCCGGCCCCTTCCTGACGGCCGAGCTGGAGCCGCTGCCCGAGGAGCCGGGCGACGAGGCGGGCGCGCTGGCCGAGGGGGTGCTGCGGTCCTTCCGCCAGTACCAGAAGCGGCTGGCGGGGGCACGGGAGCGGTCGCTGGCGACCGGCGCCGACCTGCCCGACGACCCGGGCGTCGTCTCCTACCTGGTGGCCGCGGCGATGATGCTGGACACCCCGGCCAAGCAGCGCCTGCTCCAGGCCCCGGACACGGCCTCCCGGCTGCGCGACGAGCTGAAACTCCTTCGCTCCGAGACGGCCATCCTCCGTAGTCTGCCGTCGTTGCCGGCGTCGGACCTGACGCGCGGCCCGATGAGTCTGAACTGACGCACGATCCTCGAGGTGCAGGCCGGGATGGCGAAGAAGGCGAAGAAGCAGCGGCACGAGGACGGGGCGCGCGCGGCGCGTCCGGACAAGGGCGGCGGGCGGCGGGCGGGCGGCACGCCCGCGACGGTGGCGCTGACGGCGGCCGGGGTGGCGTACACGGTCCACTCCTACGACCACGACCCTTCCCATCCGTCCTACGGCGAGGAGGCGGCCGAGGCGATGGGCGTCTCGCCCGACCGGGTCTTCAAGACGCTGGTGGCGGACGTCGACGGCGCCCTGACGGTGGCCGTGGTCCCCGTGGCGGGCCAGCTGGACCTGAAGGCCCTCGCGGCGGCGGCCGGCGGCAAGCGGGCCGCGATGGCGGACCCGGCGCTCGCCGAGCGCACCACCGGCTACGTCCGCGGCGGCATCTCCCCCCTCGGCCAGCGCAAGAAGCTCCCGACGGTGCTGGACGACTCGGCGGCGCTGCACGAGACGATCTGCGTCTCGGCGGGCCGCCGCGGCCTGGAGGTCGAGCTGTCCCCGGACGACCTGGCGAAACTCACCGACGCGGTCCTCGCCCCCATCGGCCGCGCCTGAGCCCTCGCGCCGGCCGCGCGTGCCCCCTCGCGCCAGCCGCGCCTGAGCCCTCGTGCCGACCGCGCGTGACCTCCCGCACCGGCCGCGCGTGACCTCCCGCACCGGCCGTGCCTGAGCCCGTGAGCCCTCGGTGGACGTCCCCTCCTCGGCCGGGCCGCGGGGACGCGCCGGAGGGAACGCGGGAGCGCGCGGACACGGGCGGCGCAACGGCGCACCGCGGCAAAGGGCCGCCCGGACCACGGCGGGCGGCCCGCGGGGCGACCCGGCCGCGGGCGCTCGTGCCGGCGGGGCGGGAACGGTCCCCCGTCCGGGGGCCTACGGCGCCGAGGCCTCTCCGTACGGCCCGTGCTCGAACCCCGGCTCCGGGTCCCGGGGCCCGAACAGCGCCGTCAGCCCGAGGTGCGACACCAGCGCGGCCAGCGGCCAGGCCAGCAGTGCCCCCTTGGCCCCCAGCTTCATCGGCGCCGGGAACGTCACTCCCTTGCCCGCGTCCTTCGCCTGGGCGATCACGTCCTGCGCGGGGCCGAGCCACACCCCGGTCCGCCAGGCCAGCAGCGCCCCGAGCAGTCCCCCGACGCCCAGCGCCACCACCAGCGGCACGCCCCCGCGCCGCCGTACGGCGAACACGGCCAGCGCGCTCACCGCGCCGAAGGCCAGCGCCAGCAGCGTGAACGTCCCGTCCACCCCGACGGCCTGCTCGCCCTCGGTGTCCTTGAGGTAGACGACCCAGTTGCCGTCCACCACGTCACCGACCAGCGGCACCCGCGGCGCCAGCCACCACCACAGCAGCCCGAGCAGCACCCCGCCGAGCGCCACCGCCACCGTGATCACGACGGCCTCGCGCACTTCGGTCCTCATGCCGGGGCCGTCCTTGTCGTACGCGGTTGCCGCGCCGGGACCGGCGGACGGCGGCACCTGCCATCCCTGGTACGTGGAGTGCTCATGCGGTGGCGGAGTCAGAGGTGCGGTCACCCTGACATCGTGCCAGGTACGGCCGTGCGGCGCGTCACCGGACGGCGGCCCGGCGGTACGCCCGGGTCGCGACGGCCAGCGAGAGGACGCCGACGGCCCCGCACACGGCGAGGTCGCCGAGGACGAAGGCCCAGTCGGGACGCTCCCCGAAGGTCCGCGCGAAGGCCTCCACCCCGTACGTGGACGGCAGCAGGTCCCGCGCGAGCCGCACCGCCCCGGGCATCCGCTCCGCCGGCAGCACCCCCAGCAGCAGCGCGGCCGACATGCCGAGCTGTCCGAGCAGCGTGGCCAGCTCCGGGCGCGGCGCGAGCAGCCCCAGCGCCGCGCCCAGCCCGGCGAGCGCGGCGCCCGCGAGCGGGATGACGGCGGCCAGCACCCACAGGTGCGCGAGCGGCAGCCCGAACAGCACGCACCCGAAGACGGCGGTCACCACGGTCCCCGGCACGGTGAACGACGCGTACGCGCCCGCCGCGCCCAGCACCACCGCCGCCGGCGGCACCGGCAGCGTCGCGTAGTGGTCGAGCCCGCCGCTGGCCCGCAGCTGCCCGAAGTACTGGGCGAGCAGGTTCAGCGCGACGAAGGCCACGACGAGCACCGACGACCCCGCGACCACCGCCTGCGCCTCGTCGCCGCCGTCCACCACCCCGCGCATCAGGATCATGATCCCGATCGACTGGAAGGTCGCCACGAACAGCAGCGGGATCCGCGCCACCCGCGCCCGGGACAGCTGCGCCCGGTACACGGCCGCCAGCGACGGCCACAGCCGCGCCCGCGGTCCGAGTTCGGCCGGGCCGTCGGCGCCCCGGGACACGGCCAGGGCTTTGCCCGGCAGGACATCGGCGGGTACGACACTCACGTCGCGCTGCTCCCCTTCGTTCGGGTCCTTCGCGGCCCTCGCCCCGTTCGGTACGGACGCGGCGTCCCGTGTGCTCGACGCCCGCGCGCCCGGGGCCCGGGCGGTCACGCCTTCACCAGCCCCTGCTGCGCGGCGCCGCCCAGCGCCAGGTAGACGTCCTCCAGGCTCGGCGTGGCGAGCGTGAAGTCGTCCAGGGCGGCGAAGGCGGCCCCGCCGGTGACGGTGGCGACGATCGTACGGGCCTCCTCGGGCCCGAGCCGGAGCGTCCAGCGGCGCCCCGACTCCACGGCGCGGTCCCGCAGCGCGGCGACCTCGGGGACGTGCAGCGGGGCCGTCTCGCGCCACACCAGCTCGACGCGGACCTCGCCGGCGACCTTCTCCTTGAGCCCGGCGGGCGAGTCGCAGGCGATGACGCGCCCCCGGTCCAGGACGGCGACCCGGTCCAGGACCGTCTCGGCCTCGATGACGTTGTGGGTGACGAGCAGCACGGTCGTACCGCGCTCGGCCCGCCGCCGGTCCACGGCCGACCACACCGCCCGCCGTGCCACCGGGTCCATCCCCGTGGTCGGCTCGTCGAGCACCAGCAGCGGCCGCTCCCCCATCAGGGCGGCGGCGAAGCACGCCAGGCGCCGCTGGCCGCCGGACAGCTTCTTCAGCGGGCGCCCGGCGATCGGCGTGAGACCCAGCTCGTCCAGGACGGCGTCCCGCTCGGCCCGCGCCCGCCGCACGTCCAGACCGCGCAGCCGTCCGGTGGTCTCGGCGGCGAGGGACACGGTCAGCTCGTCGAGGGCGGTGGACTCCTGCCCGAGGTAGGCGAGGATCCGCGAGGCCCGCTCGGGATGGCGCACGATGTCGTGCCCGAGGATCTCCACGCTGCCGTGGTCGGGCCGCATCAGCCCGGTGAGCTGGCGCACGAGGGTGGACTTCCCGGCCCCGTTCGGCCCGAGCAGCCCGAAGATCTCGCCGCGCCGGATGTCCAGCTCCACGGCGTCGGTGGCCCGGACCTCGGGCGTCGCGGGCACGCCCCGCCGCCCGCGCACCGCCGGATAGGTCTTGGTCAGCCCGCGCACCGCACACACGACGTCACCACCGTGCCGAAATGCCTGTGCCGCGCGCGTACTCACAAGGGACGAGCCTACGTGGTCGGGAGCGCCCGCCCGTTCCCGGGTCGGTCCACAACGGCGAATCGGCAGGTAGAACGCCAGCCCGCCGGCGGGGCCCGGCCGGCGCCCGTGAGGCGGGTGCCCGGTGCCCGCGGGCGTCAGTCCGCCGCGGGGGTCCGTTCCGTGCCCGTCCGCACGTCGACCTCCCGCCAGAAGCCGGCCCGGATCGCGTACCGGTCCCGCTCGTCGATCTGGTCGTCCTTGTGGGCGAGCAGCCCGAAGCGGGCGGCGTAGCGCAGCAGCTCCCCGTCGATGCGGTGCGGGATGCGCGGATACATGCCGGACAGCTTCTGCAGGTGGCTCTGGTCGCCGAGGCGCTCCACCCAGCGGCGCGCGAAGACCTGCCCCACCTCGTACGGATCTCCGCCGACCGTCGTGATGTCCTCCTCGCGGTCGGCCCACCGCTGCTCGGCCGTGGTGAGCTGGGCGAGGGTGGGCATGGAGGCGGCCTCGGGGGGCTCGGCGACGGGCCGGTCGACCCAGCCCTTGTCGGAGGACCAGCGCAGGGTGGCGGTCGTGGGGTGCTGGGCCTGCGGGGGGCCGGGGGCGCGCAGGGCGGCCAGGTCCTTGGGGGTGGGCACGCCCTTGGCCGCGGGCGTGCGCTCGGCGGTGCCGTTCTGGGCGGCGGTGGCGGCCGGGTGCGGCGGCTCGGGGGCGGGGCGCTCGGCCGCCGCGGTCAGCGCGGACTCGGGCAGCGGCGCGGAGAGGATCGCCGCGATCTCGGGCCGGGGCGCGGGCGGCGGCGCGCACACCCCGGTGAGCTCCTTCGCGCGGACCGCCTTGGTGATCCACGTACGGTCCAGCACACGCCGTTCGTCGGCCTCGGCGACCAGGTCCTCGGACTGGTTGTAGTCGCCGTCGGCGGCCTGGACGGCCCACAGGTGGACGGCGACCCCGTGCTCCTTGGCGGCCATCATGCCGGGCAGCAGGTCGCCGTCGCCGGTGACCAGCACGATGTCGGAGCAGGCGCGGTTGCGGGCCAGCTCGGTGAGCTCGGCGTGCATCGCGGCGTCCACGCCCTTCTGGGCCCAGCGGCCGTCGCTGCGGGTCAGCGCGCCGAGCCGGACGGTGACCCGGGGCATCACGCGCAGGCGGCGGTGCTCGGGCTGCGGCACGCGGTCGGGGGCGCCGTCGAACCAGTAGATGCGCAGCAACGGCTGCTGCGTGTCGGACTCGGCGCGTTCGCGCAGCCCCTGGATCAGGGCGGTGTGATCGACGGTGATGCGGGACCGCGAGGGCTCCCCGGCGAGGAGACTGGCGGCGGCCCCCAGCAGATACCCGGCATCCACCAGGACGATGCAGCGGTCCACGCGATCCACCCTCTTTCCGGGAGGTTTGCTTCGGGCTTGCTTCGAGTCTGCCCGACGATGCGAGGGTTAACGGCCCGAACTCGATCTTCGGCGTGGCGTTTCGGGACTTCCCGTCCCGACCAGCCCTGTCACAGACGGTAATTGTCCGACATGCGCCTGTTATCAGGGTGTGTGAATCTGGTTCCGGCCCTGGCCCCTAGATCCCCCACAGGAGGCATCACCATGGCCAAGAACAAGAACCGTGACCGCAAGCAGCGTCCGACCGACCGCGGTCAGCGGGCCGACCGGGTACCCGCGGCGGAGACGGAGTCCCAGGCCGACATCGAGACGACCCCCGGTGACGTGGCGTCCCGCAAGCGCAAGCGCAGCTTCGGCCACAACTGATCTCCGCTGAAGGGTCCTTGAGACCCGGACACGGGAACGAGGGGCGCACCCGGGACGGGGAGCGCCCCTCACGCGCGTCACACGCCGCCGGCCGGCCCGCCGGGCACGACGGCGCTCAGCCCGCCAGGCACGACGGTCCGAGCAGCACCTTCAGGTCGCCGAAGAGCGCCGGGTCCGGCTTGACCCGGTGCCGGTCCAGGCGCAGCACGGTCGTCCTGGTCGGGCCCTGGAGCCTGATCCGGACCTCGCTGTCGCCCTTGTGGTGGCTGAGGACCTCGCCGAGGCGGCTGACCAGCGGCGGGGTGACCTTGACCGCCGGGATGGTGAGGACGACGGGCGCGTTGGTGCCCGCGTTGGACAGGTCCGGGACCATCAGCTCCATCGCGACCAGGCGCGGCACGTCCTCGCGCTTGTCCAGGCGGCCCTTGACGAACACCACCGCGTCCTCGACGAGTTGCGTCGAGACGAGCTGGTAGGTCGCCGGGAAGAACATGCACTCGATGGAGCCCGCGAGGTCCTCGACCGTGGCGATGGCCCAGGCGTTTCCCTGCTTGGTCATCTTGCGCTGCAGGCCGGAGATGATGCCGCCGATCGTCACGACCGCGCCGTCGCCGAAGTCCCCGCCGGTGAGCTGGGAGATGCCCGCGTCGGCCTTGTCGGACAGGATGTGCTCCAGGCCGAACAGGGGGTGGTCGGAGACGTACAGACCGAGCATCTCCCGCTCCTGGGCGAGCAGGTAGGTCTTGTCCCACTCGTCGGGGGAGAACTCCACGTCCAGCCCGAAGCCCGGCTCGCTGCTGGTCTCCTCGCCCATGCCGCCGAAGAGGTCGAACTGGCCCTCGGCCTCCTTGCGCTTGACCGCGACCACGTTGTCGATCATCGGCTCGTACTGCGCCATCAGGCCCTTGCGGGTGTGGCCGAGCGAGTCGAAGGCACCGGCCTTGATCAGCGACTCGGTGGTGCGCTTGTTGCAGACCACGGCCTCGACCTTGTCGAGGTAGTCGGGGAAGGAGGTGTACTTCCCCTTGGCCTTGCGGGTCTTGATGATCGAGTCGACGACGTTCTGGCCGACGTTGCGGACGGCGGACAGGCCGAAGAGGATCACCTCGTCGCCCTGGGCGGCGAAGTTCGCCTCGGACTCGTTGACGTTCGGCGGGAGCACCCGGATGCCCATGCGGCGGCACTCGTTGAGGTAGACCGCCGACTTGTCCTTGTCGTCCTTGACGGAGGTCAGCAGCGCCGCCATGTACTCGGCGGGGTGGTTCGCCTTCAGGTACGCGGTCCAGTACGACACCAGGCCGTACGCGGCCGAGTGCGCCTTGTTGAACGCGTAGCCGGCGAAGGGGACCAGCACGTCCCACAGCGCCTGGATGGCCTCGTCGCTGTAGCCGTTCTTGCGGGCGCCGGCCTGGAAGATGGTGAAGTTCTTCGCCAGCTCCTCGGGCTTCTTCTTGCCCATCACGCGGCGGAGGATGTCGGCCTCGCCGAGCGAGTAGCCCGCGATGATCTGGGCGGCCTTCTGCACCTGCTCCTGGTAGACGATCAGGCCGTAGGTGACGTCCAGGACCTCCTTGAGCGGCTCCTCCAGCTCGGGGTGGATGGGCGTGATCTCCTGCTGCCCGTTCTTGCGCAGCGCGTAGTTCGTGTGGGAGTTCATGCCCATCGGGCCCGGGCGGTACAGGGCCGACACGGCGGAGATGTCTTCGAAGTTGTCCGGCTTCATCAGCCGCAGCAGGGAGCGCATGGGCCCGCCGTCGAACTGGAAGACGCCGAGGGTGTCGCCGCGCTGGAGCAGTTCGAAGGTCTTGGGGTCGTCGAGCGGCAGGCTCAGGAGATCGATGTCGATCCCCTTGTTGGCCTTCACCATCTTGACGGCGTCGTCCATGATCGTCAGGTTGCGCAGGCCCAGGAAGTCCATCTTCAGCAGGCCGAGCGACTCGCAGCTCGGGTAGTCCCACTGCGTGATGGTCACGCCGTCGGTGTGCCTGACCCAGACGGGGACGTGCTCGGTGATGGTCTCGCTGGACATGATCACGCCGGCGGCGTGCACGCCCATCTGCCGCACCAGGCCCTCCACACCGCGCGCGGTGTCGATGACCTTCTTCACGTCCGGCTCGTTCTCGTACATCGCCCGCACCTCGGCCGCCTCCGAGTAGCGCGGGTGCTCGGGGTCGGTGATGCCGGACAGCGGGATGCCCTTGCCGAGGACGTCGGCGGGCATGGCCTTGGTGATGCGGTCGCCCATCGCGTACGGGTAGCCCAGCACGCGCGCGGAGTCCTTGATCGCGTTCTTGGCCTTGATGGTGCCGTACGTGCCGATCATGGCGACCTTGTCGGCGCCGTACTTCTCCGTCACGTAGCGGATCACCTCGACGCGCCGGCGCTCGTCGAAGTCGATGTCGACGTCGGGCATCGAGACGCGCTCGGGGTTGAGGAACCGCTCGAAGATCAGGCCGTGCGGGATCGGGTCGAGGTCGGTGATGCCCAGGGCGTAGGCGACGATCGAGCCCGCCGCGGAGCCCCGGCCGGGGCCGACCGCGATGCCGTTCTTCTTGGCCCACATGATGAAGTCGGCGACCACGAGGAAGTAGCCCGGGAACCCCATCTGGATGATGACGTCCATCTCGTACTCGGCCTGCTTCTGGCGGTCCTCGGGGACGCCGCCGGGGAAGCGGCGCGCCATGCCGCGGCGGACCTCCTCCTGGAACCAGGTGACCTCGGTGTAGCCCTCGGGGATGTCGAACTTGGGCATGAGGTCGCGCTTCTCGAACATGCCCGTGGTGTCGACCATCTCGGCGATCAGCCGGGTGTTGGCGCAACCCTCCTGCCAGGCGTCCGAGGAGTCGATGGCGTACATCTCCTCGGTGGACTTCAGGTAGTAGCCGGTGCCGTCGAACTTGAAGCGGTCCGGGTCGGAGAGGTTCTTGCCGGTCTGGATGCACAGCAGCGCGTCGTGGGCGCCCGCCTCGTGCGCGTAGGTGTAGTGCGAGTCGTTGGTGACCAGCGGGGGGATGCCGAGCTTCCTGCCGATCTCCAGCAGGCCGTCGCGGACCCGGTGCTCGATCTCGATGCCGTGGTCCATCAGCTCCAGGAAGTAGCGGTCCTTGCCGAAGATGTCCTGGTAGTCGGCGGCGGCCTTGAGTGCCTCGTCGAAGTGGCCGAGGCGCAGCCGGGTCTGCACCTCGCCGGAGGGGCAGCCGGTGGAGGCGACGAGCCCCTCGGACCACTGGGCGATGGTCTCCTTGTCCATCCGGGGCCACTTCTGCAGCCAGCCCTCGGCGTAGGCGTCGGAGGAGAGCCGGAAGAGGTTGTGCAGGCCCGTCTTGTTGTACGCCCAGATCGTCTTGTGCGTGTAACCGCCCGAGCCGGAGACGTCGTCCCGCTTCTGGTGCGGCTGGCCCCAGAGGATCTTGCGCTTGTTGCGCCGCGACTCGGGCGCGACGTACGCCTCGATCCCGATGATCGGGGTGATCCCGGCCTTCTTCGCGGAGTGGAAGAAGTCGTACGCCCCGTGGAGGTTGCCGTGGTCGGACATGGCGATGTGCGTCATGCCCATCTCGTTGCAGGCGTTGAACATGTCCTTCAGCCGCGCGGCACCGTCCAGCAGCGAGTACTGGGTGTGGACGTGCAGGTGCGTGAACGGCGGCTTCGACACGGTTGGGGCCTCCAAGGAAAACGTACGCCGACGAGGGTCCGACGGGCTGCGGACAGTCTGGGGGACAGCGTCGAAGTCTATGCCTCGGCACTGACACGCGGGGCTCATCCCCACGTACCTTCGGGCGAGGGTCACGGGCACTCCCGGGGACCGTCGCACGTATAGGAAGGGGGCGGACCAGCCGCCCCGAGACGTCATGCACCAGGAGGCACCCCGCGATGCCGGTCCCGCAGCTCGACGACGAGCACCGCGGCGAGGAGATCCTCGCCGTCTTCCACACCGCCTTCGGCGAGCTCCTGGCCGCCGACCCGGCCGCGTTCCGCGTGAAGTTCCGGAAGATGGCCGCCTCGGCCTTCGCCTTCTACCGCGGCACGGCGTGCCTCTTCTACCACGACCTGGACGCCGGGCGGGGCGGGCGGGGCGACACCGCGGGCGGCGGCCCGTACCTGGACGAGCGCACCTCGCGCGTGTGGATCCACGGCGACCTGCACGCGGAGAACTTCGGCACCTACATGGACGCCAACGGCCGGCTGATCTTCAACGTCAACGACTTCGACGAGGCCTACGTCGGCCCCTTCACCTGGGACCTGAAGCGCTTCGCCGCCTCGATCGCCCTCATCGGGTACGCGAAGGCGCTCAGCGACGAGCAGATCACCGGGCTGGTGTCGGTCTACGCGGGCGCCTACCGGGAGCGGATCCACGCGCTGGCCACCGGTGCCAAGAGCGACGAGGTGCCGCCCTTCACGCTGGAGACCGCGCAGGGCCCGCTGCTGGACGCGCTGCGCGACGCCCGCTCGCTGACCCGGTTCGGGCTGCTGGACTCGATGACGGAGATCCGCGACTTCGAGCGCCGCTTCGCGCCGGGCGGCGGCTCCATCGAGCTGGACGCGGCCACCCGCTACAAGGTGCTCGCCGCCTTCGACGGCTACCTGGAGACGCTGCCGGACAGCTCGCTGGCCCGCCCGGACTCCTACCGCGTGAAGGACGTCGTCGGCCGCCGCGGCATCGGCATCGGCTCGGCCGGCCTGCCGTCGTACAACATCCTCCTGGAGGGCCACAGCGACGCCCTGGAGAACGACGTGGTGATCTACGTCAAGCAGGCCCAGACGCCGGCCGTCTCCCGGCACGTCACGGACCGGGCGATCCGGGACTACTTCCAGCACGAGGGCCACCGCACGGTGATCTCCCAGCGCGCCCTGCAGGCGCACGCCGACCCGTGGCTGGGCTGGACCGAGCTGGACGGCGCCGGCCAGCTCGTCGCCGAGGTCTCGCCCTACGCCGTGGACCTCGACTGGGGCGACATCGACGACCTCGAGGAGATCGCCCAGGTGGTCGCCGACCTCGGCCGGGCCACGGCCACGATGCACTCGGCGGCGGACGACCAGTCCGGGGAGTCGCTGGTGCCGTTCTCCACCGAGCGGGCCATCGACGCGGCGATCGCCGCCGACGAGGACGGCTTCGCGCCGCTGCTGGTCGACTTCGCGCACGCCTACGGGGCACGCGCGCGCGCCGACCACCAGATCTTCGTGGACCTGTTCCGCAACGGCCGCATTCCGGGTCTGTGACGGAACGACTTCTCACAGGGACCCTTTAGGAGTTCCTTAAGGGACCGCGTGACAGACTCTTCTCTCGCTATGGACATATCCGGGACCCAGCTCAGAGCCGTGCGCGCGGCGCTGTTCACGGCCGTGGTCGTGACGCTCAGCACCGCGTCGCACGTGCTGCTGTCCGGGGTCCCGCTGCCGGTGAACACGGTGGCCGCCGTCGCCGCCGCCGTGTTCGCCCTGGCCTACGCCCTGGCGGGCGGCGAGCGCTCCTTCGGGCGGATCGCCGCCCTGCTGGTCCCGCTGGAGCTGGCCGCCGACACCGTCTTCACCGCCGGTCAGCACGTCTGCTACGGCCCGGCGGGCGGTCCGGTCGCCGGGCCGCTGCGCTCCGTAGGCCTCGACGTGCTGTGCGGCGAGGGCGCCGGGGTGGGCACCGGGCTGGCCCGGGTCACCGGGACCGGCACGGGCGGTGAGCGGCTCGCGGCCCTGCTCGCCCACGCCGGTCCCTCCACCGCCTGGCTGCTGCTCGGCGCGCACGTCGGCGTCGGCCTGCTCGCCGCCGCCTGGCTGCGCCGCGGCGAGCGGGCGCTGGTCCAGTTGCTGAGGGTGGTGGCGGCGACGGCTTCGACCGCGGTCCGGCCGCTGCTGTTCGCGGTCGCGGCGGTGGCGGCGCAGCGGGCCCCGGCGGTGCGCGTGCCCGCGCGCCCCGTGCGCCGGACGACCACCGTCCGGGACCGGATCCTCGTCCACTCCCTGGGACGGCGTGGACCGCCGTGCTCGGTCGCCCTCGGGTGACCCGCCCCCGAGCACCGGCAGTACTCCCTTACGTATCCCGCACACGAGGTGTGCGCGTCCCCCACGGAGAACATCACCATGAGCAAGCGGAACAGCCAGGCGGCGAAGATGGCGGCCCGCGAGCGGCTGCGCGCCGAGCGCGAGCGCCAGGCGAAGAAGGCGAAGGTCAAGCGGCAGATCGTGGTCGCCTGTTCGGTCGTCGGCGTGCTGGCGGCGGCCGGCGGCATAGGTTACGCCGTCGTGCAGGCCAACAAGCCGGGCCACTGGGAGGCCGCGAAGGACGCGAAGGTCGTCGCTCCGGCCCACACGAGCGGCGCGAACGGCACGACGGTCGTGGTCGGCAAGAGCAGTGCCAAGAAGGTGCTGAAGGTCTACGAGGACCCCCGCTGCCCGGTCTGCGCCCAGTTCGAGCAGACCGTCGGCCCGACCGTCGAGAAGGACATCGAGGCGGGCAAGTACCGCGTCCAGTTCGTCGGCGGCACGTTCCTCGACGGCGACGCCCTGGGCAAGGGCAGGATCGGCTCCAACGGCGAGGGCTCCAAGAACGCGATGGCCGCGCTCGGTGCGGCGCTGAACGTCAGCCCGGAGGCCTTCATCGACTACAAGGCGGCGCTGTACTCCGCGAAGTGGCACCCGCAGGAGAGCGACGACAAGTTCAAGGACGACGACTACCTCATCGACGTCGCCGACACCGTGCCGGCGCTGAAGGGCAACGCCAAGTTCCGGGACGCCGTCAAGAAGGGCACGTACGACGCCTGGGCGCTGGCGATGTCGAAGACGTTCGACACGAACAAGGACGGCGTGAACGGCACGCCGAGCTTCGTGATGGACGGCAAGAAGCTCACCGTCGGCAACGACAACCCGCCCATGACGGTGGACCAGTTCAACCAGGTGGTCGACGCGGCGCTCAAGGGCTGACGTCCGCGACCGGCCGGGGCATCGGCACGCACGGGCCGGTGCCCCGCTCCCGCCTCCCCGGCGGAGCGCGCCGGCACCACCCCCCTCCGGCGGGAGCGCCGCCGGTTTCGCGGCCGGCGACGAGACCCTCGGACGACGAGATCCTCACGGCCGGCGACGACCGGGCCGACGGGACGGCACGCGGGCGAGCAGCGGCCCGGAGCCCTGCGTGACCGCACGCGGCACGGCGTGGCGCGAGCGGTTCCCGGACCGCGGCCGGGGGCCGCGGCGAACAGCGGGCGAACTTTGGCGAGTTCGCCCGCTTTCCTGTTTACCGGTCAGTAATCTGATCGGCCGTGACCACTCGACACAGATCATCCGAGAGCGCCGGGGCGCCCGGCTCGCCGGCCCCGCGCCGCCGTACGGTCGTCAAGGCCGCGGCGGCCACCGCCGTCCTGGCCGGCCCGCTCGCCTCGGCGCTCCCCGCACGCGCCGCCACCGCCCCCGCCTTCCTGCACGGCGTGGCCTCCGGGGACCCGCTGCCCGACGGCGTCCTGCTGTGGACGCGCGTGACGCCCACGCCGGAGGCGATACCCGGCTCCGGGGCGGGCCCGGACACCGAAGTGAGCTGGGTCGTCGCCAGGGACAGGGCGTTCACGGCCGTCGTGGCCAAGGGCTCCACCCTCGCCACCGCCGCCTCCGACCACACCGTCAAGGCCGACATCCGCGGCCTGGAACCGGCCACCGACTACTTCTTCCGCTTCTCCGCCGGCGGCACCGACTCCCCCGTCGCCCGCACCCGCACCGCCCCGGCGGCCGACGCGGCCGTCGCGGGCCTGCGCTTCGGCGTGGTGTCCTGCGCCAACTGGGAGGCCGGCCACTTCGCCGCGTACCGCCACCTGGCGGCCCGCGGCGACCTGGACGCCTGGCTGCACCTGGGCGACTACATCTACGAGTACGGCACCGGCGAGTACGGCACGCGCGACACGGTCGTCCGCCCGCACGCGCCCGCCCACGAGATCCTGACGCTGGCCGACTACCGCGTCCGCCACGCCCGTTACAAGACCGACCCCGACCTGCAGGCCCTGCACGCCGCCGCCCCGGTCGTCGCGATCTGGGACGACCACGAACTCGCCAACGACACCTGGTCGGGCGGCGCGGAGAACCACACCGAGGGCGCGGAGGGCGCCTGGGCCGCGCGCCAGGCCGCCGCCAGGCAGGCCTACTTCGAGTGGATGCCGGTGCGCCCGGCGATCGCCGGCACCACCTACCGCCGCCTGCGCTTCGGCAGGCTCGCCGATCTTTCGCTGCTCGACCTGCGCTCCTTCCGCTCGCAGCAGGTGAAGCTCGGCGACGGCGAGGTCGACGACCCGGACCGCACCCTCACCGGCCGCGCCCAGCTCGACTGGCTCAAGGCGGGCCTGCAGGCCTCCGACACCACCTGGCGGCTGGTCGGCAACCCCGTGATGATCTCCCCGTTCGCGATCGGCTCGCTCTCCGCCGATCTGCTCGAACCGCTCGCCAGGCTGCTGGGCCTGCCGCGGGAGGGCCTGGCCCTCAACACCGACCAGTGGGACGGCTACACCGACGACCGCCGCGAGCTGCTGGCCCACCTGCGCGCCCACGCGATCCGCAACACCGTCTTCCTGACCGGCGACATCCACATGGCGTGGGCCAACGACGTGCCGGTGGACGCCGGGACGTATCCGCTGTCCGCCTCGGCCGCCACCGAGTTCGTCGTCACCTCGGTCACCTCCGACAACCTCGACGACCTGGTGAAGGTCCCCGAGGGCACGGTCAGCGCGGTCGCCGCGCCGGTGATCCGCGCCGCCAACCGGCACGTCCACTGGGTCGATACCGACCGGCACGGCTACGGCGTGCTGGACGTCACCGCCGAGCGCGCCCAGATGGACTACTACGTGCTGTCCGACCGCACGCGGCGCGACGCGACCTCGACGTGGGCCCGTTCGTACCGCACGCGCAGCGGCACCCAGAAGGTCGAGCGGACCTACGACCCCGTGTGACGGCGGTGGGCGGGGGCCTGTTCCCGGCCGACGGCGGCTCGCACGGGAGCCGCCGGGGCCGGGGCGACGGGCGCCGGCCCGCGTACGGCCGCGAGCCGCGAGCCGCGGCTCGCGGCTAAAGGGTCTCCAGAAAGCCCAGCGCCACCCGCCAGGTGGCCTCGGCGGCCTCCTCGTCGTAGTCCGGCAGGCCGGGGTCGGTGTAGAGGTGACCGGCCCCGGCGTATCTGTGGACCTCGACGTCGGCGCCGGTCCGGCCCATCTGCAGGTACCAGGCGCTGAGCCAGTCCTCCGTCTCGAACGGGTCCGGCTCGGCCACGTGCAGCTGCACCGGAAGGCCGTCCGCCGTCGCGTTCGGCGCGATGTCCGAGGTGCCGTGCAGGAGCAGCAGCCCGCGCGCCTTGTCGTCGCCGAGGGCGAGGGTCTGCGCGACCGAGGCGCCGAGCGAGAAGCCGGCGTACACCAGCCCCCGCTCGGAATAGGGCGCGGCGGCCAGCACCGCGCGCCTGAGCAGCTCGTCCTTGCCGGTCTCCTCCTGGTGGGCCATGCCCTCCTCGACCGTCTCGAAGGTCCGCCCGTCGAAGAGGTCGGGTGTCCACACCTCGTGTCCGGCCGCCCGCAGCCGGTCGGCGGCCCGGCGCACCGCGGGCCTGAGGCCATAGGTCGAGTGAAAGAGCATGATGTTCATGGGGCCATGGTGCCAGCCGGGTGTGACAGCGCAGGTCCGTGGGCCATGGTGCCAGCCGGGTGTGACAGCGCAGGTCCGTGGCACTACCCGGAACGTTTCCGAAGTCACATGTTCGTGCCGCCGGGGGCCGGTTAGGTTCCGAGGCATGGAGAACCTGCTACGACCGCTGATCGTGGTCGGTGGCTCGGTCGTGCTCACGCTGGTGATCGGCTGGGCCACCGACCTCCTGCTGCGCAAGGCCGACGAACGACACCACGAGACCCCGCTGTGGGGTCTGCTGCGCCGTGCCCGCATCCCCTACCAGCTCGTCCTGTGCGCGGCCCTGCTGAGAGGGGCCTACGACGAGGTCCAGCTGGCGCAGGACCACCGGGTCGTCATCGGCCGGACGCTGACGCTGGTGCTGATCGGATCGACCGCCTGGCTGGTGATCCGCATCGCGGCGGCGGTGGTGGAGACGTCGTACGCCCGGTACGCCAGCGCCCGGTCGCACCGCGACCCGGCCCGGGTCCGCCGGGTGCGCACCCAGGTGACGCTGATCAGGCGGGTCGTCTCCGCGATCGTCGGCGTGGTCGCCGTGGCGGCGATGCTGCTGACGTTCCCGACGTTCCGCGCGGCGGGCGCCTCGCTGCTGGCCTCCGCCGGCATCCTCGGCATCGTCGCCGGTGTCGCCGCCCAGTCCACGCTCGGCAACATGTTCGCCGGGCTGCAGATCGCCTTCGGCGACATGGTGCGCATAGGGGACACCGTGGTCGTGGACGGCGAGTGGGGCACGGTCGAGGAGATCACGCTGACCTTCCTGACCGTGCGCACCTGGGACGAGCGCCGGATCACGATGCCCGTGTCGTACTTCACGTCCAAGCCGTTCGAGAACTGGTCGCGCAACACCCCGCAGATGACCGGCATCGTCTACTGGCACCTCGACCACACGGCCCCGGTGGACGCGATGCGCGACAAGCTCCGTGACCTGCTGCGCGACTGCCCGGCCTGGGACGGCCGCGCCTTCGGCCTGGATGTGACGGACACCACCCCGAGCACCCTGCAGGTGCGGGGGCTGGTGACCGCCAAGGACGCGGACGACCTGTGGACGGTGCGGGTCACGGTCCGCGAGAAGATGATCCGCTGGCTGGCCGACGAGCACCCCTACGCCCTGCCCCGGGTCAACACGGCGGACGCGGTGCCGCCACCGGGCCGCGAGGGACACCGCCCGTACCCGGAAACGGTGCCCGCGCAGCGCCGCTACCATGAATCGCCGCGCTCGGAGCGCTGACCGCCCGGCCACCGCGGCCGCCCGTCAGTGGCCGCGCTCGGCGCCGCCGTTCACCTGGATGATCTGCGAGGTGATGTGCCCGGCGCCCGGGGACGCGAGCCAGTGCAGGGTCGCGGCGACGTCCCCGGGCGTCCCGGCGCGCCCGTTCAGGGTCTCGGCGACGCGCTGGGCGCGCCGTTCCTCGGTCAGGGCGTCTCCGAAGAACCCGGTGCCCTCGACGTAGCCGGGCGCGACCACGTTCACGGTGACGCCGCGCGGCCCCAGCTGCCGCGCCAGGGCGTGGGCGTACGGGTGCAGGGCCGCCTTGGCCGCCGCGTACGCCGCTCTCCCGGAGCCCCGGTAGGCGGCGATGGAGCCGAGGAACAGCACCCGCCCGCCGGGCTCGGCGAGCCGGTCCTTCAGCGCCTCGGTGAGCAGCACGGCGGTGAGCGTGTTGAGCCCGAAGTTGAGGGCCCAGTCGTGCAGGACGACGTCGAGCGGCTCGTCGCTGTCCACCTTCGGTTCCAGGTACCCGGCGCCCCCGGCGCCGTGGATCAGCACGTCCACGGTGCCGAACTCGGCGGCCACGAACCGTTCCGCCCCGCGCACGCCGCGCGGCTTGCTGAGGTCGGCCGCGTAGGTGAGCGCTCCGGGCACCCCGGCCTTCTCCAGCACCTCGGCGCGCCGCCCGAGCAGCAGCACCCGGTCCCCGTCCGCGGCGAACGCGTGGGCCGCGGCGAGCCCGATCCCCGTACCCCCACCACTGATCACGACGTTGCGAGTCATGACCGGACCCTACAAGGAGGCCGGCCGGAAAACCGGGGACGTGCGGGGTCACCGCAGACTGCGTACGTCGAGATGGCGCAGCACCCGGTCCACGATCTCCGGATCCGCCCCGGGCTCGCTGCGTGCCGCCAGCACCTCGTGCCGTGCCGCGCTCAGCATCTCCTGCTGGATCCGCCGGATCCGCTTCAGCCGCCGCACCCGCTGCTGGTGCGCCTCGCGCCGCTCCTCGTCCGCCATGTCCGGACTGATCCGCATGCCGATCTCGAAGGCCCGCCGCAGCATCTGCTCCGACAGCTCCTCCGGCAGCTCCTCCACCGACTCGATCTCGCGCAGCCGGCGCTTCGCCGCCCCGGCCGCCCGGACGGCCAGCTCCTTCTCGAACTGCTTCTCCCGTTCCGTGTCGGCCCGCACGCCGAGCCGCTTCACCAGCCACGGCAGCGTCAGCCCCTGCACGAGGAGCGTCGCCAGGATCACCCCGAAGGCGATGAACACGATCTCGTCCCGCTCGGGGAAGGGCGCGCCGTCCCGCGTCTCCAGCGGGATCGCCAGCGCCAGCGCCACCGAGGCGACCCCGCGCATCCCGGACCACCACATGACCACGGTCTCCCGCCAGCTCATCGGGATGTCCTCGTCGTGGTCCCGTCCGGCGTGCAGTCGCTTGGTCAGCCAGGTCGCCGGCAGCAGCCACAGCAGCCGGACGAGGACGACGACGCCCACGACCGCCGCCGACCAGCCGAGCAGCTCGCCCCACCGCCCGGACGCGGTCCGCAGCGCGTTGTGCAGTTCCAGCCCGATCAGCCCGAAGGCGACCCCGGTGACGAGGGTGTCGACGACGTCCCAGAAGGCGTGCCCGGCCAGCCGCGTCATCACGTCGTCGGGGTCGGCGCCGTACTCGGCGAGGAACAGCGCGGTGGTCAGCACGGCGAGCACCCCGGAGCCGTGCAGTTCCTCGGCCATGACGTAGGAGGCGTACGGCACCAGCAGCGTCAGCCCGATCTGCAGGGTCGCCTCGTCCAGCAGGTCCAGCAGCCGGTTCGCGCCCCAGCCCAGCGCGAGCCCGACCGCGACGGCGACGACGGCGGACAGCACCAGGTCGAGCCCGGCCTCCCACGGCGAGAAGGTCCCGCTGACCACGGCGGCGATCGCCACGTGGTAGAGGACGATGGCCGTCACGTCGTTGAAGAGCCCCTCGCCCTCCAGGATGGACACCAGCCGGCGCGGCAGCCCGAGCCGGCCGGCCACGGCGGTCGCGGCGACCGGGTCCGGGGGTGCAACCAGCGCGCCGAGCGCCAGGGCGGCGGCGACCGGCAGCCCCGGCACGATCGCGTGGGCCACCGCGGCGACGCACACCATGGTCACGAAGACCAGCGCCACGGCCAGCAGGAAGATCGGCCGTCTGTTGGCCGCGAACTGCCGCCAGGAGGTCCGCCGCACCGCCGCGTACAGCAGCGGTGGCAGCAGCAGGGGCAGGATCAGGCCGGGCGGGATGTCGACGTTCGGCACGAAGTCGAGCAGCGCCAGGACGATCCCGAGCAGGGTCATCAGCACCGGCGCCGGCAGTGCGAGCCGGTCCCCCACCGGGACGCTCACCAGGGCCCCGAGCAACAGCACGAACAACAGGGCCAACTGATCCACGGTCAGCGCTCCGGGGAATCTCGGCGTTCACACGACGGACTTCAAGCCTGCCATGCCGGGTACCCACCGGCCCCGTGCGTCACCTCCGCTACAGGGCGCGCCGCATCGCCCGGTGCGGGATGCCCGCCTCCAGGTACTGCGGCCCGTACGCCTCGTACCCGAGCCGCTCGTAGAAACCCAGCGCGTGGGTCTGCGCGTGCAGGTCCACCGCGGTGAGCCCGCGTGCGCGTGCCGCCTCCTCGACGGCCCGCACCAGCGCGGCCCCGACGCCCAGTCCCCGGGCGGCCCGGGTCACGGCGAGCCGGCCCAGCGACCCCACCGACGGATCGCCGCCGGTCCTCTCCGCCACCGCGGTGCCGTGCAGCAGCCGGCCCGTCCCGAGCGGCACGCCGTCCTCCCGGACCGCCAGCACGTGCACGGCACCGGCGTCGTACGCGTCGTACTCGATGTCCTCCGGCACCCCTTGCTCCACCACGAAGACCTCCTTGCGCACCGCGAAGCACGCCTCGCGGTCGGCGGGGTCCTCGGCGACGCGCACGGTGTACGGCGGCGGGTTCACGCGTAGGTCTCCTCGCGGACCTGGTCCAGGGCCTTCTGCAGGTCCTCCGGGTAGTCGCAGGCGAACTCCGCCCACCGCCCGTCCCCGGGGTGCTCGAAGCCGAGCCGCACCGCGTGCAGCCACTGGCGGGTCAGGCCGAGGCGCCTGGCCAGGGTCGGGTCGGCGCCGTAGGTCAGGTCGCCGACGCACGGGTGGCGGTGGGCGGCCATGTGGACGCGGATCTGGTGGGTGCGGCCGGTCTCCAGCTTCACGTCGAGCAGGGAGGCCGCGCGGAAGGCCTCGATGAGGTCGTAGTGCGTGACGGAGGGCTTGCCGTCGGCCGTGACCGCCCACTTGTAGTCGTGCTGGGGGTGCCGTCCGATGGGCGCGTCGATGGTGCCGCTGGTCGGGTCGGGGTGGCCCTGCACGAGCGTGTGGTAGCGCTTGTCGACCGTGCGCTCCTTGAACTGCCGCTTGAGCGAGGTGTACGCGTACTCCGACTTGGCGACCACCATCAGGCCGGACGTGCCGACGTCCAGGCGGTGGACGATGCCCTGGCGCTCGGCGGCGCCGGAGGTCGAGATGCGGTACCCGGCGGCGGCCAGCCCGCCGATCACGGTCGGACCGGTCCAGCCCGGCGAGGGGTGCGCCGCCACGCCGACCGGCTTGACGATCACCACCACGTCGTCGTCGTCGTGCACGATCTCCATGCCCTCGACCGGCTCGGCGACGACCTGCACCGGCGCGGGTGCCTGCGGCATCTCGACCTCCAGCCAGGCCCCGCCGCGCACCCGCTCCGACTTGCCGACCACCGATCCGTCGACCATGACCTTCCCCGCCGCCGCCAGCTCGGCGGCCTTGGTGCGGGAGAAGCCGAACATGCGGGAGATGGCGGCGTCGACGCGCTCGCCCTCCAGGCCGTCGGGCACGGGCAGGGTGCGGATCTCGGGAATCGTGCTCACCCGTCGAGTATGCCGGACGGGTCCGGCGGACCCGTACGCGCGCCCTCGGCCCTCAGTCCTTGTGGACGGTCCCGTCCGGGTCGAGTCCCTTGAAGGACAGCAGCACGATCAGGATGCCGCCGCACACGATCGCGGAGTCGGCCAGGTTGAAGACGGCGAAGTGCTTGGGCGCGATGAAGTCGACGACCGCGCCCTCGAAGACGCCCGGCGAACGGAAGATCCGGTCGGTGAGGTTGCCGAGCGCACCGCCCAGCAGCAGGCCGAGCGCGATGGCCCAGGGCAGGCTGTGGAGCTTGCGGGCGAGCCGGACGATCACCACGATCACCGCCGCCGCGATCAACGTGAAGATCACCGTGAAGGCCTCGCCGAAGCCGAAGGCCGCGCCCGCGTTGCGGATCGCCTCGAACTTCAGCCACTCGCCGAAGACCTCGACGGGCGGGTGGTGCTCCAGCTTGGCGACCACGATCATCTTGCTGACCAGGTCGAGGGCGTACGCGAACGCGGCGACCGCGAACAGCACGGCGACCCGGCGCCCGCCCCGGGGCCGCCCGGCCTCCGGCCCGTCCGGGCCGGAGGACCCGGCCGTCCCGCCGGCGCCGGACTCGCCGGCCGGGGCCCCGGCCTCCTCGGAGCCGGCCCGCCCACCCGGTGCCGTCCCGTCGCCGGGCCGCTCCTGCCCGGCCCGTGCCGCGTCCGGGGTGCCCGGCGTACCGATGATGCGCTCCGCCTCTGCCACGTGAGTCCCTCAACCTAGGTGCCTGACTGAGGACGAGGGTACGGCACGCCTCCCGGGACGCAGGTGCTCAGGAGGCGTCCGACGAGCCCCGCCCGCCGCCGGGGGCGGCCCCCGGCGGCGGCCGCTACCGGCGTTCCTGCTTCTGCTTGCACTCCACGCACAGGGTGGCCCGCGGGAAGGCCTGCATGCGGGCCTTGCCGATGGGATTGCCGCAGTTCTCGCACAGGCCGTAGGTGCCCGCGTCCAGGCGTTCCAGGGCGCGCTCGGTCTGGGTGAGCATCTCGCGCGCGTTGGCGGCGAGCGCCAGCTCGTGCTCGCGCGTGATGTTCTTGGTGCCGGTGTCCGCCTGGTCGTCGCCCGCGCCGTCGCCGGAGTCCCGCATCAGGCCGGCGAGCGACCGCTCCGACGAGGTGATCTCCTCACGCAGCCGCGCCTCCTCGGACAGCAGCTCGGCCCGCGCTTCCTCGGCCTCCTCCGGCGTCCAGGGGTCCTCGCCCGGACGCACCGCGAGCTCGCCCGGCTCCGCCGCGGCGACCCGTGCCTTCGGAACGGCGGTCGTCGCCGCCGTGGCCGTGCCAGGAGTCTTCTTCGCAACCACCGTCGTCGCTCCCGTCTGCTGCGCGGCCTCGGCCGCGCCCGCCTTCTTGGCCGTACCGCTCCCGGCCGTGTCCTGTGTGACCGCGCTGGTCCTGGTGGTGCCCCGCTCGACCGCGCTGTCGCCGGCGGTGCCCTCGGCCCCGCCGTCCTGCCCGGCGCCCTCCCGCGCGCCCACCGCCCGGGCCCGACCGCCCGGCTTCCGCGCCGCGGCCCCCTCGCCGGCCGCCGGTTCCCGGCCCGGGGTCTTCCCGGCGGGCTTTTTCGCCCCGGCGGCGCTGCCGGACGCCGCCTTCCCGGCCGCCTTGGTGCTCCCCGTCCTCCCGGCCGCCGTCTTCCCGCTCCCCTCCCCCTCGGTCCCCGCCTTCCTCTTCGAAGGCGCCCCCTGCGCGGAGGCCGCCTCCGGCGCCTCCGCCCCGGCGGCCGCCCCCCGTACCGCCTTCCCGGCCCGCGCCGCCGTCCCTCCCCGCGTGCTCCTCTTCCCGCCCGCGCCCCTGGCCGCACCACCGGACGCCCGATCACCGCCGGAGGCCTCGGCGCTCGCGGACCTGCCGGACGCCGACTGCTGTGCGGCGGTCTTCTTCGCCACCATGGCCGCGGCCCCTTCACATATGGTGATCTTGCTCGCGCATCGTGCTGGGACGATAAATCGACTCGAGTCCCGCGGCAACGGGGCACACCACCCGATTCGCCCGCCCCGCGGACGCGCGCGGCCAGCATGCATCCGTTGTGCCCAGCTCCCCGCCGGGTAATCCGCCGGGCCGGACGTCCTGGGATCCGGACGCGCGCCCCTCGCCGTTCGGGTCACGCGGCGCCGTGCGGCGCCCCGTCCCCGGGCGTCCGGAATCCGGTCGGCCGCCGCCCGCGCGGCGCCGTACACTGGGCGGAGCGAAAAGCGTGGATGGGGACGAGTAGCGGCGTACGCAGCCCAGAGCGACCCGGGGACGGTGTGAGCCCGGGGGCGAGCGCGACGTGAAGATCACCCCGGAGCCGCCGGAAGAAAGCCCGGCCGGGAGACGCCCCGGCGCGGGCGAGTAGAACCGGCATCGCGACCCCAATGAGGGGGCTCGCCGACGCGTGCCGTGCGCCGGAGGGCCAAGGAGGGTGGTACCGCGGGAGCGCGCCGAAGGCGGCGCACGGATCGACACGGCTCTCGTCCCTCCGACGGAAGGCAGCACGTCCGCCGGAGGAAGCTCGTTGAACACGCAGCCGCAGTACCGCCAGGTGCCCGCCCAGGTCGACCTGCCCGCGCTCGAACACGCGGTGCTCGACTTCTGGCGCGAGCAGAAGATCTTCGCCAAGAGCCTGCAGCAGTCCGAGGGCCGCCCCGAATGGGTGTTCTACGAGGGCCCGCCCACGGCCAACGGCATGCCGGGCGCCCACCACATCGAGGCGCGCGTCTTCAAGGACGTCTTCCCCCGCTTCCGCACCATGCGCGGCTACCACGTGGCCCGCAAGGCCGGCTGGGACTGCCACGGCCTGCCGGTCGAGCTCGCCGTCGAGAAGGAGCTCGGCTTCTCCGGCAAGCAGGACATCGAGGCGTACGGCATCGCCGAGTTCAACGCCCGGTGCCGCGAGTCGGTGACCCGCCACACCGACGCCTTCGCCGAGCTCACGACCCGCATGGGCTACTGGGTCGACCTCGACGACGCCTACCGGACCATGGACCCGGAGTACGTCGAGTCGGTCTGGTGGTCGCTGAAGGAGATCTTCAACAAGGGCCTGCTGGTCCAGGACCACCGCGTCGCCCCCTGGTGCCCCCGCTGCGGCACCGGCCTGTCCGACCACGAGCTGGCCCAGGGCTACGAGACGGTCGTCGACCCGTCCGTCTACGTCCGCTTCCCGCTCACCTCCGGCCCGCTCGCCGGCGAGGCCGCCCTGCTGGTGTGGACGACCACCCCCTGGACCCTGGTGTCCAACACGGCCGTCGCCGCGCACCCCGAGGTCACCTACGTCGTCGCCACCGACGGCGAGGAGAAGCTGGTCGTCGCCGAGCCGCTCGTCGGCAAGGCGCTCGGCGAGGGCTGGCAGACCACCGGCCAGACCTTCACGGGCGCCGAGATGGAGCGCTGGACCTACCGGCGCCCCTTCGAGCTGGTGGAGTTCCCGGAGCCGGCCCACTTCGTGGTGAACGCCGAGTACGTCACCACCGAGGACGGTACGGGTCTGGTCCACCAGTCCCCCGCCTTCGGTGAAGACGACCTCAAGGTCTGCCGCTCCTACGGCCTGCCCGTGGTCAACCCGGTCCGCCCCGACGGCACCTTCGAGGAGGAGCTCCCGCTGGTCGGCGGCGTCTTCTTCAAGAAGGCGGACGAGAAGCTCACCGAGGACCTCCGGCAGCGCGGCCTGCTCTTCAGGCACCTGCCCTACGAGCACAGCTACCCGCACTGCTGGCGCTGCCACACCGCACTCCTCTACTACGCGCAGCCCTCCTGGTACATCCGCACCACGGCGATCAAGGACCGCCTCATCCAGGAGAACGAGAACACCAACTGGTTCCCGGACACGGTCAAGCACGGCCGGTACGGCGACTGGCTGAACAACAACATCGACTGGGCGCTGTCCCGCAACCGCTACTGGGGCACCCCGCTGCCGATCTGGCGCTGCGAGGACGGCCACCTCACCTGCGTCGGCTCCCGCGCCGAGCTCACCGAGCTCACCGGCACCGACCAGTCGGGCCTGGACCCGCACCGCCCGTACATCGACGAGGTCACCTTCGCCTGCCGTCACGAGGGCTGCTCCCTCGAAGCGGTGCGCGTGCCCGAGGTCATCGACGCCTGGTACGACTCGGGCTCGATGCCGTTCGCGCAGTGGGGCTACCCGTACAAGAACAAGGAGCTGTTCGAGTCCCGCTACCCGGCGCAGTTCATCAGCGAGGCCATCGACCAGACCCGTGGCTGGTTCTACACGCTGATGGCGGTCGGCACGCTGGTCTTCGACAAGTCGTCGTACGAGAACGTCGTCTGCCTCGGCCACATCCTCGCCGAGGACGGCCGGAAGATGTCCAAGCACCTGGGCAACATCCTCCAGCCGATCCCGCTCATGGACCAGCACGGCGCCGACGCGGTCCGCTGGTTCATGGCGGCCGGCGGCTCCCCGTGGGCGGCCCGCCGCGTCGGCCACGGCACCATCCAGGAGGTCGTCCGCAAGACGCTCCTGACCTACTGGAACACGGTCGCCTTCCAGGCCCTGTACGCCCGCACGTCGGGCTGGGCGCCGGGCGAGGCCGACCCGGCCCCGGCCGACCGCCCGCTGCTGGACCGCTGGCTGCTGTCCGAACTGCACGCGCTGACCGACCAGGTGACCCGGTCCCTGGAGGGCTACGACACCCAGCGCGCCGGCAAGCTGCTGTCCGCGTTCGTCGACGATCTGTCCAACTGGTACGTGCGCCGCTCCCGCCGCCGCTTCTGGCAGGGCGACAGGGCCGCTCTGCGCACGCTGCACGAGGTGCTGGAGACGGTCACGAAGCTGATGGCGCCGATCACCCCGTTCATCACCGAGCGGGTGTGGCAGGACCTGGTCGTTCCGGTCACCCCGGGCGCCCCGGAGTCCGTCCATCTGTCCTCCTGGCCGGAGGCGGACCTGTCGGCGATCGACCCGGAGCTGTCGAGGCAGATGGTCCTGGTCCGCCGGCTGGTCGAGCTGGGCCGCGCCACGCGCGCGGAGTCCGGCGTCAAGACGCGCCAGCCGCTGCGGCGCGCGCTGATCGCGGCGACGGGCTTCGAGACCCTGGACCCCGAGCTGCACACGCAGATCACGGAGGAGCTGAACGTCGAGTCCCTGGCGTCGCTGAGCGAGGTGGGCGGCTCCCTGGTGGACACCACCGCCAAGGCCAACTTCCGCGCGCTGGGCAAGCGGTTCGGCAAGCGCGTCCAGGACGTGGCCAAGGCCGTCGCGAACGCGGACGCCGCCGCGCTGTCGCTGGCCCTGCGCGAGGGCACGGCCTCGGTGGAGGTCGACGGCGAGACGATCACGCTGGCCCCCGAGGAGGTCATCATCACCGAAACCCCGCGCGAGGGCTGGTCGGTGGCCTCCGACGCGGGTGCGACCGTCGCCCTGGACCTGGAGATCACGGAGGAGCTGCGCCGGGCGGGCCTGGCCCGTGACGCGATCCGCCTGATCCAGGAGGCCCGCAAGAACAGCGGCCTCGACGTGGCCGACCGCATCGCGCTGCGCTGGACCTCCACCGACCCGGCGGTCGTCGCGGCCCTGACCGACCACAGCGCCCTGATCGCCGACGAGGTGCTGGCGACGGACTTCGCCCGCGGCGAGGCGGACGACACCTACGGCTCGCCGTTCACGGACGAGGGCCTGTCGCTCACGTTCCGCCTGCGCAAGGCCTAGCCGCGCGGCACCGAAGGCCCGGTCCCGCCGGAGCTCCCGGCGGGACCGGGCCTTCGTCGTCGCGTGCGTACGCACGGCCGCTCCCGTGGGGAACAACCGTCCGGGACATGCGAACGCGCGTAGCGAAAGGGCGAGGCCCCGGGACCGAACCCGGGGCCTCGCCCTGAACGCTGCCGACGTCTACGCCGTACTACAACCCGTCAGTTGTCGTCCTCGTCGATGAGGAACCCCCGCATCGGAGAGGGAGCCTGTCCCATCGGCGACGGCCCCTGCGGCCGCACCGGCGCCATCGGCTGGGTCATCGCCGGCGACATCTGCTGCTGACCGCCGTAGGACGGACCGGACTGCGACGGACCGCCGCCCATCGCCTGGTTGCCGCCGTAGGACGGCGCGCTCGCCCCGGCCGGAGCCATGGACGGCGCCGGGGACGGCGGCAGCGACGCGGCCGCCGGAGTGCGCGGCGGGGCGAGCGAGTCGTCCGCCTGGGTCTCCAGCTGACGCAGCTGCGACTCCAGGTACGACTTCAGCCGCGTGCGGTACTCGCGCTCGAAGCCGCGCAGGTCCTCGACCTTGCGCTCCAGCGTGGCGCGGGCGGACTCCAGGGAGCCCATCGCGACACGGTGCTTCTCCTGCGCGTCCCGCTCCAGCGCGTCGGCCTTGGCACGGGCGTCACGCTCGAGACCCTCGGCACGCGAACGGGCCTCGCCGACGATCTTGTTGGCCTCGGAACGGGCCTCGGCGATCGCCTGGTCGGCGGTCTGCTGGGCCAGCGACAGGACGCGGGCGGCGCTGTCGCCGCCGGGGCCCTGACCGGGCATGCCGGGGCCGCCCATGGGGCCGCCCATCGGACCCGGACCCATCTGCCCCTGCATCGGGCCCTGGCCCATCGGGCCCTGGCCCATCGGACCGGGACCCTGCGGACCACCCTGACCGCCGGGGCCGGCGGGCAGTTGCGGCGCACCGCTCGGCAGCTGGGGCGGACCACCCATGGGGCCACCCATCTGCTGCTGCGGCGGGCCCGATATGCCGGCGGGTACGGGGGCGCCGGGACCGCGCATGCCCTGCTGGGGCATGCCTTGCTGGGGCATGCCCTGCTGAGGCATGCCCTGCTGAGGCATGCCCTGCTGCTGGTCCTGCTGCTCCGGAGGCTTGCGCATGTTCTGCTGGTTCTGCGCGGCGGCACGCGTGGCGGCGGCCAGCTTGGCGCGCAGGTCCTCGTTCTCCCGGAGCAGGCGGGTCAGTTCGGCTTCGACCTCGTCGAGGAAGGCATCGACCTCGTCCTCGTCATAGCCTTCTCGGAGGCGGACGGTCGTGAACTGCTTGTTCCGCACGTCCTCGGGGGTCAACGGCATCTCTTCACCTCAACGTAGTCGTCGGCATTCGGCAAGACCGTAGTTCACATCGCTCACAGCCGGCTCACGATCGAGATCAGGATGTAGACGATGATCATCAGTACGAAGAAGGACAGGTCAAGCGCCACGCCCCCGAGACGCAACGGCGGGATGACCCGCCGCAGAAGCTTGAGCGGTGGATCAGTGACAGTGTAGGTGGCCTCCAGAACGACCACCATCGCCTTGCCGGGTTGCCACGAGCGGGCGAACTGGAAGACGTAGTCCATGACCAACCGGAAGATGAGCACGATGAGGAAGCACATCAGCGCGATGTAGACGACATCCAGGACCACGCTCATTGCCTGTGCTTCCCTCTCCCCTGTGCCCTGCTGTGTACTGCTGTTTCCGGTGGTGCGTCTCAGCTCTGGTTGAAGAACCCGCCCTCTGCGATGCGGGCCTTGTCCTCCGCCGTGACATCGACGTTAGCAGGCGACAACAGGAACACCTTCTGCGTCACCCGCTCGATACTGCCGTGAAGACCAAACACCAAACCGGCCGCGAAGTCGACAAGTCGCTTCGCGTCCGTGTCGTCCATCTCGGTCAGATTCATGATCACCGGCGTGCCCTCACGGAAGTGTTCCCCGATGGTACGGGCCTCGTTGTAGGTCCGCGGGTGAAGCGTGGTGATCCGGTAAGGCTCTCGTTCCGACACGACCTTGGGCATGATCACCGGTGCGTTCTTCTCCAGACTTGCGCGTTCTTGTGTGATGGATGCCACGGGCGCGATGCGCGCCGGGCGGCTCGATTCCGCGGGGAGCGAAGCGGCACGGGCGATCGGCTCGCGCGGGGCGGGCGGCTGCACGACTCGCACCTCTTCGTCCCTTTGGGACTGATGCGAGACGTGCGGCTGGTGGGACGGCTCGTGCCGTCGGTGGTCACGCTCGGGCTCCGGGTCCAGTTCGGGTTCGAAGTCGTCGTCGGGGTCGAATCCGCGGCCGTCGTACCCATCGTCCTCCACGAGGCCGAGGTAGACCGCCATCTTGCGCATCGCGCCGGCCATGCTCTGAGTCCTCCGCTCTGTGGTGGATCGGCTGACGACCGCCAAGTGCCCGCGATCCACGAGGTCCATAAATCCGCCTTTCGGCGGCAATGACCATATTTTCTGCTGTGGTCCGACTTCCTGGCGACGTTACCCGAGGCCGGGGCGGACTCCGAGTACCGCGGTGCCGACGCGGACATGTGTCGCCCCGGCGGCCACGGCCTGCTCGAGGTCCGCACTCATCCCTGCCGAGACCATGGTGGCAGCCGGATGGCTCCGGCGCAGGTCAGTCGACAAATCCATCAACCGCTCGAACGCCGCCCGTTCGCGTCCGGCGTACTCCCCGGTGAGCGGCGCGACGGTCATCAGCCCGTCGATCCGCAGCCCGGGGGAGGCGGCGACGAGATCGGCCAACTCCCCGATCCCCTCGGGCCCCACGCCGCCCCGCTCGCCGCGCCCGCTCTCGCCCGCGTCGAGGGCGACCTGGATCAGGCAGCCCACCTCGCGGCCGGCCCGCACGGCCTCCTTGGAGAGGGCCGTGACGAGCCGGGAACGATCGACGGACTGCACGAGATCCGCGTAACCGACCACCGATCGCACCTTGTTGGTCTGAAGTTGACCGACGAAGTGCCACGTGAGGGGCAGGTCCGAGCACGCGGCCGCCTTGGGAGCGGCGTCCTGGTCGCGGTTCTCGGCGACATGGCGCACACCGAGCTCCCACAGGATCCGCACATCGGTCGCGGGATAGGTCTTGGTGACCACGATCAGGGTCACCTCTTCACGTCTGCGTCCGGCGGCCTCGCAGGCGGCGGCGATCCGCCGTTCCACCTTCGCCAGGTTCGCGGCGAGTTCGTCCTTGCGGTCCGTCATGCCCATCAGTCCAACCAGACATAGCCCGCGAGCCGCCCGGTGGTGCGGTCGCGGCGGTACGAAAAGTGATCGCCCGACTCCAGCGTGCACACCGGTGACCGCGCGCGGTCGCGCACCCCGAGCCGGTCGAGCTGGGCGTGCACGCCGGCGCCCACGTCGACCGCCGGCGTGCCCCAACTCGTCTCGGCGTACGCCGCCGGCTCGGCGGCGCCCACCTCGGCGCGCATCGCCTCGGGCACCTCGTAGCACCTCCCGCACACCGCCGGTCCGGTGCGGGCGACGATCCGGGACGGTTCGGCACCCAGGTCCGTCATCGCGCGCAGCGCGGCGGGGACGATCCCCGCCACCATGCCGGGCCGGCCCGCGTGGGCCGCGGCGACGACCCCGGCCACGGGGTCGGCGAGCAGGACGGGCACGCAGTCGGCGGTGAGCACGGCCAGGGCGAGCCCCCGCCGCGCCGTGACGATCGCGTCGACCCGCGGCACCGGCCGGTCGCCCCACGGTCCGTCCACCACCGCCACGTCCGCGCCGTGCACCTGGTTCATCCAGACCACCCGCTCCGGCTCGACACCCAGGGACTTGGCGGCCAGCTCCCGGTTGGTGCGGACGGCGTCGGGGTCGTCGCCGACCGCGCCGCCGAGATTGAGCTCCTCATACGGAGCGGCGCTCACCCCGCCCCACCGGTCGGTGAAGGCGAAGTGCGCGCCGCTCACGCTCTCGCGCTGTCCTATCACGTCAGAAGGATCACTTGAGGAAGTCCGGTACGTCCAGTTCCTCGGCCGCGCTGTCCGCGTAGGTCCGCGGCGCCGGGGCGACCGGCGGGGGGACCGGGATGTCGTTCACCGGCTCCGGCGCGGGCTCCGGGTCCTCCTTCGGGGTCACGCTGCCGAGCGAGCCGAAGGACGGGCGGGACTCGGTCTGCCGCACCGGCGCCGGTTCCTCGCGCTTGGCGGAGGAGGAGCCGAGGACGTTGTCCCGGCGGGCCGGCGGCTGGCCGCCGTCGAAGCCGGCCGCGATCACGGTGACCCGGACCTCGTCGCCGAGGGCGTCGTCGATCACCGCTCCGAAGATGATGTTGGCCTCGGGGTGGGCGGCCTCGCTGACCAGCTGGGCCGCCTCGTTGATCTCGAACAGACCGAGGTCGGAGCCGCCGGAGATGGACAGCAGCACACCGCGGGCGCCGTCGATGGACGCCTCCAGCAGCGGCGAGGAGATCGCCATCTCGGCCGCGGCCACCGCGCGGTCGTCGCCGCGGGCCGAGCCGATGCCCATCAGGGCCGAACCGGCCTCGGACATGACCGACTTGACGTCGGCGAAGTCGAGGTTGATCAGACCGGGCGTGGTGATGAGGTCGGTGATGCCCTGGACGCCGGAGAGCAGGACCTGGTCCGCGGACTTGAACGCGTCGAGCACGCTCACCTGGCGGTCCGAGATGGACAGCAGCCGGTCGTTCGGGATGACGATGAGGGTGTCGACCTCTTCGCGGAGCTCGGCGATGCCGTCCTCGGCCTGGTTCGCGCGGCGCCGCCCCTCGAAGGTGAACGGGCGCGTCACCACACCGATGGTGAGAGCGCCGAGCGAGCGTGCGATGTTGGCCACGACGGGCGCGCCGCCGGTGCCGGTGCCGCCGCCTTCACCGGCTGTCACGAAGACCATGTCGGCCCCCTTGAGGACCTCCTCGATCTCCTCGCGGTGGTCCTCGGCGGCCTTGCGGCCGACGGCCGGGTTGGCTCCGGCGCCGAGTCCGCGGGTGAGTTCGCGGCCGACGTCCAGCTTGACGTCGGCGTCGCTCATCAACAGAGCTTGCGCGTCGGTGTTGATGGCGATGAACTCGACGCCCTTGAGACCGACCTCGATCATCCGGTTGATGGCATTGACACCACCGCCGCCGACACCGATGACTTTGATGACTGCGAGGTAGTTCTGCGGTGCTGCCACGTCGAAGGCCTCTCGCCTCGAGTTACGTGCCGCCGGATCACCGTGGCGCGCTGCGCCCTGTGACCCGACGACTGATGCCGAATGGGACGGTCCGTATCGCCGACCCGAACCCTAACCCTGAAGTTTAGGGTTACCAGTGTGCCTGTTCCCTGGAGTCTCCTGAACAGGACAGTAAGTCGACAAGTGGCGCACGTTCAACGAACACGCCGAACCTCCCGTTTTTCTTTTCACCCTATGTGATCAGCCGTAGCGGTGCCCAACCAGGGTGCTGGCCTGCGCGGATGTGCGTCAACTCCCCGATGACGCCGGGGCGGTGGGGACACTGACGTCGAAGTGCCCCGCCCCCGGCGCCGCTTTCATCAGGGCGGTGAGCGTACGGGCCTTCGCCGCCCCCTGCTCGCCGCTGCCCCAGTCGACGGTGCGGCCGCCGGCCAACTCCAGCGAGATGTCGTCGTACGAGCGCACCCGGACGGTCCGCGTCCGGTGCGCGACCCCGGCCGGAAGGGCGCGGGCGACCCGGACCGCCTCCCGGGCCAGCCGGTCCTCGCCGAAGCGGCGCGCACTCGCGGCGGCGGTGCCGGACCGGGACACCCTCAATTCGAGGACGGGAACTCCTTTCGGAGCCCGGGAAACCGTGGCGAACCGGACACCTTCATCGTCCACTTCGATGAAATTCCGGCCTTTCCGGACCATGAGGACCGGGGTCCGCTCGGTCACTTCCAGTCCGATTCCATGGGGCCAGGAACGGGCCACGTCCACCGTGTCGATGCGGGGCAGTTCGCGGCGCAGTCGCGCCTCGATCGCATCGGTGTCGACGGAGACCAGCGGCTCTCCGAGCGGAACGCCGGCGGCCTGGCGCACCCGGGCCGGCTCCAGGACCCGGGTACCGGACACGGAGACCCGCTCGACGCGCAGCCAGGCCGAGCCGTACAGCAGCCAGAGCGTCGGAGTCCCCAGGAAGACCAGGGCGAGGGCCAGGAGGACGACCGCCCGGAGGCGGCGCCGCCTCGACCGCAGCAAGGGCGGCGGGCCGGACGGCTTCTGCTGGCGTTCCCCGCGCTCGGCGGTGGTCGATCCGGCCACGCTCCCTGCCTTCCGTCATACGGGCCTAGCGGTGTGCACGGCCGGCGGCGACCGCCTCGTACACCATGCCGACGAGCAGGTCGTCGGCGTCCCGGCGGCCGAACTCGGCGGCGGCGCGGGACATCTCGTACAGCCGGTGCGGGTCGGCGAGCACGGGCAGGACGTTCTGCTGCACCCACTCCGGGGTGAGGTCCGCGTCGTCGACCAGCAGGCCGCCGCCGGCCTTGACCACCGGCTGGGCGTTGAGCCGCTGCTCGCCGTTGCCGATGGGCAGCGGGACGTAGGCGGCCGGGAGCCCGACGGCGGAGAGCTCGGCGACGGTCATCGCGCCCGCGCGGCAGAGCATCATGTCGGCCGCGGCGTACGCGAGGTCCATCCGGTCCAGGTAACTTACCGGGATGTAGGGGGGCATTCCCGGCATCTGCTGCACCTGCGGCAGTTCGTTCTTCGGGCCGACCGCGTGCAGGATCTGGATGCCGGCCTGCTGCAGGTAGGGGGCGACCGCCTGGACGACCTCGTTGAGGCGGCGGGCGCCCTGCGAGCCGCCGGAGACCAGCAGCGTGGGCAGGTTCGGGTCGAGCCCGAACGCGGCGCGGGCCTCGGGGCGTACGGCGGCCCGGTCCAGGGTGGCGATGGAGCGGCGCAGCGGGATGCCGATGTAGCGGGCGCCCCGCAGCTTGCTGTCGGGCGTCGAGACGGCGACCTGGCTGGCGTAGCGCGAGCCGATCTTGTTGGCCAGGCCCGGGCGGGCGTTGGCCTCGTGGATGACGATCGGCACGCCGAGCCGCTTGGCCGCGAGGTAGCCGGGCAGGGCGACGTAGCCGCCGAAGCCGACCACGACGTCCGCCTTGGTGCGCTCCAGGATCTGCTCGGTCGCCTTGATCGTGCCGCGCAGCCGGCCCGGGACGGTGATCAGCTCGGGGGTGGGCTTGCGCGGCAGCGGGACCGCGGGGATCAGCGCGAGCTCGTACCCGCGCTCGGGTACGAGACGGGTCTCCAGGCCGCGCTCCGTGCCCAGAGCCGTGATGCCCACGGTCGGATCCTGCCTGCGCAGGGCGTCCGCGAGGGCGAGCGCGGGCTCGATGTGGCCCGCGGTTCCTCCGCCGGCGAGTACGACATGCACCGAAATTCACCGCTCTCCGGACGAACG
The DNA here is from genome assembly GCF_040678355.1 of Streptomyces sp. NPDC052701. Classification (NCBI taxonomy): domain Bacteria; kingdom Bacillati; phylum Actinomycetota; class Actinomycetes; order Kitasatosporales; family Streptomycetaceae; genus Streptomyces; species Streptomyces sp. NPDC052701. Next base: position 247,899 of record NZ_JBFATO010000003.1, read on the forward strand.
CGCCGAGGCGCGCCGTCGCATCGTGTTCCATCTCCGAGGCCCCGCGGAGCCTTTGGCCCCCCGCTTTCTACCAAAGCGGGGTTGCCGCATCGCAAGCGCCGCCCGCGCAGCGGGCTCGTCGCGCGCGAACGCGATCAGCAGCCCGATGGCGAACATGGTCGGCAGCAGGGCGGACCCCCCGTAGGAGAACAGCGGGAGGGGGACGCCGGCGATCGGCAGCAGGCCGAGCACCGCACCCATGTTGATCACGGCCTGCACCGTGATCCAGGTGGTCACGCCTCCCGCGGCATACCTCACGAAGGGGTCCTCCGTGCGTCCGGCCACGCGGATACCCGCATAGCCTAGAGCCGCGAAGAGGGCGAGCACCGACAGTGTCCCCGCCAGACCCAGTTCCTCACCGGTGACGGCGAAGATGAAGTCGGTGTGCGCTTCCGGGAGTTGTCCCCATTTTTCCACACTCGCACCGAGCCCGGAGCCGAAGATCCCACCGGAGGCGAGGGCGTAGATGCCGTGCACGGCCTGCCAGCAGTCGACCGGCCCGGACTGGGGTTCGGTGGCGCCGAGGCACTGCAGCCGCGCCATGCGGTTCGAGCTGGACGTGATGAGGATCGCGCCGATCACGGCGGCGACCGACAGCACGCCGACGAACAGCCGGGTGGGGGCGCCCGCGAGCCACAGCAGGCCGAACAGGATCGCCGTGAGGATGATCGCGGTGCCCATGTCCCCGCCGAGCATGATCAGCCCGAGCAGCAGGAAGGCGGCCGGCACGAGCGGGACCAGCATGTGCTTCCACTGCGCCAGCAGCCTCTTGTCCCGCTTGCGGGCGAGCAGGTCGGCGCCCCACAGCACGAGCGCGAGCTTGCCGAACTCGCTGGGCTGGATCTGGAAGGAGCCGCCGAGGGGGATCCAGTTCTGGTTGCCGTTGACCGCCACCCCCACGCCCGGCACCTGCACCAGCGCCATCAGGCAGACGGCGCCCGCGAGGATCGGGTACGCCAGCGCCCGGTGCAGCCGCACCGGCATCCGGGAGGCCGCGTACAGCAGGCCGGCGCCGATCACCGCGGCGAGCAGCTGCTTGCGGAAGAAGTACGAACCGGGCAGCGACATCTGCAGCGCGGTGATCTGGGAGGCCGAGTAGACCATCACCAGCCCGAGCACGGTGATCAGCATGCTGCCGCCGAGGATCACGTAGTAGGCGGTCAGCGGCCGGTCCCAGGCCCTGCGCGCGCGTGCGTACAGGCCCAGGACGGAGTTCTCGCGCGGGGGCCGGGGCGCCGCGGCCCCGCGCGCGGCCCGCTGCACGGGCGGGCGTCCGGTGCGGCTACCGGGCACGACGGCCTCCGCCGCGCGACGGCCGTACCGGATACGCCGGCCTCGCCGGGCACATCGGCCTCACCGGTCCCACGCGTCCCTCCCAAGGTCGCCCGGCGCAGGCGGCCGGGTCAGGCGCCGAGTTCGCGAACCGCCTGAGCGAACGCGTCACCGCGCTGGTTGTAGTTGGCGAACATGTCCATCGAGGCGCAGGCCGGGGCCAGCAGCACCGTGTCGCCGGGCCGCGCGAGCCGCCGGGCCTCCTGGACGGCCTGGAGCATCGCCCCAGTGTCGGTCCGGTCGAGGTCGACGACGGGTACTTCCGGGGCGTGTCGCACGAGGGCTTCACGGATCAGGGCCCGGTCGGCGCCGATGAGGACGACCCCGCGCAGCCGCTTCGCCGACCGGGCGACCAGCTCGTCGAAGGTGGCGCCCTTGGCGAGCCCGCCCGCGATCCACACGATCGAGTCGTACGCCGCCAACGAGGCCTCGGCCGCGTGCGTGTTGGTGGCCTTGGAGTCGTCGACGTACGCCACCCCGTCCACGTCGGCGACGTGCGCGATGCGGTGGGCGTCCGGCCGGAAGTCCCGCAGGCCGTCCCGTACGGCCCGGGCGGGCACGCCGAAGGCGCGGGCGAGGGCCGCCGCGGCGAGGGCGTTGGCGATGTTGTGCGGGGCCGGCGGGTTCACGTCGGAGATCTCGGCGAGCTCCTGAGCGTTCTTGTGCCGGTTCTCGACGAAGGCCCGGTCGACCAGGATGCCCTCGACGACGCCGAGTTGGGAGGGCGCGGGCGTGCCGAGCGTGAAGCCGACGGCCCGGCAGCCCTCCTCGACGTCCGCCTCGCGCACCAGGTCCTCGGTGGCCCTGTCGGCCACGTTGTAGACGCAGGCGACCCGGTTGCCCTCGTAGATGCGGCCCTTGTCCTTGGCGTACGCCTCCATGGAGCCGTGCCAGTCGAGGTGGTCGGGGGCGAGGTTCAGGACGGCGGCCGAGTGGGCGCGCAGGGAGGGCGCCCAGTGGAGCTGGTAGCTGGACAGCTCCACGGCCAGCACGTCGTAGTGCTCCTCGCCGAGGACCGCGTCCAGCAGCGAGACGCCGATGTTGCCGACGGCGGCGGTGCGCAGGCCCGCCGCCTTCAGGATGGAGGCGAGCATCTGCACGGTCGTGGTCTTGCCGTTGGTGCCCGTGACGGCCAGCCAGGGGGCCGCGTCGGGGCCCCGCAGCCGCCAGGCCAGCTCGACGTCGCCCCAGACCGGGACGCCCGCCTCCTCGGCCGCCGCGAACAGCGGCTTGTCCGGCCTCCAGCCGGGTGCGGTGACGATGAGCTCGGTGCCCTCGGGGAGGGTGTCGCCGTCGCCGAGGCGGACGGTGATGCCGAGCGCCTCCAGTTCGGCCGCCTGGGCCCGGGCGCGCTCGTCGTCGCCGTCGTTGACGACGGTGACGGTCGCGCCGAGGCCGTGCAGCACCCTGGCCGCCGGGACGCCGGACACGCCGAGCCCGGCGACGGTGACGTGCTTGCCCTGAAACGCCGGGGCCCCGGCGTGTTCCGAAGACACCGATGAGGTCACTTGTCCGCTGCCCATCCCGCGTAGAAGAGGCCCAGTCCGACGATCACGCAGATGCCCTGGATGATCCAGAAACGGACCACCACGAGGACCTCGGACCAGCCCTTGAGTTCGAAGTGGTGCTGCAGTGGCGCCATCCGGAAGACGCGCTTGCCGGTCAGGCGGAAGGAGCCGACCTGGATGACGACCGACATGGTGATGAGGACGAACAGGCCGCCGAGGATGGCGAGCAGCAGCTCGGTGCGCGAGCAGATCGCGAGGCCCGCGAGCACGCCGCCGAGCGCCAGTGAACCGGTGTCGCCCATGAAGATCTTGGCCGGCGAGGTGTTCCACCACAGGAAGCCCAGGCAGGCGCCCATCAGCGCCGAGGAGACGACCGCGAGGTCGAGCGGGTCGCGCACCTCGTAGCAGGCGCCCGGGTTGGTCAGTTCCAGCGCGTTGGCGCAGGACTCCTGGAACTGCCAGACGCCGATGAAGGTGTAGGCGCCGAAGACCAGGACGGAGGCGCCGGTGGCCAGGCCGTCCAGACCGTCGGTGAGGTTCACGCCGTTCGACATCGCGAGGATCATGAACAGCGCCCAGACCACGAACAGCACCGGGCCGATCGTCCAGCCGAAGTCCGTGATGAACGACAGCTTCGTGGACGCGGGCGTGTTGCCGCGGACGTCCGCGAACTGCAGCGAGAGCACCGCGAAGGCGATGCCGACGATCAGCTGGCCGGCCATCTTCGCCTTGGCCCGCAGACCGAGCGAACGCCGCTTGACGATCTTGATGTAGTCGTCGAGGAAGCCGACCAGGCCCATGCCGACCATCAGGCCCAGCACCAGCAGGCCGGAGTAGGTCGGCGCGTAGCCGGTGATCACCTTGGACAGGAAGTACGCGGCCACCGTCGCCAGGATGAAGGCGATGCCGCCCATGGTCGGCGTACCGCGCTTGCTGGCGTGCTCGCGCGGGCCGTCGTCGCGGATGTACTGGCCGTAGCCCTTGCGGGCCAGGAGCTTGATCAGCAGCGGCGTGCCGACCAGCGTCAGGAAGAGGCCGATGACTCCCGCGAACAGGATCTGCTTCATCATCGGGCGGCGACCTCACCCTCGGCACCGGTCTCGAGCAGCGCCTCGGCCACCTTCTCGAGCCCGACCGAACGGGACGCCTTCACGAGCACGACGTCCCCTGGGCGCAACTCGCTGCGCAACAGGTCGACCGCCGCCTGTGCGTCGGACACGTGCACCGACTCCTCACCCCACGAACCCTCGTTGTATGCGCCCAGTTGCAGCCAGGCGGCTTCCCTGCCACCGACCGCGACGAGCTTGCTGACGTTGAGCCGGACGGCGAGCCGTCCGACCGCGTCGTGCTCGGCGAGCGCCTCGTCCCCGAGCTCGGCCATCTTGCCGAGCACCGCCCACGTACGACGTCCCTTGCCCATGGCCGCCAGCGCGCGCAGCGCGGCCTTCATGGACTCGGGGTTCGCGTTGTAGGCGTCGTTGACGATCGTCACGCCGTCCGGGCGCTCGGTGACCTCCATCCGCCAGCGGGAGAGGGAGCCCGCCTCGGAGAGCGCGACGGCGATCTCGTCAGCGGACATGCCCAACTCGTGGGCGACGGCGGCCGCGGCGAGCGCGTTCGACACGTGATGCTCACCGTACAGGCGCATGGTCACATCGCTTGCACCGGAGGGTGTGTGAAGCCTGAAGGAGGGCTGTCCGCTGTCCGTGAGTCGCACGTTCTCGGCCCGAACGTCCGCTTCGCCGGACTCTCCGAAAAGAATCACCTTCGCCTTCGTACGGGAGGCCATGGCCCGTACGTAGGGATCGTCCGCGTTGAGGATCGCGGCACCGCCGTCGGCCTCGGAGGGCAGCGCCTCCACCAGTTCGCCCTTGGCCTGCGCGATCTGCTCGCGCCCGCCGAACTCGCCGATGTGGGCGGAGCCGACGTTCAGGACGAGCCCGATCCTGGGGGGGGTGAGCCCGGTGAGGTAGCGGATGTGCCCGATGCCGCGGGCGCCCATCTCCAGGACCAGGAACCGGGTCTCCTCGGTGGCGCTGAGCGCGGTGAGCGGCAGCCCGATCTCGTTGTTGAGCGAACCGGGCGTGAACACCGTCGGCGCCTTGCGCTGGAGCACCTGGGCGATGAGGTCCTTGGTGCTGGTCTTGCCCGCCGAGCCGGTGAGGGCCACGAGGGTGGCGCCGAGGCGCTGGACGACGTGCCGGGCGAGGGCGCCGAGAGCCGTCTGCACGTCGTCGACGACGATCGCGGGCACGCCGACCGGGCGGGTGCCGAGGACGGCGACCGCGCCCGCCTCGACGACCTGCCGGGCGAAGTCGTGGCCGTCCACGCGCTCGCCGGCGAAGGCGACGAAGAGGCTTCCGGACACCACCTCGCGGGAGTCCCGGACGACCGGTCCGGTGACCTGGACGGCAGGGTCCGGTATGTCGTGCGTCTGCCCGCCGACGACTGCTGCGATCTCGGCGAGGGAGAGGGCGATCACAAGTTCATCCCCTGGGTCTTCTGGATTTTCATCCCTGGGTCTTCTGGATTGCTTCGCGAAGCACCTGGCGGTCGTCGAAGGGACGGACCACCCCGGCGATGTCCTGGCCCTGCTCGTGGCCCTTGCCCGCGACCAGCACGGTGTCGCCGGGCCGCGCGCGGGCGACGGCGGCGGCGATCGCGGCGGCCCGGTCCTCGCACACCTGTACCTCGCCGCGCTCGTGCACGGGCACGGACGCCGCGCCCTGGAGCATGGTGGCGAGGATCGCGAGCGGGTCCTCGGAGCGGGGGTTGTCGGAGGTCAGCACGGCGGTGTCGGCGAGCCGGGCCGCGGCGGCGCCCATGGGGGCCCGCTTGGTGGTGTCCCGGTCGCCGCCGCAGCCGAGCACGACGTGCAGCCGGCCCTCGGTGACCTTGCGCAGGGCGCGCAGCACCGACTCGACGGCGTCGGTCTTGTGGGCGTAGTCGACGACCGCGAGGTACGGCTGCCCGGCGTCCACGCGCTCCAGCCGGCCCGGCACACCCGGTACGGCGGCGATGCCGTCGGCGGCGGCCTGCGGGTCGAGGCCGGCGGCGGCGAGGGCGACGATCGCGGCGAGGGTGTTCGCCACGTTGAAGGGGCCGGGCAGCGGGGCCTTGGCGCCGATCCGCTCGCCCTTGGGGCCGAGGACCGTGAACGTGGAGTCGAGCTGGCCGATCCGGACGTCCTCGGCGCGCCAGTCGGCGTCGGGGCGGCCCTCGGCGGAGTAGGTGACGACCGGGACGGTGGCCTCCGCGGCGAGCCGGCGGCCGTACTCGTCGTCGGCGTTGACCACGCCGAGGCGGCTGCGCTCCGGCGTGAACAGCCGCGCCTTGGCCCGGAAGTAGTCCTCCATGCCGGAGTGGAACTCCATGTGCTCCGGGCTGAGGTTGGTGAAGACGCCGACGTCGAAGACGCAGCCGTCGACCCGGCCGAGGACCAGCGCGTGGCTGGAGACCTCCATGGCGACCGCCTCGACGCCGCGTTCGCGCATGACGGCGAACAGGGCCTGCAGGTCGGTGGCTTCGGGCGTGGTGCGCTCGGACTTGATGCGCTCGTCGCCGATGCGCATCTCCACCGTGCCGATCAGCCCGGTGGACTTCGCGGTCTTCAGACCGCCCTCGACGAGGTAGGCGGTGGTGGTCTTGCCGGAGGTGCCGGTGATGCCGATCTGGAGCAGGTCCCGGCCGGGGTGGCCGTAGATCGTGGCCGCCAGCTCGCCCATCCGGCCGCGCGGGTCGTCGACGACCAGGACCGGCAGGCCGGTCGCGGCGGCCCGCTCGGCGCCGGCCGGGTCGGTCAGCACGGCGGCCGCGCCCAGACCCGCGGCCTGGGCGACGAAGTCGGCGCCGTGCGCGCGGGCGCCGGGCAGGGCGGCGTACAGGTCGCCGGGGCGGACGGCGCGCGAGTCGTGGGTGATGCCCGTGACCTCGGCGGCGCTCCGTGGCGCGGGAGCACCCAGCTGGCCGGCGAGTTCCGCGAGGGATGTGGCGGAGACCTGCACCGGCCGAGGCGGTCCCGGATATGTCACGGGATGGCCCTTCTGGGCGGTTTGGGACTGATCAGCGTGTGGCACGGCGGTGAGCGTACCGGGCGTACCCGCCCGGGGGCGAAGCGAGGGGCTGGGAGCGCTCCGGCTCCCGGGGTCGGGGGTGCGCTGGTTCCCGGGGTCGGGAGTGATCGTTGTCACGGGGGCGGATCCTGGTGGCTCGATGGTGCTCGGTGCGGATCGGGGCTCGGAGGCAGCGGGTCAGGGCTCGAAGGTCACGGGCAGGTTCGCGGGCTTGGCACCGGTCGGCGGGACCTGGAGGGTCTTCAGGGCGAACTCCATCACCTGCTTGTAGACGGGTCCGCAGATCTGGCCGCCGAAGTAGCTGCCCTCGGTGGCGTTCTGGATGGCGCAGTAGACGGTGACGCGGGGGTTGTCGGCCGGCGCGAACCCGGCGAACGACGAGGTGTAGCCGTGGTACTTGCCGGTGGCCGGATCCACGCGGTTGGCCGTACCCGTCTTGCCCGCCACCCGGTAGCCGGGGATGCGCGCCCTGGTGCCGGTGCCCTCCTCGTCGTCCACGACCGACTCCAGCATCCGGGCGAGGGTCTTCGCCGTCTTCGCGCTGACGACCCTGGTCCTCTCGGGCTTCGGGGCCGGGGTGAAGCGCCCGTCGGCCCCCTTCGTGCCGCGCACCAGGGTGGGCTCGATACGGACGCCGTCGTTGGCGATCGTCGAGTAGACGGACGCCGCCTGCATGGCGTTGACGGACACGCCCTGGCCGAAAGGAATCGTGTACTGCTGCGAGGTCGACCACTGGTCGGGCGGGGCGAGGATGCCCTTGGTCTCGCCGGGGAAACCGAGCCCGGTGTAACTGCCGAGGCCGAACCTGCGCAGGTAGTCGTAGAGGACCTTGTTGGCCTGGGCCTGGGTCCTGCCGAGCTGGCCGGTGGCCAGGATGGTGCCGATGTTGCTGGACTTGGCGAGCACGCCGTTGAGCGTGAGGTACCAGGTCGGGTGGTCGACGTCGTCCTTGAAGAGGCGGTCGCCGCGGTGCAGCCGGTTGGGCACGACGACGTGCGTCGCCGGTGTGGCGGCGTTCTCCTCCAGTACCGCCGCCATCGACAGGACCTTCGCGGTGGAGCCGGGCTCGTAGGCGTCCTGGAGGGCGGCGTTGCCCAGCGCCTCGGGGCTGGCGTCGGACAGGTCGTTCGGGTCGAAGCCGGGCGAGTTGGCCATGGCGAGGATCTCGCCGGTGCGGGTGTCCTGGACGATCACGTAGCCGCGGTCCGCCCGGGACTTGCGCACCTGCTCGGTGATGGCGTTCTGCGCGGCCCACTGGATGTCGCGGTCGATGGTGAGCTCGACGTCGCTGCCGGGCACGGCGGGCGTCTCGGTGGAGCCCACGGTCGGGACCAGGCGCCCGCCGGACTGGGCGTAGCGGATCTTGCCGTCCTTGCCGGCCAGCTGCTTGTTCAGCTGCAGCTCGATGCCGCCGCCGGCCTTGTCCTCGCCGTTGACCCAGCCCAGTATCCCGGCGGCGAGGTCGCCGTTGGGGTACACGCGCTTGCTGGTGGGGACGGAGAAGACGCCCGCGAGGACGTTGACGGTGGACCCGTCGGTCTGCGCCTTGGCGGCCAGCGCGCTCTTCAGGTCCTTGATCTGCTTCCAGACCTGCGGCGTCTGGCGGCCGGCCAGCTTGACGTAGCGCAGGTCCTTGTCCTCGGGCCGCAGTTTCCCGACCAGCGTGTCCTGTTCCTGGCCGAGGATCGGCGCGAGCAGCGCGGCCGCCTGCTCGGGCCCGTCGCCGACCTCGAGTTCCTCGGGCGTGAACATCGTGGGGTCGGCGGTGATGTCGTAGGCGTCCTCGCTGGTCGCCAGGGCGATGCCGTTGCGGTCGGTGATCTCGCCGCGCTCGGCGGCGAGCACCTGGCCGACGTAGCGGTTCCGCTCGGCCTTGGCGGCGTACGTACCGGCGTCGACGACCTGCACCTGGAACAGCCGCACGACGAAGGCGGCCAGGACCAGGGTGAACGCGAGGCCGACCAGGCGGAGCCGGGGGCGGGGGCTGCCGAGCCGGATGACGCGCGGGGCCGGACGGGACGCCGCCGGACGGCGGACCGGGCGGGACGCCGCCGGACGGGCCTTGGGGCCGGGGCGGGCGGGCCGGGCGGGGCCGGGCACACGGCGGCGCGGCGGTTCCCTGTCGGACACTTCCGTCACCTGCCGGGGGTCGGGGACGCGGGCGGGAGGGTCCGGGTGACCATCGCCTCGGGCGCCAGGACGAGGGGGGTGCGCGCGGCGGCCGGCCGGGCGGGGCCGGGGACGCCCTTGACCGTGCCGTCGGGCTCGAGGAAGGCCGGGTCGCCGCCGGGCACCATGCCGAGCTCGCGGGCGCGGCGCTGGAGGGCGTCGGGGGCGGAGTAGGCGTCGATGTCCCGCTGCAGGGCCTGCTCCTCGTCGGTGAGGTTCTTGGTCTCCCGCTGGAGGTCGTCGAGCCGGAACGCGCCCTCGCTCAGTGCCGAGTTCAGCACCAGCAGGCCGATGAGGCCGCCGGCGAGGAGGAGGACGACGAGGAGCACGAACGGGGTGCGGGCCGCCTGTCCGGAACCCGCGGGCAAGAGCTGCGCCAGGCGGGCCGCCCTCCCCTTCAGTTCGGGTTTGCTACTCACTCACGCTCCCCTTCGCGGGCCTCACTCGACGTCCTCCCTGATGCGCTCGGCGCCGCGCAGCCGCGCGGGGGCCGCCCGCCGGTTCACGGCGATCTCCTCCTCGGTGGGAAGTTCGGCACCGCGCGTGAGCAGCTTGAGCCGGGGCTGGTAGCGCTCGGGGACCACGGGCAGCCCGGGCGGCGCGGTGCTGGCGGCGCCCGCCGCGAACACCTGCTTGACCAGCCGGTCCTCCAGCGAGTGGTACGACAGCACGGCGATCCGCCCGCCCACGGCCAGCGCCCTCACCGCGGCCGGGACGGCCCGCTCCAGCACCGAGAGTTCGCCGTTGACCTCGATGCGCAGCGCCTGGAAGGTGCGCTTGGCCGGGTTGCCGCCGGTGCGCTTGGCGGCCTGCGGCAGCGCGTCGCGGATCAGCTCCACGAGCCGCGCGCTGGTACTGAACGGCTCCTTCTCGCGCTCGCGCACGATCGCGGCCACGATCCGCTTGGCCTGCTTCTCCTCCCCGTACGCGCGCAGGATCCGCACGAGCTCGCCGGGCGGGTAGGTGTTGAGGACCTCGGCGGCGCTGACGCCGGTCGTCTGGTCCATGCGCATGTCGAGCGGGGCGTCCTGGGCGTAGGCGAAGCCGCGGTCGGCCTCGTCGAGCTGCATGGAGGAGACGCCGAGGTCGAACAGGACACCCTGCACGCGCGCGATGCCGAGCCTTCGCAGCACCTCGGGCAGCTCGTCGTAGACGGCGTGCACGAGGGTGGCCCGCTCGCCGTACGGGGCGAGCCGCTCGCCGGACAGGCGCAGGGCCTCCTTGTCGCGGTCCAGGCCCAGCAGGCGGACCCCGGGGAACCGCTCGAGCAGGGCCTCGCTGTGGCCGCCGAGGCCGAGCGTGCAGTCGACGACCACGGCGTCCGGCCGCTCCAGGGCGGGTGCCAGCAGGTCCAGGCACCGCTGGAGCATCACCGGGACGTGTCGACTCTGGCTCAAGGGGCCCTCTCAGGTCCGGCGCCGCCGTACGCACCGCCGGGTCCCCGCCCGCTCGTGAAGGGGAGGCCTGCCGGCGCCGGAAGCGTCAGCCGACCGGAGCGGGAGGAGGCCGAACCGTACGTACGCGCCGCGCACGCGGGGAGATCTCCGGAACATCGCCCAGGTCTCCGGGGGAAATCGTCCAGCGGGGAGAGTCTCCGCAGAGGACCTCGCCTCCCGCTTCGCGTCACTTTAGTCCACCGTGTCGGCCGGTCAATCAACCGGCCTGCGCGTCGCGGCACCGGGCGCCGGACAAGCGGCGAAGCGCCGGGGATCACCCGTACGAGCCGCTCCGCCCACCCCTGTGGGTTACCTCACACACGGGGTCCGCCGACGTTCTGTGTCCTTCCTCACAGCGGGTCCGGACCGCGGGTGACCAGTACCGTTGTGGTCATGACGACTTCCGCATCGGTTCCCGCAGGCGCTGAGAGCGCCACAGCCGGTGGCGGCACCGTCACCGACCGGCTCGTCGAGGCCAACCGGCGCTACGCCGCGGCGTTCGGCGACCCCGGCATGGACGCCCGTCCCGTTCTGCGCGTCGCCGTGGTGGCCTGCATGGACGCCCGCCTCGACCTGCACGCCGCGCTCGGCCTGCAGCTGGGCGACTGCCACACCATCCGCAACGCGGGCGGGGTCGTCACGGACGACGTGATCCGCTCGCTGACCATCAGCCAGCGCAAGCTGGGAACGAGGAGCGTCGTCCTCATCCACCACACCGGCTGCGGCCTGGAGGCCCTCACCGAGGACTTCCGCACCGAGCTGGAGCGGGAGGTCGGCCAGCGCCCGGCGTGGGCGGTGGAGTCCTTCAGCGACGTCGACCAGGACGTGCGGCAGTCGATGCAGCGGGTGCGCACCTCGCCGTTCCTGCTGCACACCGACGATGTGCGCGGCTTCGTCTTCGACGTGAGGACGGGTCTGCTGCGCGAGGTCGATCCGGCCCGACCTGTGCGCCCGCCCCGAAACGGCTAGCTGTCGAATTCCTGTCATTCCCGCGGCCAAAGGCCGTAGGACCGGACATGTCGTCGCCAGTTGTCCACAGGCGAGTGACACGAATCGGTAACGGCAGCAAGAATGCGGGAGTGGCGTCGCGCGGAACTTTTCACGCGTGGTGTCCGTGTTTCGGGGTGGGCCGGTCACAGTGCCGGCCCGCAAGAACGGGCCGAGGAGGGCCGGGTGACGACCTATGACGATCGAGCGAGCCTCACTGATCTGACCGCCGTGGTGGAACGCGTGCGGGGTTCGGTGGAAGGCGTGATCGAGGGCAAGCCCGAGGTCGTACGGCTCTCGCTGACCGTACTGCTCGCCGAGGGACATCTGCTGATCGAGGACGTCCCCGGAGTCGGCAAGACCATGCTGGCCAAGGCACTGGCGCGGTCCATCGACTGTTCGGTGCGGCGCATCCAGTTCACGCCCGACCTGCTGCCCTCGGACATCACCGGCGTGTCCATCTGGGACCAGCAGCGCCAGGACTTCGAGTTCAAGCCGGGCGCCATCTTCGCGCAGGTGGTGATCGGCGACGAGATCAACCGCGCCTCGCCCAAGACGCAGTCCGCGCTGCTGGAGTCGATGGAGGAGCGCCAGGTCACCATCGACGGCAAGACCTACGAGCTGCCCAGCCCCTTCCTGGTGGTGGCGACGCAGAACCCGGTCGAGATGGAGGGCACCTACCCGCTGCCCGAGGCGCAGCGCGACCGCTTCATGGCCCGCGTCTCGGTCGGCTACCCCAGCCCGGAGGCCGAGCTGCGGATGCTGGACGTGCACGGCGGCGTCTCGCCGCTGGAGGACCTGCAGCCGGTGGCGCACGCCCACGAGATCGTGAAGCTGATCGAGGCGGTGCGCGGCGTGCACGTCTCCGAGGCGGTCCGGCGGTACACCGTGGACCTGGTCGCCGCCACCCGCACCCATCCCGACCTGAGACTGGGCGCCTCCCCGCGCGCGACGCTGCACCTGCTGCGCGCGGCGAAGGCCTCCGCCGCCCTCGACGGCCGGGAGTACGCGCTGCCGGACGACGTGCAGGCACTCGCCGTGGCCGTCCTCGCCCACCGCCTGCTGCCCACCGCCCAGGCCCAGCTGAACCGCCGTACGGCCGAGCAGGTCGTCCAGGAGATCCTGCAGCGCACCCCGGTGCCCGCGGCGCCCCGGCAGCAGAGCGGCTTCGGTCTCGGCCACGGGACGCCGGCGTATCCGCAGCAGCCGCCGCGGAGGCTGTGATGACCACCGCGTCCGCCGGGGGCACCGGGCACGCGGAGGCCGGCCGGGACGGCCGGAGCGGCATCCGCACCGCCCTGGCCGGGCTGACCACCCGCGGGCGCTCGTTCCTGGCCGCCGGTGTCGCGGCGGCCGTCTGCGCCTACGTGCTCGGCCAGAGCGACCTGCTGCGGGTCGGCCTGCTGCTGGCGGTGCTGCCGCTGGTGTGCGTGACCGTGCTGTACCGCACGCGCTACCGGGTCGCGGGCAGCCGCCGCCTCTCCCCCGCGCGCGTGCCCGCCGGGTCCGAGGCCCGGGTCCACCTGCGGATGGAGAACGTCTCGCGGCTGCCGACGGGCCTGCTGATGCTCCAGGACAAGGTGCCGTACGTGCTCGGCCCGCGCCCCCGTTTCGTGCTCGACCGGGTCGAGGCGGGGGGCCGCCGCGAGGTGTCCTACCGGGTCCGCTCCGACCTGCGCGGCCGTTATCCGCTGGGTCCGCTGCAGCTGCGCCTGACCGACCCGTTCGGCCTGTGCGAGCTGACCCGGTCCTTCTCCACGTACGACACCCTGACGGTGATCCCGCGCGTGGAGCCGCTGCCGCCGGTGCGCTTGGGCGGCGAGGCGAAGGGACACGGCGACGGACGGCAGCGCTCGCTGGCCCTGGCCGGCGAGGACGACGTGATCCCGCGCGGGTACCGCTACGGCGACGACCTGCGCCGGGTGCACTGGCGCTCCACCGCCCGCCACGGCGAGCTGATGGTGCGCCGCGAGGAGCAGCCGCAGCGCGCCCGCTGCACGGTCCTCCTCGACACCCGCGGCATCGCCTTCGAGGGCGCCGGCCCGGACGCGGCCTTCGAGTGGGCCGTGGCGGGCGCCGCGTCCGTCCTGGTGCACATGCTCGAACGGGGCTTCTCGGTGCGGCTGCTGACCGACACCGGCAACACGGTGCCCGGCGAGGGCGGCGACGGCTTCGCGGGCGCGATCCAGGAGTCGGCGGACGCCGCCGGACTGATGATGGACACCCTCGCGGTGATCGACCACTCCGACGGGGAGGGCCTGTCCCGGGCGTACGACGTGCTGCGCGGCGGGGACGAGGGGTTGCTGGTGGCCTTCCTCGGCGACCTGGACGAGGAGCAGGCCGCGGTGGTGGCCCGGATGCGGCAGCGCAGCGGGGGCGCGATCGCCTTCCTGCTCGACAGCGGCGCCTGGGGACGGGAACCGACCGACGTGCCCGGCTCGTCGGACGAGGGCGGGGAGCGGCTGCGCATGCTGCGCGAGGTGGGCTGGACGGCCCTGAGCGTCCCCCGCGGCGCCTCCCTGGGCGAGCTGTGGCGGCAGGCGGACCAGGAGCGCTCGGGCCTGGCCGCGGCCGGCGGGGAGGGAGCACGATGAGCGGGCCCGCACGACTGACGCTGGGCGCGTGGACGGCCACGCTGATGGCCGCGTGCGCCCTGCTGCCCCTCGTCGAGCCGGCCACCTGGATCCTGCAGGCGGCGTTCCTGCTGGCGGTGCAGGCGGGCGTGGGCGCGGCGACCCGCCGGGTGCCGCTGGCCCGTCCGCTGACCGTGGCCGCGCAGGCGATCGCCACCGTGCTGCTGCTGACGCCGGTCTTCGCCCGTGAGCAGGCCTACGGCGGGCTGATACCCGGGCCGGACGCCCTGCGCCACTTCGCCGACCTGCTGCAGCAGGGTTCCGACGACATCGCGCGGTACGCGATCCCGGCGCCGCTGTCCTCCGAGGGCATCCGGCTGATGCTCATCGGCGGGGTCCTGGTCATCGGGCTGCTGGTGGACGCCCTCGCGGTGACCTTCCGCAGCGCGGCCCCGGCGGGCCTGCCGCTGCTCGCGCTGTACTCCGTGGCGGCGGGGCTGTCCGACGGCGGCACCGACTGGCTGTGGTTCCTGGTCGCGGCGGCCGGCTATCTGATGCTGCTGCTGGCCGAGGGCCGCGACCGGCTCGCGCAGTGGGGCCGGGTCTTCGGCGGGGCGCCGCGCACCCCGGGCGGCGAGCCCACCGGTGCCCTCGCCCCGGTCCGCACCGGGCGGCGCATCGGCGCGGTCGCGCTGGGCATCGCGCTGGTGGTGCCGCTCGGCCTGCCCGCGATGAACGGCGGCCTGCTGGACGGCACCGGCGCGGGCATGGGCTCCGGCAGCGGCGGCGGGGGCACCATCTCCGCGGTCAACCCGCTGGTGTCGCTGCGCGACAGCCTGAACGTGGACGAGGACCGGCAGGTGCTGTCCCTGCGGTCCGGGAACAACGGCGACGTCGCCGACCTCTACCTGCGGATCGTGTCCCTGGACGACTTCGACGGCAGCACCTGGAAGCCGTCCAAGCGGCGTATCGAGCCGGTGCCGGAGGACGCGTTCCCGACGCCGGTGGGCCTCGGCCCCGACGTCAAGCGCTCGGAGTACGCCACGACGATCTCGGCGGCCGACTGGTACGCCCAGGACTGGCTGCCGATGCCCTACCCGCCGAGCGGCGTGGACATCAGGGGCAACTGGCGCTACGAACCTGTGGGCATGGCCCTGGTCGGCGATCACGGCCAGAACACGCGCGGCCTGACGTACGAGGTGAGGAGCCTGGACGTGCAGCCGACGCCGGAGCAGCTCGCCGCGGCGCCGGAGGCGTCGGCGGCCCTCAAGCGCGAGTACACCGAGCTGCCGGACTCGCTGCCGGCGGCGGTGACCAGGACCGCCCGCGAGGTCACCGCTGGCGCGACGAGCCACTACGACGAGGCCGTCAAGCTCCAGGACTACTTCGCCCTGACCGGGGGCTTCGAGTACGACACCCAGGTCGAGGTCGGCAGCGGCTCGCAGGCGCTCGCCCGCTTCCTGCGGGACAAGCAGGGCTTCTGCGTGCACTTCTCCTTCGCGATGGCGGCGATGGCCCGCTCGCTCGGCATACCGGCCCGGGTCGCGGTGGGCTTCGCGCCCGGCGCCCCGCAGGCCGACGGTTCGGTCTCGGTGGGGCTGCGGGACGCGCATGCCTGGCCGGAGCTGTACTTCGAGGGTGTGGGCTGGATCCGTTTCGAGCCGACGCCGACCCGTGGTTCCACCCCGCCGTACACGCTGCCCGAGACCCCCGGCAGTTCGGTCCCCGACCCGGCACGGCCCTCCGAGGCGGCGTCCTCGGCGCCTTCGGCCGCGCCCTCGGCGAGCGAGAGCTGCACGGCGCAGCAGCGCAGGCTGGACGGCGGGTGCGTGAGCGAGTCCCCGCAGGCCGCGCTGTCCACGAACGACGACGGCCCGAAGTGGTACACGGTCCTGGCGTGGGTCCTCGGCGGCCTCGCGGCCCTGGTGCTGCCGCTGTCGCCCCTGTTGTGGCGGCTGCGGACGCGGGCCGTCCGGCTGGGGGCGCACGGCCGCACGGAGGACGACGCGGTACGGCACACGCTGGCGGTCTGGCGGGAGCTGACCGACACCGCGTGGGACTTCGGCATCGTGCCGGACGAGTCGCTCACCCCGCGCAAGGCGGCCGCCCGCATCGTCCGCATCGGCCGTCTCGATGCGACGGCCGCGGCCTCGGTGCACCGGGTGGCGGACGCGGTGGAGCAGGTCCTGTACGCGCCGCGCCCCCGCCCCACGGCGGGCCTCGCCGAGGACGTCCACCGCCTCACGGCCGGTCTGCGCACCGCGGCCGACCGCGTCACGCGCCTGCGGGCGGTGTTCGCTCCGCGGTCCACCGTGCGCCTGGTGTGGGCGGTGTCGGCCTGGTGGTCGGGCCTGGGGGAACGCGCTCTGGCGGCGCGGCCCGCATGGCTGAAACCGTCGGGTCAGCGCGGCTGAGGGCGGCCGGCGGGACGTTCCGGGCGAAGGCGGGGGCCGGGCCCTGAAGGGCCCGGCCCCTCAATTGCGTCGCGGGAGCCCGGCCGGTGCGCCGACGAAGCCGCCGACGGACGTCGCGGATCACGGGCCGGCGGCCGGGCGGACGAGCGGCAGCGCACGGCCGTGGCCAGCGCACCGCTTCGGAGATTCGGAGCGGGGGCGCGCCCCCGCCTTTCCGGTCCCCGGCATGCGTCTGGGGGCGGCCACCTTGGTGGCCGCCCC
>NZ_JBFATO010000003.1:264700-378115 GCF_040678355.1 Streptomyces sp. NPDC052701
CTCCGCGCGGGGCGGGGCCCGGCCCACGGTTTGGCCGCCCGGGGGGGGGGCCCCCCCCCCCACTCCCGGGCCCCCGGCGGGGGGGGGGGGGCGGCCACCTTGGTGGCCGCCCCCAGACGCATGCCGTCGCGTAGGGCCTGGAGCGCGCTGCGCGGGCTAATGGCCCTGTTCGTCGCGGCGTCGCTGCCAGCGTTCTTCTATGCGGTTCATCATGGAGCGCCGCTGTCGGCCCTGATGACGGGCGTGCGGCGCACCGGCGGGTTGTTCGCCCGGCTTGGGGGTCTTGCGCCAGCCGGTCACGGCGAGAACCGCGCAGCCCAGCATGACGAGGAAGCCCACGACGCTGAGCCAGACCTGCTGGGCGACCATACCGGCCATGAGGAGCGCAATACCAACGAGGAAGCCCGCGACCGCCTGGTAGACCCGCCGCCGGGTGTACGTACGCAGCCCGCTTCCCTCAAGCGCCGACGCGAACTTGGGATCTTCGGCGTACAGCGCTCGCTCCATCTGCTCGAGCATGCGCTGCTCGTGCTCCGAGAGCGGCACGGAGTCCTCCTCATCGTGCAGTCGCCAGGGCGACCCTGGGGGGTCTCTTCAGGATAGGCAGGGAATCGCCCCCGTGAAACCCGCCCCTCTGCGCCAATTGGCCAACCGGAACCACCACGCGCGTCCCGGCTCGCTGAGGCTGTCATTCCCCAGCGGCCGATCCGTCATGCCGGACGGTCTCCCTCGATCATACGGCGCCAGGCCCCCGTTCGGGGGGCCTGTGGCGTACTCCATCCGCAGCCGAGCCGCTGATCAGCGGCGTACTCGCACGAGGCCTCTCACGCCTCGGCGGCCCCGGGTGTCTCACCGAGCACGTGGAGCTGCGTGGCCACCGAGTGGAACGCCGGAAGCTCGGCCGCGGCCTCCTCCAGCTTCAGCAGCGCCTCGAGGGCTCCGGGCTCGGTGTCCACCAGGACGCCGGGGACGAGGTCGGCGAAGACCCGCACGCCGTGCACGGCGGCGACCCTCAGACCAGCGTCCTCGACCAGTCCGGTGAGCTGGCCGGCGGTGAAGCGGTGCGGTACGGGGTCACCCGCGCCCCATCGTCCGTCCGGGTCCTCCAGCGCCTGCCTGGCCTCCTTGAAGTGGCCGGCGAGGGCCCGCGCGAGCACGGCACCGCCGAGGCCGGCGGCCAGCAGGCTGAGGACGCCCTCGGGCCGCAGGGCCGCCACCGCGTTGCGGACGCCCTCGGCCGGGTCGTCGACGTACTCCAGGACGCCGTGGCACAGCACCGCGTCGTAGCCGCCCCGCTCCACGACGTCGAAGAGCCCGTGGGCATCGCCCTGGACGCCCTGGACGCGGTCGGCGACGCCGGCCTCGGCGGCGCGGCGTTCCAGCGCGAACAGCGCGTCGGGGCTGGGGTCGACGACGGTGACCCGGTGGCCGAGCCGGGCGACGGGCACCGCGAAGTTGCCGCTGCCGCCCCCGGTGTCGAGGACGTCCAGCGCCTGGCGCCCCGCGGCCTTGACCCTGCGGTCCAGGGCGTCGCGGAGGACCTCCCAGACCACGGCGGTACGGAGAGAGGCGCGGGGGCGCATCGGGTCCGACACGGCAGTTGACTCCTCGGCGCGGCACCGCCCCGTGTACGGGCGGAGCGAACGGGGCGCCTTCCCCGGCCCGGCTGCGGGAGGGAAGGCTTCAGGCGCCCTCCACCCTATTGCCTCCGGCGCCCGGCCTGGTCACCGCGGTGCGGCGACCGCGCGGCGGGCCGGCGGGCGTGGGGGCGGACCGGCCCGCTCGTGCCCGAGGGGCACCCGCCCGCGTCCGGGGGGTACCCGCGCCTGGGGCTGAGGGGCACCCGCCCGTGCCCGAGGGGCGGGGGGCGCCCTCAGCCCGCGTCCGGCATGTCCCGCTCCGCGCCGCGCTTCTCCGGCCGCTCCGCGTCCGGGCCGGACTGGGGCAGCACCGGCTGGAGGACCAGCATGCGCTCCACCAGGCGGATGAACATCGACACGTCCCGTATCAGGTCGTCGGCGTCCCGGTTGCTGGCCGCGCCCTGGATGCCCGCCTCGGCCCGGGCGCGGCGCCGGGCGCCCGCGGCGAACAGAGCGCTCCACTCGGTCAGTTCGGGCGCGATCTCGGGGAGCACTTCCCAGGCGCTCCTGATCTTGGCCCTGGCCCGCGCCGAGGACTCCGGCCGGCCCCGCGCGGCGAGCACGGCCGCGGCGGTGCGCAGGGCGGCCAGGTGGGCCGTCGCATAGCGCTCGTTCGGCGTTTCGAGGCCGGTGGCCTCGTCGAGGCCCGCGCGGGCCTGGGCGAGCAGGTCGAGGGCGGCGGGCGGCGCCGTGGCCCGGCGCAGCACCGGGTGGACGTCGCTCGCCGGGCCGCTCAGTGAGGGGGCAGGGCCGGTGGCGCGGCGCCGACGGGCGGCTGCTGCGTGGTAGCTGGCCATGACGAACCTCCTGTCGTCTGCGTGACGGCACACCTGCTACGGAGTGCCGTATGTGCCCATCGTGAGGTATGGCACTGACAATCCGTTCTGACCTGGGGTTTTGCCTCGATCGCGAGTTCGGGTTAGTTTTTGCACTGACCAGTCAGTTCAAATACGGGGGCAAGTTCAGGGGGTGGGTGAACCGTGGACGGAGTCGCCGTCACGGCCCGGGACCTCGGGCTCAAGGGTCCCCGCGGATGGGTGTTCCGCGGGGTCCTCCTCGACGCGGAGCCCGGCTCACTGATCGCGGTGGAAGGACCGTCCGGTTCCGGCCGCACGTGCCTGCTGCTCGCGCTCACCGGGCGGATGAAGGCCACCGAGGGGACGGCCGTCGTGGGCGGGGCGCCGCTGCCGAAGCGGATGGCGGCGGTGCGCCGCGTCAGCGCGCTGGCGCACGTGGCGGGCGTCACCGATCTCGACCCGGCCCTCACCATCGGGGAGCATCTGCGCGAGCGGGCCCTGTTGCAGCGCCGTTTCGGCGACTCGGTGCGCGGGCTGCTGCGACCGCGCGCCGAGCGCCGGAGCGAGGAGAGGCAGCGGATCGACGCCGCGCTGGCCGCGGCCGGACTGGACCCGCAAGCCCTGCCCAAGGGTCCGCGGACCGCCGTCCGCGATCTGGAGCGCCCGGAGGCGCTGCGGCTGTCGGTCGCGCTGGCCCTGCTCGGCCGCCCCCGGCTGCTGGGCGTCGACGACACCGACCTGAAGCTCTCGCCCGCCGAGCGGACCGGGATCTGGAACCTGCTGCGGTCCGTCGCCGAGGCCGGGACGACGGTGCTCGCGGTGTGCAGCGAGGCTCCCGAGGGCGCGGTGGTGGTGTCCACCGGCACCGGCGGCACGGCGGACACCGCCGGGCTCCCCGCCGGCGGCTCCCGGGAGGCCCACGACCCGCGGGACGAAACCGGCGCCGCCCACGAAGCGGCCCCAGTCCGCGAAGCCGACGCAGCCCGCGAAGCCGACGCAGCAGATGAAACCGACGCAGCGAAGGAGGCCCCCGGTGCGCTCACCGAAACTGGCCGCTCTTGAGCTCCGCCGCTTCGGCCGGGGCAGGCTCCCGCGTGCGGCCCTGGTCGCGCTGCTGGTGCTGCCCCTGCTGTACGGCGCGCTGTACCTGTGGTCGTTCTGGGACCCGTACGGCCGTCTGGACCGGATCCCCGTGGCGCTGGTGAACGACGACAAGGGCGCGACCGCCGACGGCAAGCGGATCACGGCCGGCGACGACATCGCCGAGGGGCTGCGGGAGAGCAGGACCTTCGACTGGCGCGAGGTGGGCGCCGCCGAGGCCCGCGAGGGTGTCGAGGACGGCACCTACTACCTGTCGCTCACCCTGCCCGCCGATTTCAGCAGGCGCGTCGCCTCCGGCCCGGGCGACTCCCCGCGGACCGGCGCCCTGCAGGTGCGCACGAACGACGCCAACAACTACATCGTCGGGCAGATCTCCCGGACCGTCTTCGGCGAGGTGCGCCGGGCCGCGTCGACGAAGACGTCCCGGTCCTTCCTGGACAGGATCTTCGTCGCCTTCTCGGACATCCACGGCGAGACCGTGAAGGCGGCCGAGGGGGCCGACGAGCTCAAGGGCGGCATCGGAAAGGCCGAGAAGGGGGCCGGGGACCTCGCCGACGGGCTGCGGGACGCCCAGGACAGCAGCGGCAGGCTGTCCAAGGGCGTCAAGGAGCTCCACGAGGCGGCGGGCGACCTCGCGGACGGCTCGCAGCGGGTCGCGGACGGCACGCGGACGCTCGCCGACAAGGTCAACGGGGCCGACGCCAGGCTGGGCCCCTTCCTGAGGGACAACGAGAAGACGATCGGGGACACCGCCCGGCTCGTCGCCGACGGGGCGGGAGCGATCCGCGACGACCTCGACGCCCTGGTGAAGCGGGCTCCGGCCGCCGCCAAGGGCGCCCACGCGGCGTCCGACGCGCTCGACGGGATCCACCGGGCGCGCTGCGCCGACCCGGCCCCGCCGGACCCCGCCTGCTCCGACCTGGAGAAGGCCAGGGACTCGGCGGCCGACGTGGCGCTCCTGGCCGACGACCTCACCACGTTGATCGCCGACCACGACGGGGACGTCGGGAAGCTCGAGCGGAACCTTGCCACCCTCCGCAAGCAGTCCCAGGCGCTCGCCGACCGCGCGCCGCACCTGTCCGAGGACCTGGACGACGCCGTCAGGAAGATCAACGAGTTGAACGACGGAGCCGCCGCGGTGGCCTCCGGCGCGAAGAAGATCCACAAAGGACTCGGCACCGCCGAGACCGGCGCCGTGGACCTGGACAAGGGCGTCGGCGAGCTGAAGGCGGGCGCCGACGACCTCAGCGGCGGCATGTACAAGCTGGTGGACGGCTCCGGCGAACTCGCCGGCGGGCTGCACGAGGGCGCGGAGAAGATCCCCGACTACGACAAGCGGGACCGCGACCGCCGCACCGAGGTCATGGCGGACCCGGTGCAGCTCGTCTCCAGGGACCTGCACAAGGCGCCCAACTACGGCACCGGCTTCGCCCCGTACTTCATCCCGCTGTCCCTGTGGGTGGGCGCGATGGTGGCGTACATGCTGATACCGCCGATGAACCGGCGCGCGCTGGCCGCGGGTGCCCCGGCGTGGCGGATCGCGCTGGCGGGCTGGCTGCCGGTGGTGGCGATCGGGGTGCTGCAGACGGCGGCCCTGATGGCGGTGCTGCACTGGGCGGTCGGCCTGCGGATGGTCCGGGCGGCCGGGACGGTGGTCTTCCTGTTCCTGGTGACGGCGTGCTTCGCGGCGATCGTGCAGTGGCTGAACGCGCGCTTCGGGGCGGCCGGCCGCATCCTCGTCCTGGCCCTGCTGATGCTCCAGCTGACGTCGGCGGGCGGCACGTACCCCGTGCAGACCAGTCCGGGCTTCTTCAACGCGCTGCACCCCTTCCTGCCGATGAGCCACGTCGTCGAGGCGCTGCGCAGGCTCATCACGGGCGGCGGTCTCGAACCGGTGGGGCACGCGTGCGTGGTGCTGACGCTGTTCACCGCGGGCGCCCTCGCACTGACCGCGCTGTCGGCCCGCCGCCGGCAGGTGTGGACCCTGGACCGGCTGCATCCGGAGCTGACCCTGTGAGACCAGCGGTGACTTCCCCGGGAGGGTTCCTGTGACAATCAGGGCCATGGAACGCAGCAGTGCCGCGTCGGGCGGCAGCACCCGCCGTGAGGCCACCCGGCAGAAGCTCTACGAGGCGGCCGTCACGCTCATCGCCGAGCAGGGCTTCTCCGCCACCACGGTGGACGAGATCGCCGAGCGGGCGGGGGTGGCGAAGGGCACGGTCTACTACAACTTCGCCAGCAAGTCGGTCCTCTTCGAGGAGTTGCTGCGGCACGGCGTGGGCCTGCTGACCGCCTCCCTGCGGGAGGCGGCCGAGCGGACGGCGCAGGAGGGCGGCGGCAGGGTCGACGCCCTGGACGCGATGATCCGCGCGGGCCTGGTCTTCATCGACCGCTACCCGGCCTTCACCCAGCTGTACGTGGCCGAGCTGTGGCGCACCAACCGGGCGTGGCAGTCCACGCTGATGGTGGTCCGGCAGCAGGCCGTCGCGGTCGTCGAGGACGTACTGCGCGAAGGGGTGGACAACGGCGAGTTCAGCGAGGAGATCGACGTCCCGCTGACGGCGGCCGCGCTGGTCGGCATGGTGCTGGTGGCCGCGCTGGACTGGAAGTCCTTCCAGCCGGAGCGGTCCCTGGACGACGTGCACGCGGCGCTGTCCCGGCTGCTTCAGGGGCGCGTGAGCGGCCGTCCCTGAGGACCGCGGCGGCGAACGCCCGCCGCATGCGAAGGCGCCGGTCCGAGGTGGCCGCGTCCCCCGCGGGCCACGCCGGACCGGCGCCTTCCGTACTCCCCCGTACGTTCCCCCGTACATCCCCCGTCGGACCCCCGTCCGGTCGTCCCCCGGGATCCCCGTGCCTCGCTCCCGCCGGCGCCGCCGGCGGAAGGAGCGGATCGCGGGCCGCTCCGTTCCGGCGCCCCGTGTCGCCGGTGCCGCAGCCGTGCCCCTCTCCGTGCCTCCACTCTCCCCTCCGCCCCGGCCGTGGCCCATCCGCGCGCGTACTCATCTCCCCGGCTAGGTACGGATACTCAGTCCTGGGCACCGGCGCCCACGGCGCTGTGCCGGCTCTCCGGCCACGAGCGCGCCCGCGCCCGTGGCCGCCGGCCGCGCCGTAGCGCTCGCGCGCGGGGCGCCGCTGGTCACAGGCCCGCAGCAGGAGGGCCGCCGACGGCCGATAAAGTCGCTGGCATGGCACGGATTGCGGTGATCGGCGCCGGGATGGGCGCGATGGCGGCCGCCGCCCGGCTGGCCGTCGCGGGCCACCGGGTGGCGGTGTACGAACGGACGGAGACGTACGGCGGAGCCGTGCGCCGCTTCGAGCGGGACGGCTTCCGCTTCGACACCGGCCCCGGCCTGCTGCCGCTGCCCGCGGTCCACCGCGACCTGTTCGTCAAGACGGGCAAGGAGCCGCTGGAGGCGTGCGTCGAACTGGTCCAGGTCGACCCGTCGGCGCGGCACGTCTTCGCGGACGGGACGCAGGCCGCGCTGCCCAACGCCTCCCGCGCGGGCGTCGTGGCGGCGCTGGAGGAGGCTCTCGGCGCGGGCGCCGGGCAGCGCTGGGGCGACTTCCTGGTGCGGGCCCGCGAGGCCTGGGACCGCACGCGCCGGCCGCTCCTGGAGGAGCCGCTGTGGCCGAACTGGCGGGTGCTGGCCGAGCGCGAGCCCTACCCGGCGGTCCCCCGCAAGCGGCTGCTGCGCACCCGCCGGGCCGGCACGCTCGCCGAGGTCGGTGCCTGGGAGCTGCGCGATCCCCGGCTCGCCGCCCTGCTGGAGAGCCACGCGCTGGCGTACGGCCTGGATCCCCGGGTCACCCCGGCCGGTGCGGCCGTGCTGCCGTACATGGAGCACGCCTTCGGCACCTGGTACGTGCGCGGCGGCCTGCGGGAGCTGGCGCGCGCGGTGTACGAGCGGTGCCGGGCCCGGAAGGTCGAGTTCCACTTCGGTGCCGAGGTCGCCGGGATCCTGGAGAAGGACGGCCGGGTGACCGGGGTGGAACTCGCCGACGGCACGGTGGCCGAGGCGGACTTCGTGGTCGCCGGTGTCGCGCCCGGTGTGCTGGACCGTCTCGCCCGGGGGGCGGCGGTGCGCGGTGACGGCGAGGTCCCGCCCCAGCGCGGGGCGGCGAGCCGCCTCACGGTCCTGCTGGCGCTGCGCGGCGGCCGCCCCGAGGGGACGGCGCACCGGACGGTGGTGCACGCGCAGGACCGGGACGGCGAGCTGGAGCTGCTGTTCGGCACGCCTTCCCGGGCGCCCGCGCACCCCACGGTCACCGTCCTGCGGCCCGACGACCCGGCGCTGGTCCCGGACGCCGGGCACGAGGCGGTCACCCTCGTCTCGGTGGTGCCCGCGGGCGTGCGGGACGCCGGCCGGCACGCCGAGAACCTGATCACCGCCGCCGAGCGGGCGATCCCCGGCCTGCGCGACCGCCTCCTGTGGCACGAGGTCCGCACCCCCGCCGACGTCGAGGAGGAGACCGGCGCACCGGGCGGAGCCGTCCCGGCACCGGCGCTGGCCGCGGCGGGCGGGCGGCTGCTGCACCCGTCGAACGGCACGCGCACCGGCGGGCTGTTCACCGTCGGCGGCTGGGCGCACCCCGGCGGCGGGCTGCCGCACGCGGGCATGTCGGGCGCCCTGGTCGCCGGGCTGATCGTGGAGGGGCCGGAGTTCCGGGGCTCCCGGTGAGCCCCCGGTGACCGGCCCCGGACCCCGCCGTCCTCAGAACCGGTACTGCTCGTCGAAGCCGTTCCCGTGGCTCTGCTGCCCGTCGCCCTGGTACGGGTACGGCTGCTCCGCCGGGAGCTCACCGCCGTACGGGTCGTCGGCGCTGCGCTGCTGCGGGACCCACACGCCGCCGGGCGGGGCCTCGCCGTAGCCGTCGGCGGCGTACTGGTCCTGGCCGTAGCCCTGCTGCCCGTACGGCTGCTGGGTGCCGTAGCCGGCGTCGTAGGAGCCCCCGTAGGACTGGGTGCCGATGTAGGGGTCGGAGTAGGCGGCGTACTGCTGCTGGCCGGCGGTGCCGTAGCCGTAGTCCTGCTGCCCGTGCCCCGAGTAGTCGTAGGCGTAGGTCTGGTCGGCGCCCTGGGCGGCCGTGGCGTGCTGATCGTGGGAGTAGCCGGAGCCGTAGACGCCGTAGGGACTGGTGTCGTCCGGCAGGGGCTGCGGCTCGTACACGGCGGTGGTCTCGGCGGCCGTCGGCTGCGCGGACCGGGCGGGCGTGAAGACGTCGTCGCGGTCGTGGTCGTCGTGGTAGTCGTGGCCGTCGTGGCCGTAGGACGCGCTGCCGCCGCTTCGCGCGCGGTCGTCGTAGCCGTCCTCGCCGGCCTCCAGGCCCGAGACCTCCAGGGTCGGTTCCCGGCGGCTGCGTTCGCCCCGGCGGCGCTTGCTGCCGCCCAGGCCCGGCGCGGACATCGCCCAGCCGGCCGAGAAGCCGCGGCGGAACGACAGCGTGACGTAGGTCTGGCCGACCGCGAAGGCGGCCGCGCCCAGACCGATGACGACGACGGACGGGATCAGTACACCGACGACGACGCCGAGGAAGCCGGTGAAGGCGAGCAGCCGCCAGCGCAGACGCGCCTTGTACTGCAGCAGCACCTCGCCCAGCAGCCACAGCGCGACGATGCCGAACGCGATGTAGAGGACCGTCCAGCCCATGTACGCCCCTCTCCCAGTGGCCGTTACGCAGTGTGTCGTACACCGGTGCGACCGGTCTAGGCCCGCGGCGGGTGGTGCAGGCCCAGGTTCTCGTAGATTTCCAGCGTCGCCGTGGAGTTGTTGAGCGTGATGAAGTGCAGTCCGGGCACTCCCTCGGCCAGCAGCCGCGCGCAGAACTCCGTGGCGAAGTCGATACCGATCGAGCGTACCGCCGCCGGATCGTCCCGCGCTGTGAGGATCCGCTCTTTCAGAGCGTCCGGGAAGGAGGCATTACTGAGTTTCGGCAATCGTTCCAGCATCTTCACGCTGGTCACCGGCATGACCTCCGGGATGACCGGGGTCTGGCAGCCCGCCGCGGCGACCCTGTCGCGCAGGCGCAGGTAGGACTCGGGCTGGAAGAACATCTGCGTGATCGCGTAGTCCGCCCCGGCGCGGCACTTGTCGACGAAGTGGGCGACGTCGGTGTCCCAGTCGGTGGAGCGCGGGTGCATCTCCGGGAAGGCCGCGACGCCGACGCAGAAGTCGCCCGACTCCTTGATGAGCCGGACGAGTTCGGCGGCGTAGGTCAGGCCCTGCGGGTGCGGGACCCACTCGCCCATGGGGTCGCCGGGCGGGTCGCCGCGCACGGCGAGCATGTTGCGGATCCCGGCGTCGGCGTACTGGCCGATGATGTTGCGCAGTTCGGCGACGGAGTGGTTGACGGCGGTCAGGTGGGCGACCGGGGTGAGCGTGGTGTCGGCGACGATCTGCTGGGTCTCCTTCACCGTGCCCGCGCGGGTGGAACCGCCCGCCCCGTAGGTCACGGAGACGAAGTCCGGGGCGACCGCCTCCACCCTCCTCAGCGCGCTCCACAGGTTCTTCTCGCCCTTGGGCGTCTTCGGCGCGGAGAACTCGAACGAGTACGTCGTCTTGCCGGTGGCGAGCATGTCACGCACGGTGCGTGCGCGATCAGTCCTGGTGGATGCGGTTCCGAGGGCCATACGGGCAGGTTAGTCAGGGGGTGGCGGTCCCCCAACCGAACAGCGGACATTTGCCCGAATTGCGGCCTCGCTGTCCACCCTTTGGACAATTGCGGGACGGACCGGCGCCCCTCACACCTGCCGCAGCCGCTTCGCGAACTCCGCCGCCGCCGCGCCCGGGTCGTCCGCCTCCGTGATCGCCCGTACGACGACCACCCGGCGGGCGCCGGCTTCGAGGACCTCGTCCAGGTTGCCGAGGTCGATGCCGCCGATGGCGAACCAGGGGCGGTCGGTGCCCAGGGCGGCGGCGTACCGCACCAGGCCGAGACCGGGGGCCGGACGGCCGGGCTTGGTGGGGGTCGGCCAGCACGGGCCGGTGCAGAAGTAGTCCACGCCGTCCTGGACCGCGGCCGCGGCGGCCTCGGCCTCGGTGTGCGTGGAACGGCCGATCAGGACGTCGCCGCCGAGGATCGCGCGGGCCGCGGGGACCGGCAGGTCGCCCTGGCCGAGGTGCAGGACGTCGGATCCGGCGGCGTGGGCGACGTCCGCGCGGTCGTTGACCGCGAGGAGCTTGCCGTGGCGGGCGCAGGCGTCGGCGAAGACCCTCAGGTGCTCCAGTTCCTCGGCGGCCTCCATGCCCTTGTCGCGCAGCTGCACGATGTCGACGCCGCCCGCCAGGACCGCGTCGAGGAACTCCGCGAGATCGCCCTGGCGCCGGCGGGCGTCGGTGCAGAGGTAGACACGGGCCTCGGCGAGCCGGGCGCGTGCGGTGTCGGGCATGGTGTGTCCCCCCGGTTGGTCGGTGACGTAGGGGCCGCGGAAGGGCCCCGTTCCGGACGTACGGGCCGCTGCGGGCGCGCGGGGGGCCGGAGCCGTGACCCGCGGGCCGCGGCCCGTACGCCGGACGGTGTTCGGGTCCGGCCCCGGTCGGGCAGGGCCGGACGGTTGTCGATCGGGCTCAGGTCAGACGGCGAGCGCCTGGGCGCGGCGCTTCACCTCCGTGCCGCGATTCTCGCGCAGCGCCTGCGCGGGGGTGCCGGGCAGGGTGGGGTCGGGCGTGAAGAGCCATTCCAGCATCTCCTCGACCGTGAAGCCGTCGTCCCGCAGGAGCGTCAGGGTCCCGGACAGGCCCTTGACGACCCTGTCCCCGTCGATGAAGTCCGCGGGGACGTGCAGTGCCCTGTTCTCACCACGGCGTACGGCGATGAGCTGGCCCTCCTTGACCAGCTGCCGCACGCGGGTCACCTCGACGCCGAACTGTTCGGCGATGTCGGGGAGCGTGAGCCAGGCGGGGACGAGAGCATCGATCTTTGCGTCAATCTCGGTCACGGGAACAAGCCTGCCATCCGGCACCGACAGCCGGAAGCCGGGACGGTCCACCCGGGCGGACGCGTCCGGACAGCGCGGCTAGGCCGTGGCGGCCTTCAGGGGCCTGGCCGGGTCCGCCAGCAGGGCCGGGTCCATCGGCGTGCCCGCCTCGATCAGGCGGCGGCCCTGCGCCAGGTCCCGGGGGCGGCCCACCGCCAGCAGCGCCACCAGGCGGGTCTCGCGCAGCCAGCAGAGCGTCCACGCCGGCCCGGAAGGGTCACCGCGCCACACCGTGCGGTCGGCGCGCGCGTGGTGGCCGGCGTACTGGACGAAGCGGCCGAACTGCTCGGACCAGAAGTACGGCACCGGGTCGTACGCCGGCGGCTCCTCGCCGGTGGCCCGGCCGAGGATGTCGGCCGCCACCGTGCGCGGCCCCTGCAGGGCGTTGTCCCAGTGGTGGACCAGCAGGCGCTCGCCGTACCGGGCGGAGGGGAAGGAGGCGCAGTCGCCGACCGCGTAGACGTCCGGCGCCGAGGTGCGCAGGTGCGCGTCGGCCACGACCTCGCCGTGCGCGCCCAGCTCGATGCCGGAGCCGGCCAGCCAGGCCGTGGCGGGACGGGCCCCGATGCCGACGACGACCGCGCCCGCGGGCAGGGAGGAGCCGTCGTCGAGGAGCACCGCGCCGGGCTCGACCCGGGCCACCCGCGCGTGGGTGCGCAGCTCGACGCCGGCGTCGGCGTACCAGGCGGCCATCGGCTCGGCCGCCTCGGCGGGCAGCGCCCCGGCGAGCGGCCGGTCGGCGGCCTCGACGACGGTCACCGCGCAGCCCGCCTCGCGCGCCGCCGTGGCGAACTCCGCGCCGATCCAGCCCGCCCCGACGACCACGATGTCCTGCTGCCGGGCGAGCACCGGCCGCAGCCGCTCGGCGTCGTCCAGGGTGCGCAGCAGGTGCACGCCGGGGACGCCCTGCGAGCCCGGCAGCCGGAGCGGCTCGGCGCCGGTGGCGACGACCAGGACGTCGTACGGCACGGGTCCGGCCCCGGTGTCCAGCTCGTGGTCCGCCGGGCGCGCGCCCAGCACCTCGCAGCCGAGCCGCAGTCCGATGCCGAGCGCCTCGAAGTCGACGTCGAAGGCGGAGCCCTCGGCCTTGCCGAGCAGGACGGCCTTGGACAACGGCGGCCGGTCGTACGGCTGGTGGGGTTCCGCGCCGATCAGTGTCACGGTGCCGGTGAAGCCCTGCTCCCGCAGTGCCACGGCGGTCTGCACGCCGGCCATGCCCGCGCCCGCCACGACGACGTGCCGCACCCCTGAGGGCCCCCGTTCCCGCGTCCGCTCGCTCACCTGATCACCATAGACACCTGACGCCCCGTCAGTCAGCGCTCGTGCGCCGTGACCTGCTCCACAACGCTCGTCCCGTGACCCCGCCGCGACTCCCACCGCCAGCTCTCCTCCAGCCGCACCCGCCCGTCGGGCAGTTCCACGACCGTCGACACGCAGTGCCCCGACGAGGTCGTCCCGTCGCGCCCGAGCTGCACGTACCGGAAGTCCAGACGGTCTCCCTCCCGGGTACCCACCAGGAACCCGCGTACGACATCGCCGCCCGCGTACTCGGCCCAGATCCCGCCGTCCCGCTCGTGGTAGGCGAACCGGGTGCCGGTGCCCACCTGGCCCGGGGCCTGGTCGGCGACCGGGGCGAGGACGAGACCGTCGAGCGAGCGGGCCACGGGCGGAGGCTCCCTTACTGAGACGTGCGGCGTCGGGCTAGGGTGGCCACCGTAAAGCACTCGCGGGAGCCCGGACGCACCGGGCTGAGAGGGAGGCTGGCGGCCTCCGACCGTACGAACCTGATCCGGGTCATGCCGGCGAAGGGAGGGGCTGGACGCCCATGTCGCCCACGCGCACACCAGACGTCCTCGTCGTGGGGGGCGGAATCATCGGCCTGGTCACGGCCTGGCGGGCCGCGCAGCGCGGGCTGGCCACGGCCGTGCTGGACCCCGAACCGGGCGGCGGGGCCGCGCAGGTGGCGGCCGGGATGCTGGCCGCCGTCACGGAGCTGCACCACGGCGAGCAGACCCTGCTCGGCCTCAACCTGGAGTCCGCCCGCCGCTACCCGGACTTCGCGGCCGAGCTCACCGACGCCACCGGACGCGGCCTCGGCTACCGCCGCAGCGGCACGCTCGCCGTCGCCCTGGACGCCGACGACCGGGCCCATCTGCGCGAACTGCACGCCCTGCAGCAGCGGTCGGGACTGGACGCGCAGTGGCTGTCCGGGCGGGAGTGCCGGCGCCTTGAGCCGATGCTCGCGCCGGGCGTGCGCGGCGGGCTGCGGGTCGACGGCGATCACCAGGTCGACCCCCGGCGCCTGGCCGCCGCCCTGGTGGCGGCCTGCGACCGGGCGGGCGTGGTCTTCCACCGCGCGTGGGCCGAGCGGCTCACCGTCGTACGGGACCGGGCCACGGGCGTCGTCACGACCGACGGCACCGGACTGGAGGCCGGGCAGGTGGTCCTGGCCGCCGGCAGTCTCAGCGGGCGGCTGGCGGGCGTCCCCGAGGCCGTCCTGCCGCCCGTCCGGCCCGTGAAGGGGCAGGTCCTGCGGCTGACGATGCCGGCGCGGCCCACGCCGTTCCTGAGCCGGACCGTGCGCGCCGTGGTGCGCGGCAGCCACGTCTACCTGGTGCCGCGCGAGAACGGCGAGCTGGTCGTCGGGGCGACGAGCGAGGAGACGGGCTGGGACACGACGGTCACCGCGGGCGGCGTCTACGAGCTGCTGCGCGACGCGCACGAGCTGGTCCCGGGCATCACCGAGCTGCCGCTGACCGAGACCCGGGCCGGGCTGCGCCCCGCCTCCCCCGACAACGCGCCGCTGCTCGGCCCGACCGGGCTGGCGGGGCTGCTGCTGGCCACCGGGCACCACCGCAACGGCGTGCTGCTCACGCCGGTCACCGGCGACGTCATGGCGCAGGTCCTGGCCACCGGCGAACTCCCCGAGGAGGCCCGCCCGTTCACCCCCCAGCGCTTCAGCACCGCCGTCCTCACGGAGCAGCCCGCATGAACATCCAGGTCAACGGGGAGCCGCGGGAGATCGAGCCCGGCACGGTTCTGGACACCGTCGTCAGGACGCTCACCCGGGCGCCGTCCGGAGTGGCCGCCGCCCTCAACGAAACCGTCGTCCCGCGCGCGCAGTGGCCGACCACCTCCCTGTCCGAGGGAGACCGCGTGGAAGTCCTCACCGCCGTCCAAGGAGGCTGACCATGGCCGACGATCCGCTCGTCCTCGGCGGCACGTCCCTCACGTCCCGCCTGATCATGGGTACCGGCGGGGCGCCCAGCCTCGACGTGCTGGAACGCGCCCTGGTGGCCTCCGGGACGGAGCTGACGACGGTCGCGATGCGGCGCGTGAACCCCTCGGTGCACGGCTCGGTGCTGTCGGTGCTGGACCGCCTCGGCATCCGGGTGCTGCCCAACACGGCCGGCTGCTTCACCGCCGGGGAGGCCGTCCTCACCGCCCGGCTGGCCCGGGAGGCGCTCGGCACCGACCTGGTCAAGCTGGAGGTCATCGCCGACGAGCGCACCCTGCTGCCCGACCCGATCGAGCTGCTGGAGGCGGCCGAGACACTGGTCGACGACGGGTTCACGGTCCTGCCGTACACCAACGACGACCCCGTGCTGGCCCGCCGGCTGGAGGACGCGGGCTGCGCGGCGATCATGCCGCTCGGCTCGCCGATCGGCTCCGGGCTGGGCATCCGCAACCCGCACAACTTCCAGCTGATCGTGGAGCAGGCGCGCGTGCCGGTGATCCTGGACGCGGGGGCCGGCACCGCCTCGGACGCGGCCCTGGCGATGGAGCTGGGGTGCGCCGGGGTGATGCTCGCCTCGGCGGTGACGCGGGCCCAGGAGCCGGTGCTGATGGCCGAGGCGATGAGGCACGCGGTGGAGGCGGGGCGGCTGGCGTACCGGGCGGGGCGGATCCCGCGGCGGCACTTCGCGCAGGCGTCCTCGCCCACCCGGGGCCGCGCGCACCTGGACCCGGAGCGCCCCGCGTTCTAGGGCCTTCCGTCCGGATCAGGCCGGATCGGGGAGCGGGGTCCGGTGCCGTGCGCCGCAGGGCGGAGGAGGGCGCCACGGCACAGCCCCGGCAACCGGCGACGACGCGGCGAGGTGCGGTGCCGGGCCCCGCGAGCCCGGCCTGATCCGAACGAGAGGCCCTGGTGGCGCGACCGTCACAGGTCTGCTGCATTCCGTCTCCCGGCAGGCGGAACGGCCGGTGCTGCCGGCGGCTGCTCGTACACTCGCCTGCGTGGACACGACCCTTCAGGACCCTCTGGTCGGGCAGGTGCTCGACGGCCGGTACCGCGTCGAGGCGCGGATCGCGGTCGGCGGGATGGCCACGGTCTACCGGGCCGTGGACACCCGCCTGGACCGCGTCCTCGCGCTCAAGGTGATGCACCCGGCGCTGGCGGCCGACGGCTCCTTCGTCGAGCGGTTCATCCGCGAGGCGAAGTCGGTGGCCCGGCTCGCGCACCCGAACGTGGTGCAGGTCTTCGACCAGGGGACCGACGGGGCGTACGTCTACCTCGCCATGGAGTACGTGGCCGGCTGCACGCTGCGCGACGTGCTGCGCGAGCGCGGAGCGCTCCGGCCGCGGGCCGCGCTGGACATCCTGGAGTCGGTGCTCGCGGCGCTCGGGGCCGCGCACCGCGCCGGGTTCGTGCACCGGGACATGAAGCCGGAGAACGTCCTGATAGGGGACGACGGGCGGGTCAAGGTCGCCGACTTCGGCCTGGTCCGGGCGGTGGACACGGTGACGAACACCACCGGGACCGTCCTCGGCACGGTCTCCTACCTCGCGCCCGAGCAGATAGAAAACGGCACCGCGGACCCGCGCGTCGACGTGTACGCGTGCGGCGTGATGCTCTACGAGATGCTGACCGGCCACAAGCCGCACGACGGGGACTCCCCCGCCACGATCCTCTACAAGCACCTGCACGAGGACGTGCCGCCGCCCTCGGCCGCCGTGCCGGGCATGGCGTACGAGCTGGACGAGCTGGTCGCGTCGGCGACCGCCCGCACCCCGGAGGTCCGTCCGCACGACGCGGTGGCCCTGCTCGCGCTGGTCCGCCGGGCGCACGGCCTGCTCGGCGCGGACCAGCTGGACGCGGTGCCGCCGCAGGCGGTCTCCTCGGAGCACGACAACTCCGAGGACCGCACCAGCGTGATCCCGCGCGCCCTGACCGCGCCCGGACCGCCGCCGGCCGGCGAGGACGCCGAGGACGCCGCCGCCGCGCTCGGCCGCACCAGCCGGCTGCGGACGCCCCCGCCGCTGCCGCCCCGCCGCCGGGCGGGCCTGCGGCGCGGGCCGATGGCGGTCGTCGTCGCCGTCCTGCTGCTGCTCGGCCTCGGCACGGGCGTGTGGTACATCAACTCGGGCCAGTTCACCAAGGTCCCGCCGCTGCTGGAGAAGACCGAGGCCGAGGCCAGGGACCGGCTGGAGAAGGCCGGGCTGGAGACCGGCCCGGTCAGGCACGCGTACAGCGACACGGTCCAGCGCGGCGCGGTCGTCGGCACGGACCCGGCGGTGGGCGCCCGGATCCGCAGCAACGACTCGGTGGCCCTCACGATCTCCAAGGGGCCGCGGACCGTGCGGGTGCCCGGTCTGGAGGGCTACCGGCTGGACCGGGCGCGGGACGTCCTGAAGGACGAGGGGCTGGCGCCGGGCATGGTGACCCGGGCGTTCAGCGAGGACGTGGCCAGGGGGCTGGTGGTCTCCACGCGGCCCGAGCCGGGCACGAAGGTGCGCGCGGGCTCGGCGGTCGCACTCACCGTCAGCAAGGGCCGCCCGGTGGAGGTGCCCGACGTGACCGGCCAGGACCTGGCCGACGCCAGGGCCGACCTGGAGGACGCCGGCCTGAGGGTGAAGCTCGCCGCCGAGCGGGTCAACTCCGAGCACGACGAGGGCCGGGTCGCCCGGCAGACCCCGGGCGAGGGCAGCCGGGCCGCCGAGGGCGACACGGTCACGCTGACGCTGTCCAAGGGCCCGGAGATGGTCGAGGTCCCGGACGTGACCGGCGACGGCGTCGACGAGGCCAGGCGGACGCTGGAGGCCGCCGGCTTCCGGGTCGAGGAGGACCGCGGTCTGCTCGGGCTGTTCGGCGACACCGTCGAGGACCAGTCCGTGGAGGGCGGGGACACCGCCCCCAAGGGCTCGACGATCACCATCGAGATCCGCTGACGCACGTCACAGGGCTCCCGCGGCCGGGCACTCCCGGCCGCATGACACCCTGAACGGGTGAACAGTGAGCAGTCCGGCCGCCTGCGCAACCCCGTCGGCGGCCATGTCCCCGTGGCCGGCGGTCTGCACTCCGTCGGCCTGTCCTACGCCCGTGAGCTGGGCGCGGAGGCCGTGCAGGTCTTCGTCGCCAATCCGCGCGGCTGGGCCACGCCCACCGGCAACCCCAAGCAGGACGAGGCGTTCCGCGCGGCGTGCGAGGCCGGGTCGATCCCGGCGTACGTCCATGCGCCGTACCTGATCAACTTCGGCTCGCACACCGAGGCGACGGTGGAGCGGTCGGTGGAGTCGCTGCGGCACTCGCTGCGGCGCGGGCGGGAGATCGGCGCGCTCGGCGTGGTCGTGCACACCGGCAGCGCGACCGGCGGCCGGGAGCGGCCGGTGGCCCTGCGGCAGGTCCGGGAGCACCTGCTGCCCCTGCTGGACGAGCTCACCCACGACGACGACCCGTACCTGCTGCTGGAGTCGACGGCGGGCCAGGGCGCCTCGCTGTGCTCGCGGACCTGGGACTTCGGGCCGTACTTCGAGGCGCTGGACGCCCACCCGAAGCTGGGCGTGTGCCTGGACACCTGCCACGTCTTCGCGGCCGGCCACGACCTGACGGGCCCGGGCGGCATGCACCGGACGCTGGACCTGCTGGTGGACACGGTCGGCGAGGGCCGGCTGAAGCTGATCCACGCCAACGACTCCCAGGACGTGGCCGGCGCGCACAAGGACCGGCACGCGAACATCGGGGCCGGTCACATCGGCGAGGATCCGTTCCGGGAGCTGATGACCCACCCCGCGACCGAGGGCGTGCCGCTGGTCATCGAGACGCCCGGCGGCAAGGAGGGGCACGCGGCGGACGTGGAGCGGCTGAAGAAGCTCCGCGACGGCCTGGACGCCCCGGGCGGAACTCAGAGTTCGGGACCCTCCCCGGGCTCCTCCTGGTAGGAGTAGCGCTGCTCCCGCCACGGGTCGCCGATGTTGTGGTAGCCGCGCTCCTCCCAGAAGCCGCGCCGGTCGGCGGTCATGTACTCCACGCCCCGGACCCACTTGGGGCCCTTCCAGGCGTACAGGTGGGGAACGACCAGGCGCAGCGGGAAGCCGTGCTCGGCGGTCAGCAGCTCGCCGTCCTTGTGGGTGGCGAAGATCGTGCGCTCGGCGGCGAAGTCGGACAGCCGCAGGTTCGAGCTGAACCCGTACTCCGCCCAGACCATCACATGGGTGACGTCGGGCGCGGGCGGTGCGATCTCCAGGACGGTCCGGGCGGGAACGCCGCCCCACTCGGCGCCGAGCATGCTGAACTTCGTGACGCAGTGCAGGTCGGCCACGACGGTGGTGTAGGGCAGCGCTGTGAACTCCTCGTGGGTCCAGCGGTGCTTCTCCCCGTCGGCCGTGGCGCCGAAGACGCGGAACTCCCAGCGCTCCGGCCGGAACCTGGGCACCGGCCCGTAGTGCGTGACGGGCCAGCCCTTCTGCACCCGCTGCCCCGGCGGGAGCTGGGGCTGCGCCGCTCCTTCCGAACCACGTCCTTCCGACTCGCGTCCCACCGGCTGACCCATGACTCCATCCTGACAGACCCCGGGGGATGCACAGGACCGGGTCCACTCGAATTCGGGCAATCAGTGACAATAGCCAACAAGAATCAAGAATATGGACTAAGCCCGCCCTAACTTACTAAGTGAAGACTTACTGGACGATCTTCGCCACCGGTGGAATCATGCGGCGCAACCCGCCAGTCCCCACCGGTTGGAAGGAGCCTCTGCGATGCAGGGCGATCCCGAGGTCATCGAATTCCTCAACGAGCAGCTCACCGGTGAGCTGACCGCCATCAACCAGTACTTCCTGCACGCGAAGATGCAGGAGAACTTCGGCTGGTACAAGCTCGCGAAGTACACCCGGCACGAGTCGTTCGACGAGATGAAGCACGCCGAGGTGCTCACCGACCGCATCCTGTTCCTGGAGGGGCTGCCCAACTACCAGCGGCTCTTCCACGTGCGGGTGGGGCAGACCGTCAAGGAGATGTTCGAGGCGGACCGGCAGGTCGAGGTCGAGGCGATCGACCGTCTCAGGCGCGGCATCCAGGTGATGCGGGAGAAGGGCGACATCACCTCCGCCAACATCTTCGAGACCATCCTCGCCGACGAGGAGCACCACATCGACTACCTCGACACCCAGCTCGAGCTGATCGAGAAGCTCGGCGAGGCGCTCTACCTCGCGCAGCTGATCGAGCAGCCGCAGAGCTAGGGCCTGTCGTCGGACTCCCGCCTGCCCCGCGACGCCCTGCACGCACTCCCGCCGCACCGGGCGCGGACCCGAGTACATCCGGTACGAGGGCCCGCCCCCGGCACGCCGGGAGCACGCACCCGACGCCGCGGGGCCCGCCCTCCGGGCGGACGACGGGAGTCCGACGACAGGCCCTAGGCGGCGGCCTCCTCGAGCGCCTCGCGCCCGGCCGGCACCGGCTCGCCCTGGCCGACCGGCTCCCGGCGCGGGCAGGCGCCCCGGCCCAGCAGGGCCTGGATGCGGCGTACGCACGACCCGCAGTCCGTGCCCGCCTTGCAGGCGGAGGCTATCTGCCGGGGCGTGCAGGCGCCGTTCTCCGCGTGCTGCTTGACCTGCTGCTCGGTGACGCCGAAGCAACTGCAGACGTACACGCGGTTCACCTCCCGCCGGGATGGATGGATTGCGCCCGCCCCGACTTCTCGGTGAGGCAAACCTAACCTTACCTATGACGCAGGTGCCGCAAAAGCGGGAGGGGCGCGGATCGTGTGTGATCCGCGCCCCACCGCACGCCCGGTGCCGGGCGGTCCGGCTACTGGTCCCTGTACATCTCGGCGACGAGGAACGCCAGGTCCAGCGACTGGCTGCGGTTCAGCCGCGGGTCGCAGGCCGTCTCGTAGCGCTGGTGCAGGTCGTCGACGAAGATCTCGTCGCCGCCGCCCACGCACTCGGTGACGTCGTCACCGGTCAGCTCCACGTGGATGCCGCCCGGGTGGGTGCCCAGCGCCTTGTGGACCTCGAAGAAGCCCTTGACCTCGTCGAGCACGTCGTCGAAGCGGCGGGTCTTGTGCCCGGAGGCCGCCTCGAAGGTGTTGCCGTGCATCGGGTCGGTCACCCAGGCCACCACCGCGCCGGACGCCGTGACCTTCTCGACCAGCTCGGGGAGCTTGTCGCGGATCTTGTCCGCGCCCATGCGGACGATGAAGGTCAGCCGGCCCGGCTCCCGCTCGGGGTCCAGGCGCTCGATGTACTGCAGCGCCTCCTCGGCCGTGGTGGTCGGGCCGAGCTTGACGCCGATCGGGTTGCGGATCCGCGAGGCGAACTCGATGTGCGCGTGGTCCAGCTGCCGGGTGCGCTCGCCGATCCACACCATGTGCGCGGAGACGTCGTACAGCTGCCCGGTGCGCGAGTCGACCCGCGTGAGCGCCGACTCGTAGTCGAGCAGCAGCGCCTCGTGCGACGAGAAGAACTCGACGGTCTTGAACTCCTCCGGGTCGGCCCCGCAGGCGTGCATGAAGTTCAGCGCGTTGTCGATCTCGCGGGCGAGCTGCTCGT
Source organism: Streptomyces sp. NPDC052701 (assembly GCF_040678355.1). Lineage (NCBI taxonomy): Bacteria > Bacillati > Actinomycetota > Actinomycetes > Kitasatosporales > Streptomycetaceae > Streptomyces > Streptomyces sp. NPDC052701. Next base: position 285,979 of record NZ_JBFATO010000003.1, read on the forward strand.
AGCGCTGCCCGGACGGCGAGGACTTCACGAAGTCCTGGTTCCAGGCGTGCACCTGGCGCAGGTCGGCGTAGCCGCCGGTGGTGAAGGCGCGCACCAGGTTCAGCGTGGAGGCCGAGGCGTGGTACATCCGCTTGAGCCGCTCGGGGTCCGGTACGCGGGCCTCCTCGGTGAACTCGAAGCCGTTGACGGAGTCGCCCCGGTAGGTCGGCAGCGTCACGCCGTCGCGGGTCTCGGTGGGCTTGGAGCGCGGCTTGGAGTACTGGCCGGCGATGCGGCCGACCTTCACGACCGGCACCGAGGCGGCGTACGTCAGCACGGCGCCCATCTGGAGCAGGGTCTTGAGCTTGTTGCGGATCTGGTCGGCGGACACGGCGTCGAAGGCCTCGGCGCAGTCGCCGCCCTGGAGGAGGAACGCCTCTCCCTTGGCGACGGCCGCCATCCGGGCGCGCAGCTGGTCGCACTCGCCCGCGAAGACGAGCGGCGGATACGACTCGAGGTCCGCGATCACTGCGCGCAGAGCCTCGGGGTCGGGGTACTCGGGCTGCTGCGCCGCGGGCAGGTTGCGCCAGGTGTTGCCAGCGCCGGGGCTGGTCTTAGCGTTCACGGTCACGCCCCCAACATTACGGGGTAGGAGGGCTCCGACCGGCCGGTGCCCAGGAAATGAGATACCCGGTATCCGTTTCGGACATGGGGTAGGGTGCGTGGCATGTTCGCGCTTTCGACCCGCACCTGGTGGTGGACCGCTTCTCCGGCGGCCCACTGACTGCGCGTACGCAAGACTTCGCGAAGGCCGCCCGAGGGGCGGCCTTCGGCGTTCCGGGGCCGTTCCTCTCCATCGAGGAGGACACGGACCCGTGAACCTGCTGGACCTGCTGCACGACCCCCGCCCCTTCGCCCTGCTGCGCCGCCGTGCGCCCGGCCACGACGGGGACACCGTCGAGGTGCTCCTCGGCCCGGTCGGCACCCGCGAGCGCCTGGCCGACCTGCCCGACGAGGGCCTGGCGCTCGTCCCCTTCCGGCAGATCCGCGAGCGCGGCTTCGATGTCCGCGACGACGGCACACCGCTGCTGGTGCTGACCCCCGAGGAGAGGTACGAGATCCCGCTCGCACAGGCGGTGTCCCAGCTCCCGGGGCACGCCGTGCGCGTCGAGGACGGCGGCTTCGACGTGAGCGACGCGCAGTACGCCCGGATCGTCGAGCGGGTGCTGCGCGAGGAGATCGGGCGGGGCGAGGGCGCGAACTTCGTCATCCGGCGGACGTACGAGGGGCGGATCCCGGGGTTCGGGCGGACCGACGCGCTGGCGCTGTTCCGGCGGCTGCTGGAGGGCGAGCGGGGAGCGTACTGGACGTTCGTCGTGCACACCGGGGACGGTGGGGGACCCGTAGGGCCCTCCACGCGGGGGCGGGAGACGGGTGGGCGGACGCTGGTCGGGGCCAGTCCCGAGGTGCACGTGCGGATGTCCGGCGGGACGGTCGTCATGAACCCGATCAGCGGGACGTACCGGTATCCGGCCGGCGGCCCCACCCCGGAGCACCTGCTGGACTTCCTCGCCGACGGCAAGGAGACCGAGGAGCTGTCGATGGTCGTCGACGAGGAGCTGAAGATGATGTGCGACGTCGGCGACATGGGCGGGGTCGTCGTCGGGCCCCGGCTGAAGGAGATGGCGCACCTCGCGCACACCGAGTACGAGCTGCGCGGCCGCTCCTCGCTGGACGTGCGCGAGGTGCTGAAGCGGACCATGTTCGCGGCGACCGTCACCGGCTCGCCGGTGCAGAACGCCTGCCGGGTCATCGAGCGGCACGAGCCCCCCGGGCGGGACGGCGCGGGACGGGGGTACTACGCCGGTGCCCTCGCGCTGCTGGGCAGGGACGCGGGCGGCGCCCAGACGCTCGACTCCCCCATCCTCATCCGCACCGCCGACATCGACGCGGCCGGACGGCTGCGGGTGCCGGTCGGGGCCACGCTCGTGCGGGGCTCGGACCCGGCCGGCGAGGTCGCGGAGACGCACGCCAAGGCGGCCGGGGTGCTCGCGGCACTGGGGGTCCGCGCGCAGCGGCCGCGCGAGGAGGGCGAACGGCCCCGGCTCGCCGACGACCCGCGGGTGCGGGCGGCGCTGGACGGGCGCCGGGCCTCGCTGGCGCCGTTCTGGCTGCGCATGCAGGAACGGCCGGACGCGCCGGCCGGGCACGCCCTGGTGGTCGACGGGGAGGACACCTTCACGGCGATGCTGGCGCACGTGCTGCGCGCCGGCGGGCTGGAGGTGACCGTGCGGCGGTACGACGAGCCCGGGCTGCGCGAGGCGGTCCTCGGGCACGGGGGGCCGCTCGTCCTGGGACCCGGGCCGGGGGATCCGGGCGGGGCGCGCGACCCCAGGATGCGCTTCCTGCGGGAGCTGACCGGCGAGATCCTGCGCGCGAACCGGCACGGCGTGCTCGGCGTGTGCCTCGGGCACGAGCTGATCGCGGCCGAGCTGGGGCTGGACATCGTGCGCAAGGACGTGCCGTACCAGGGCGCGCAGACGCGGATCGACCTGTTCGGGCGCACCGAGACGGTCGGCTTCTACAACAGCTTCGTGGCGCGCTGCGACGACGCGGCGGCCGCCGGGCTGGCCGCGCGCGGAATCGAGGTCAGCCGGGCCGCGGACGGGGAGGTGCACGCGCTGCGCGGGCCGTCCCTCGCCGGGGTGCAGTTCCACCCGGAGTCGGTGCTGACGCTGAACGGCGCCGCGATCGTGCGGGAGCTGGTGGGTCAGCTGCGCGGCACCAGCACGTTCCCGGAGCGGCGGCCGGCCGTGTAGTCGAGGACGTTGCGCACCGTGGTGTCGACGATCTGGCCGACGGCGTCCACGGTGTAGTACGCCTGGTGGGACGTGACCAGGACGTTGGGGAAGGTGACGAGGCGGGCCAGGGTGTCGTCGGCGATGGCCTCCAGGGACTTGTCGAGGAAGAACAGGCCCGCCTCCGCCTCGTACACGTCCAGGCCCACGCCCGTGAAGCGGCCCGCGCGCAACTCGGTGACCAGGGCGGCGGTGTCGACGAGACCGCCGCGGCTGGAGTTCACCAGGATCGCGTCGTCCTTCATCGCCTTCAGGGCGGCGGCGTCGATGAGGTGCCGCGTCCCGGGCACGAGCGGGACGTGCAGGCTGATCAGGTCGGACTCGGCGAGCAGCCGCTCCTTGGGGACGTAGGTCATGCCCAGGTCGAGGCACGCGGGGTTCTCGGCGACGTCCCAGCCGAGCAGCCTCATGCCGAAGCCGTGCGCGATCCGGGTGAACGCCTCGCCGATCTTGCCGGTGCCGAGGACGCCGGCGGTGCGGCCGTGCAGGTCGCGGCCCATCAGCCCGTCGAGACGGAAGTCGAAGTCGCGGGTGCGGGTGGAGGCGCGCACGACGCGGCGGTTGACCGCCATGGCGAGGGTCCAGGCGAACTCGGCGACCGCGTGGGGCGAGTAGTACGAGACGCGGGCGACCGTCAGGCCCAGGCGTTCGGCGACGTGGAGGGCGATGTTGTTGAAGCCGGTGGAGCGCTGGGCGGTCATCCGGGTGCCGCCGGCGGCGAGGGCCTCCAGGACGCCTGGCCCCAGGTCGCAGTTGACGCTGGTGGAGATCACCTCGTGGCCGGCGGCGATGGGAACGGTGTCCTCGTTGAGGAAGACGTCCAGGCAGCGGAGGTCGTGGTGGCCCCGGAAGGCCTGTTCGAGCAGCGGCTTCTCGTCCGCCTGTACGCCGAAGGCCAGGATGTCCACGGGGTCCCTCCGGGGGCTCGCCGAACCGGTGCGGTACGGGGCGAATATACGGGCCCGCCGGCGGCCGTGCCCCGGAGCGGCCGGGGCGGCCGCGCGTTCCCCGCCGGCAGCGCGCGGGAAGGGGGCCGCCCGCGACCCCGCCTGATGACCCGTCAGCCGAAGAACACCCCGATCTCCGCGTAGAGCCGCGGGTCGACCGTCTTGAGCCGGGCGGTGGCCTGCGCGATGGGCACCCGGACGACGTCCGTGCCCCGCAGGGCGACCATCGTGCCGAAGTCGCCGTCGCGCACGCAGTCGATGGCGTGCAGGCCGAAGCGCGTGGCGAGCCAGCGGTCGAAGGCGCTGGGAGGGCCGCCGCGCTGCACATGGCCCAGGACCGTGGTGCGGGCCTCCTTGCCGGTCCGCCCCTCGATCTCCCTGGCGAGCCAGTCACCGATCCCGGACAGGGGCACCGGTCCGGCCGGGCCGGCCCCGGGCGCCGGGCCGCCGTCCTTCGGCCGGGCTCCCTGGGCGACCACCACGATCGGGGCGTACGAGGCCCGGAAACGGGACGTCACCCAGCCGCACACCGCGTCGAGGTCGAAGGGCTGCTCCGGGATGAGGATCACGTTCGCACCGCCGGCCAGGCCCGAATGGACCGCGATCCAGCCGGCGTTGTGCCCCATCACCTCGACGACGAGCACGCGCATGTGGGACTCGGCGGTGGTGTGCAGCCGGTCGATCGCCTCGGTGGCGGTGTTGACCGCGGTGTCGAAGCCGAGGGTGCGGTCCGTGGCGGCCATGTCGTTGTCGATCGTCTTCGGTACGCCGACGCACGGCACGCCGTGCTCCCGCCACAGCCGGGCCGCCACTCCCAGGGTGTCCGCGCCGCCGATCACGACGAGCCCGCCGATCCCGCGTCCGGCGAGGTTCTCCTTGATGCGCCGGGCGCCGTCCTCCTGCTTCAGGGGATCGGTGCGCGAGGAGCCCAGGATGGTGCCGCCGCGCGGCAGGATGCCGCGCACCGCGCGGATGTCCAGGGGGACGGCGTCGCCCTCCAGCGCCCCGAGCCAGCCGTCCCGCAGGCCGACGAAGTCGTAGCCGTACTCCTGCACGCCCTTGCGGACGACGGCCCGGATGACGGCGTTGAGACCGGGGCAGTCGCGGCCTCCGGTCAGTACTCCGACTCGCATGGGTGTGTCCCTTCGCCGCGGTGTCCTGCCGGCGCCACGCTAACGGCGGGACGGGCCGCCGCACCGCTTCACGCGCCGCCTCACTCGTCGTCGAGTCCGCGCTCTATCGCGTAGCGCACCAGTTCCACCCGGTTGTGCAGCTGCAGCTTGCCGAGCGTGTTCTGGACGTGGTTCTGCACCGTGCGGTGGGAGATGACGAGGCGTTCGGCGATCTGCTTGTAGCTCAGGCCCTTGGCGACCAGGCGCAGCACCTCGGTCTCGCGGTCGGTCAGCCGCGGCGCCCCCGGCCCGCCGGTGTCGGGGGCGGGGGCCGGTTCGGCGGCCAGGCGGCGGTACTCGCCGAGGACCAGCCCGGCCAGGCCCGGCGTGAACACCGGGTCGCCGGCGGCCGTGCGGCGCACCGCGTCCTGGAGCTCCTCGGTGGAGGCCGACTTCAGCAGGTAGCCGGTCGCGCCCGACTTGACCGCCTCCAGCACGTCGGCGTGCTCGCCGCTCGCCGACAGCACCAGCACGCGCAGCGCCGGGTCGGCGGCGACGACCTCCTTGCAGACCTGCACCCCCGGTTTGCCGGGCAGGTTCAGGTCGAGCACGAGGACGTCGGGGCCGGCGGCCCTGGCGCGGCGCACGGCCTGCTCGCCGTCGCCCGCGGTGGCGACCACCTCGAAGCCGGACTGGGCCAGGTCGCGGGCGACGGCGTCGCGCCACATGGGGTGGTCGTCGACCACCATGACCCTGATCGGACCCTGCCGGTCCTGTGCCGTCCGCGTCATCGCTGCTCCGCCTTCCCCCGTGCGCCCCGCACGTCGTCCGTGTCCTTCGGCACCCTCAGTTCGACCTCCGTGCCCTGCCCGGGCACCGAGACCAGCTCGGCGCTTCCGCCGAGGTCGCGCAGCCGTCCCCGGATCGACAGGGCCACGCCGAGCCGCCCCTCGCCCTCGGCCTGCGCGAGCCGGCCCTCGGGGATGCCGGGTCCGTCGTCCCGCACCGTGACGATCACCTCGTCGGGCTCGTCCTCGACCAGGATCCAGGCGCGCGCCCGCTCCCCGGCGTGCCTGCGGACGTTGTCCAGGGCCGCCCCGACGGCCGCCGCGACCTCCCGCGCCGCCGACGGTGCCAGCAGCACCGGCGCGCCCGGCTCGGCGAGGCCGACCCGTCCGCAGGCGTACGGCGCCAGCAGCGCGCGCAGGTCGGCGGGCCGGTCGTCGTCGGGCACGTCCACCGCCCGTACGACCGCCCCTTCGGCGGCGTCCTCCGACACCCGGGAGACGGGCACGAGTCCGCCGGAGACCAGGGTGCGCAGCGCCACCTCCTGCTCGCCGGCCAGCCGGCCCAGCTCGGCCGCCTCGCCGCCGAGCGCGGCTCCGCGCCGCTTCACCATCGCCAGCACCTGCAGGACGCTGTCGTGGATGTCCCGCGCGAGCCGCTCCCGCTCCCTCGTCGCGGCCTCGATCTCCAGGGCGCGGGCGAGGGTGCGCTCGGAGGCGCGGGCGACCTCGACGACGTATCCGATGGCGATGGAGGCGACCCACACGAGGATCACGTTGTGGACGGTGTCGCGGGCGGGGCTGCCGCGTTCGGCCAGATTGGCGACGGCCACCAGGGTGGAGGCCAGGGCGGCCCAGCGCCAGCCGCCCTTGACGGCGAAGGCCAGCACGGAACCGGCCGTCCAGATCGAGGGCAGGGTGGGGCCGCCCGCCTGGATCCGCTCGTGCGCGTCGGCGAGCGGGGTGAGCAGGATGCCGGCCAGGGCGACGGTGAGGTCGGCGGCGAGGAACCGTCTGGTGCAGCTCGCGGCGTTGGCGACCCTCGGCAGGGTGGCCAGGGTCCACACGCACAGCACCGCGAAGTAGGCGACGGCGAGCCAGGGGCGCGCGAACTCCTCGTAGGCGGTGGCGAACAGCCCGACCGCGTACAGCACGGCGAGCACCCGGTAGCCGGTGAGCGCACGCCACAGCGGCTGCTCGACCGACATCCTCATGACTTTCTCGCGTCCGGCCACTCGTCCCCCACCCGGCCCGGGCCCCGTCTAGGGCTCGGACCGCCTCTCCTCGGCCTTTTCCTTCTCCGCCTGTTCCCTCTCGGCCCGCGCGAGCGCGGCCCTGGCCGCCTTCTCCGCTTCCTTCCCGGCCTTCGCCGCCTCCGCGAGCTGCCGTTTCATGGCGGTCGCGTACACGTCGACGTACTCCTGGCCGGAGAGCTTCATGATCTCGTACATGACCTCGTCGGTCACCGCGCGCAGCACGAACCGGTCGTGCTCCATGCCCTGGTAGCGGCTGAAGTCCAGGGGCTTGCCGATCCGGATGCCCGGCCGCATCAGCTTCGGCACGATCTTCCCGGGCGGCTGGATCTTCTCCGTGTCGATCATGGCGACCGGGATGACGGGCGCGCCGGTGGCGAGCGCCACGCGCGCGAGGCCGCCGGGCTTGCCGCGGTACAGCCGCCCGTCGGGCGAGCGCGTGCCCTCCGGGTAGATGCCGAACAGCTCGCCGCGCTCCAGCACCTCTATGCCGCTTTTGATCGCGGCCTCACCCGCGCCCCGCGCGCCGGAGCGGTCCACCGGGAGCTGGCCGACGCCCTTGAAGAACGCGGCGGTCAGCCGGCCCTTCACGCCGGGCGTGGTGAAGTACTCGGCCTTCGCGATGAAGGTGACCTTGCGGTCGAGGACGGCGGGCAGGAAGAACGAGTCGGAGAACGACAGGTGGTTGCTCGCCAGGATGGCGGGACCCTCGGCCGGGACGTTCTCCAGGCCCTCCACCCAGGGCCTGAAGGCAAGCTTCAGCGGCCCCCCGACGGTGACCTTCATCGCGCCGTACAACAACCGCGTGCCTCCTGTGTCTGTGGATCAGACCTTAACCCGGGGCGCCGGTGAAGGCGCCGACGGCCCTGGTCGGTGTCGGTACCGTCGCGTACGGTGAAGGTCCCGCACACGGCGTGCCGCCCCTTTCCCGCACACACGCCAGCCCTTCTTCGACGAACAGGAGGCCCAAGGTGCCGCTCCTCGCCGGAGCCGAGCCGTACCGCCATGCCGGCTCGGAGGTCGCCGTCCTGCTCTGCCACGGCTTCACCGGTTCGCCTCAGTCGCTGCGCCCCTGGGCGGAGCACCTCGCCGCGCACGGCCTGACCGTCTCGCTTCCCCTGCTGCCCGGGCACGGCACGCGCTGGCAGGACCTGCGGATCACCGGCTGGCAGGACTGGTACGCGGAGGTGGACCGCGAACTGCGCGTCCTGCGCGAGCGCTGCGCGACGGTGTTCGTGGCCGGCCTGTCCATGGGCGGGGCGCTCGCCCTGCGCCTGGCCGCCCGGCACGGGGACGCGGTCGCCGGCGTCATGGTCGTCAACCCGGCGAACAAGGTGCACGGCCTGGCCGCGCACGCCCTTCCGGTCCTGCGCCACCTGGTGCCCAGCACGAAGGGCATCGCGAGCGACATCGCCAAGCCGTCCGGCACGGAGCTGGGCTACGACCGGGTGCCGCTGCACGCGGCGCACTCCCTGCGGGCCTTCTTCCGCCTCGTCGACCGCGAGCTGCCGCGGGTCACCCAGCCCCTGCTGCTGCTGCGCAGCCCGCAGGACCACGTGGTGCCGCCGGCCGACTCGGCCCGTATCCTCAGCCGCGTCTCGTCGACGGACGTGACGGAGATCCTGCTGGAACAGAGCTACCACGTGGCGACGTTGGACCACGACGCGGACCGGATCCTCGCGGAGAGCACCGCGTTCATCGGCCGGCTCGCACCCGGTTCCGGCGAGGAGCCGAGTCTCCGCAGGGAGCCCGCTCCCGGCAAGGAAGGGACGACCGCAGGTGGCTGAGCACGACTCCGACCGCGAGGGCCGCGAGCCGGACGAGAAGGACGCCCCGTTCGACGAGGAGGCCGCCTGGGCGGCGATCGTCGCCGGGTACGGCGAGGAGCCGCCGGACCCGTCCGGCGCCAAGCCGTTCAAGTCCGTCGAGGACCTGGCGCTCCTGGAGGCCGGGACCAACGACGACAACCCCCCGGCCGGCGGGGAGGACGAGCCCGCCCCGGCCAGGCCGCTCGGCAGCTCGGTCGCGTTCGCGCCCGGCGTCGGCCCGCGCGACCACACCCTGCCCGAGCCGTCCGACGAGGACTTCACCGAGGACGACGAGGGTCACTTCGTCCCGCCGGAGCCCCCGCCGCTGCCCGAGTCCGACGCCACCGCCAGGTTCGCCTGGCTCGGGGTGCTCGGCGCGCCGGTCCTGCTCCTGCTGGCGGTCCTGCTCGGCTGGGAGATGACCTGGTGGCTCGCCACGCTGTGCATCGGCGGCTTCCTCGGCGGGGTCGCCACGCTGGTGATGCGGATGAAGACGGACGACGAGGACGAGGACGACCCGGGCCGGGGCGCGGTGGTCTGAGCCCGGCTACGCCGCGGGGACCCTGAGGGCGGCCAGGACCGGAAGGTGGTCCGTGGCCGCCCTCAGGTCGCTTCCGGTCACCCCGGGCAGCCCGGACGGCACCCCGCAGCCGAGCACCTCGATGCCCTTCGTCGCGAAGATCGCGTCGATCCGCCGGCGGGGATCGCCGGGCGTCCAGGTGTGCTCACCGCCCCAGGGGGCGGTGGCCCAGCAGTCCTGCAGGCCCTCGGCCAGGAGGCGGAAGGTGCGGCCGTCGGGGCGTTCGTTGAGGTCGCCGCCCGCGACCGCGTGCTCCACGCCCAGCGCGGCGAGCCGGTCCAGCAGCATGCCGCCCTGCCGGTGGCGCTCCTCCCGCTGCAGCGACAGATGGCAGCTGAGCACGCCGAGGCGGGCGCCCCCGAACCGTACGACGGCGGTCGCGAAGCCGCGCCGGTGCTGTCCCGGGGTGAGCGGCAGCAGCACGTCCTCGGTCCGCTCGACGGTCGCGCGCAGCGAGCTCAGGACGGCCGGTCCCGCGGCCGTCGCCCCGCCGGTGAGGATCACCAGGTCGGCGGCGCGGGCCAGACGGGCGAGCTTCTTGCGCCAGCGGAAGAACCGCGGGGCCTCCTGCAGGAGGACCAGGTCGGGGGCGCACGCCCTGATGACGCGGGCGAGGGCGGCGGTGTCGTCCCGCATCGAGCGGACGTTGTAGCCGAGGACGCGGACGACGGCCGAACCGTCGGGCTCGGTGCGGGAGTTGGGCAGCAGCGAGTTCGCCATGCCGTCAATCTACGGCCCCGGGCGGTGCGGCGCCCGGCGGCTCGGGGCGCGGGGCTGACGGGCGACCGCCGGTCCGTCGTGGCCTGTCGCGCCGTTCCCCGCGCCCCTCGGGGCGTCACATGACCGGGTCGGGCTCCCGGGCCAGGTCGGCCGCGCCCACCAGGCCGGCCTTGTTGCCGAGCTGGGCGGCGAGGACGTCGGCGACGGGGCGCCAGTTGCCGCCCACCAGCCAGCGCTTGTAGGACTTGCGGATCGGGCCGAGGACCAGCTCGCCCTCGTCGGACAGGCCGCCGCCGACGATGAAGGCGGACGGGTCGAACAGGGAGGCCAGGTCGGCCAGGCCCGCGCCGACCCAGCGGGCCAGCTCCCGGTAGGAGTCGACGGCCACCCGGTCGCCCTGGCGGGCGGCCATGGAGATGTGCTTGCCCTCGATGCCGTCGGGGGTGCCGTCGCCGAGGCCGAGCAGGATCTCGGCGTTCTCGGGGGTGGCGTTGGCGCGCTGCTTGGCGTACCGCACCAGGGCGCGGCCGGAGGCGTACTGCTCCCAGCAGCCCTGCGAACCGCAGCCGCACAGCAGGCCGTCCGGCACCATGCGGATGTGGCCGAACTCGGCGGCCACGCCGAAGTGCCCGCGGCGCAGCTTGTTGCCGATGATGATGCCGCCGCCGAGGCCGGTGCCGAGGGTGATGCAGATGACGTTGCGGTGGCCCTTGCCGGCACCGAACTTGTACTCGCCCCAGGCCGCGGCGTTGGCGTCGTTCTCCACGACGACCGGGAGGCCGACGCGGGCCTCGACCTTGTCCTTCAGCGGCTCGTTGCGCCAGTCGATGTTGGGCGCGAAGTAGACCGTCGAGCGCTGGCGGTTGACGTAGCCGGCGGCGCCGATGCCCACGCCGGTGATCTCGTGCCCGGCGCGCGCGCCCTCCACCGCCGAGGCGATGGCGTCCACGATCCCCTCGGGCGTGCCCGGGGTCGGCACCTTGTGGGTCGAGAGGATGTTGCCTTCCTCGTCGACCACGCCGGCCGCGATCTTCGTGCCGCCGATGTCGACGCCGATGGTGAGTCCCATGAATCCCTCAGTTTCGGTCGAGCCCCGCTACGGCCAACGGTACCCGAGGCCCTGCCGTCGGGTTCCCGTCGTCCGCCCGCCGGGCGGGACCGGGGAGGGGACCGGGGCGGCGGGGGTCCGCCGTGGGATCCCCCGTCAGTCCAGGTCGATGCGCTCGCCGGGGCCGGTGTCCCCGTCCCCGTCACGTCGTTCGCCGATGTCGCGCGCGTCCCGTTCGCGGGTCGTCCAGCGCCGTTCCTGGGCCTGGACGGCGGAGCGGTAGGCCGCGAGCAGTTCGTTGCCGGCCGCCGCCAGATGGTCGAAGACGTCGGGGTTGCGCTCGATGACGGGTTCCACGGCGGCCCTGGCCTGCTCGACGACCTGGCGCACCACCTGCTGCGCGGCGGGCCCGGCGACCGCGCCGAGCAGCGGCGACCGCGCCCCGGACAGCTTGTCGGCGACCGCGTCGACGAGCTTCCTCAGCTCCTCGGCGGCCGATCCCGGCGGCGGCCCGTACCGGGCGCGGCGGCGGACCTGCTCCGCCTCCAGGTCCTCGGCGCAGGCGGTCGCCCAGGCGTCGGCGTCGGCCGCCCGTACCTCGTCCGCGGCCTGTTCCCGGGCGGCGCCGGCCGGGGGGAGCTCTTCGCTCATGACGGACTCCTGACTACGGTTCGTCCCTACGACGTTACCCGAACGGGCGCGCCGGGTTCACCGGGTGCCCGGCCACAGCCGCGGATCGGGCGCGAAGCGGATGCGCAGCTCGTCCTCGCGCAGGGCCGCCCCGTCGACGGTGCAGCGGCGCAGGGCGGACGGCAGCGGGACGATCCGGCGGAAGGGTCCGGCGGTGACGAGGAGTTCGTCGCCGCGCCGGACGAGGTCCAGTTCGTCCCGCAGGGCGCCGGGCAGCGGGAGGTGCCAGACGAGCACGCCGTCCTCGGCGAGCCGGTCGGTGACGGGCCACTCGACGCGGGCGGCGGCCCGGCCGGCGCCGGGCACGGCGAGCGCGGCGAGGTCGCCGGCGCCGCGCGGGTCGTGTCCGAGGTGGCCGACGGCGTGGACGTCGTACGACTCCCGCCACTCCTCCAGGACCTTGCGCTGCTGGGCGACGGGCCCGGCCAGCCAGGTGTCGCCGGACGCCTCGGGCAGGACCCGGTTGGCCACCAGCACGTCGGTGCGCAGGCCGCGCAGGGCCAGGCCGAGCGAGGCGGCGCGGACGGCGTCGGCGCCCGCCGGGCCCGGCTCGGCGACCAGCCGTACGACGGTGCCCTCGTCGCGGACGAACGCCTCGACGGCGGCCAGCTCCACGTCCCAGCGGGCGGCCGTCTCGTACAGCCACTGCGCGGGCATGGGGACGCCGGCGAGCCGGCCCAGCACCGGGCGCAGGGCGCGGGCGGCCTGCCGTTCGGGCGGGAGCAGGCGGCGCAGGTAGCGGCGCAGTTCCTCGGGGAGGGCGAGGAGGGCCAGGGCGTGGGGGACGGGCGGCAGGTCCACGACGAGCAGGTCGTGCTCCTGCGACAGCGCCGCGTCCCGCAGGGCCCGCAGCAGGGCGAGTTCCCCGGCGCCCGGCAGCGGGGTGAGCTCCTCGGGGTCGAGGGGGGAGGCGCCGAGGAGGTCCAGGGCGGCACGGGCGCGGTCCTGGAAGGCGGCGAGGTCGTCGCGGAAGTCCTCGGCGGAGTCGGGCCGCCAGGCGGTGAGGTTCCCGGCGGCGCGCACCGGCGCGGCGCCCGTCCCGGTGCCGAGCGCCGCGCCGAGGGTGTCGGTGCGGTCGGCGCTCAGCACGAGGGTGTTCGTCCCCTCGCGGGCCGCCCGCAGGGCGGTGGCCGCGGCGACGGTCGTGCGGCCGCAGCCGCCCGGGCCGGTGATCAGGATGGTGCGCATGGAGGTGAACGCTACCGGGCACCGGCGAGGTGCCCGGCGTCAGCGCCGACGGCGGGTCGGCCGCGCGCCCGGGCCGGCTACCGGCCCGACTCCACCCGCTTCTTCAGCCCCGCCAGCGCCCGGTCGATGATGACCTTCTCCGCCTTGCGCTTGATCATCCCGAGCATGGGGATCTTGACGTCGACCGTCAGCCGGTACGTCACCTCGGTCGCCCCGGCCCCCGCCGGCCTCAGCAGGTAGGTGCCGTCCAGCGACCGCAGCATCTGGGACTTCACCAGCGTCCAGGAGACCTCGTGCTCCCCGGTCCAGGTGTACGCCAGCGTCTGGTCGTCCTTGATCGCGCCGGCGTCCATGACGAGGCGCACCTGCTCGGCGCGGCCCTGCGCGTCGGTCCTGAGGACCTCGGCCTCCTTCACCTCGCCGGTCCACTCCGGGTAGCGGGCGAAGTCGGCGATCACCCCCATGACGTCGGCCGGTGCCGCCTCGATCGTGATGCTCGAGCTGGTGTGTTCCGCCATCGCCGTGGCTCCTCCAGATGCGGGCCGGTAAGAGGTCGTGGTGTGCACGTGAGTGCAGCGTGAAGGCTACCGCGCAGCGCCCGCGCCACCCGCACCGACCGCACCGCTACCTGCGCACACGCCGTCGAGGGCTCACCACTCCAGCACCCACGGCCTGCCGGTCCCGGCGAAGTGCCCCACGTTCACGCACTCGGTCGCCCCGATCCGCATCCGCCGCGCCAGCGGCTGGTGGACGTGCCCGAACAGCGCGTAGCGGGGCCGGGTGCGGCGGATGGCGTCCAGCAGGGCCCGGCTGCCGCGCTCGAAGCGGCGCGCGACGGTGTCGTAGACCAGTTCGGGGACCTCGGGCGGGATGTGTGTGCAGAGCACGTCGACCTTGCCGACGGCCTCGATCTTCGCCGCGTACTCCTCGTCGTCGATCTCGTACGGCGTGCGCATCGGGGTCCGCAGCCCGCCGCCGACGAAGCCGAACACCCGGCCGCCGATCTCCACGCGCTCCCCGTCGAGCACGGTCGTGCCGGGCCCGGCGTACTCCTGCCACAGGGACGGCACGTCGACGTTGCCGTAGGTGGCGTACGTCGGGGTGGGGAACGCGGCGAACAGCTCGGCGTACTGCCTGCGCACCGCCTTCTCGATCACGGCGGCCCGGTCCTGGCCGATGCCCGCCCACAGCCGGGCCCCGAACTCCCGCGCCTCCTCGAAGCGGCGGGCCGTGCGCAGCTCGACGATGCGGTCGGCGTTCTCCACGCCGAACAGGTCGGGGAAGATGCCGCGCGAGTGGTCGGCGTAGTCGAGGAAGAGGACGAGGTCGCCCAGGCAGATGAGGGCGTCGGCGCCCTCCCCGGCTCCGGCCAGGTCACGGGCGTTGCCGTGCACGTCGCTGACGACGTGCACGCGGTGGGTGCGCGTCCTGCCCTCTGCGCCTGGTGTGGATGCCATGACGATCAAGGGTAGGCCCGTGCGGGAGGCGTGAACAGTACGGCCGGAAACACAGGTTACTGGCCAGTTTTCAACGCCCTGGACTACTGTGCGCGAGGGAACACCCACCTGTGTGACGCAGCGAACATCTCGCCGGGCCCCCCTGTCGAAGAGGCCATACCGGCGGGTAACGTCCGGGCAGTCCAGTCGTGCTCAGGTTTTCAACAGGTGAATCCCCGAGCACTTGTCCGAGCCTTGGACCGCACGGCCGCATCACACGACGTCGTGGCGCCGGCGCCCTATGAGGAGCAGCAGTCTTGCGCGAGTTCAGCCTTCCGGCTTTGTACGAGGTCCCTGCGGACGGGAATCTGACCGACATCGTCCGCAGAAACGCCGCGCAGCACCCGGACGTCGCCGTCATCGCCCGCAAGGCCGGCGGTACCTGGCAGGACGTGACGGCCACCGCCTTCCTCACCGAGGTGCGCTCGGCCGCCAAGGGCCTGATCGCGGCCGGCGTGCAGCCGGGCGACCGGGTGGGCCTGATGAGCCGCACCCGCTACGAGTGGACCCTGCTGGACTTCGCGATCTGGAGCGCGGGCGCGGTCACCGTACCGGTCTACGAGACCAGTTCGCCGGAGCAGGTGCAGTGGATCCTCGGCGACTCGGGCGCCACCGCCTGCATCGTGGAGACGGACGCTCACGCGGCCGCCGTCGAGTCGGTCCGCGAGGGGCTGCCCGCCCTCAAGAACGTCTGGCAGATCGAGGCCGGTGCCGTGGAGGAGCTCGGGCGGCTCGGCCAGGACGTCACGGACGAGACGGTCGAGGAACGCAGCTCGATCGCGAAGGCCGACGACCCGGCGACCATCGTCTACACCTCCGGCACCACCGGCCGCCCCAAGGGCTGCGTGCTCACCCACCGCAGCTTCTTCGCCGAGTGCGGCAACGTCGTGGAGCGGCTGCGCCCGCTGTTCCGCACCGGCGAGTGCTCGGTGCTGCTCTTCCTGCCGCTCGCGCACGTCTTCGGCCGGCTGGTCCAGGTCGCGCCGATGATGGCGCCGATCAAGCTGGGCTGCGTGCCGGACATCAGGAACCTCACCGACGAGCTGGCCGCGTTCCGGCCGACGCTGATCCTCGGTGTGCCGCGCGTCTTCGAGAAGGTCTACAACTCCGCGCGCGCCAAGGCGCAGGCCGACGGCAAGGGCGGAGTCTTCGACAAGGCGGCCGACACGGCCATCGCGTACAGCAAGGCGCTGGACACCCCGTCCGGCCCCTCCCTCGGCCTGAGGATCAGGCACAAGGTCTTCGACAAGCTGGTCTACGGCAAGCTGCGCGCGGTCCTCGGCGGGCGCGGCGAGTACGCCATCTCCGGCGGCGCCCCGCTGGGCGAGCGCCTCGGCCACTTCTTCCGCGGCATCGGCTTCACCGTCCTGGAGGGCTACGGCCTGACCGAGTCCTGCGCGGCCACCGCCTTCAACCCCTGGGACCGGCAGAAGATCGGCACGGTCGGCCAGCCGCTGCCCGGCTCGGTGGTCCGCATCGCCGACGACGGCGAGGTGCTGCTGCACGGCGAGCACCTGTTCAAGGAGTACTGGAACAACCCGGGCGCGACGGCGGAGGCGCTGGCCGACGGCTGGTTCCACACCGGCGACATCGGCACCCTGGACGAGGACGGCTACCTCAGCATCACCGGCCGCAAGAAGGAGATCATCGTCACCGCGGGCGGCAAGAACGTCGCCCCGGCCGTGATCGAGGACCGCATCCGCGCGCACGCGCTGATCGCGGAGTGCATGGTGGTCGGCGACGGGCGGCCGTTCGTGGGTGCGCTGGTCACCCTCGACGAGGAGTTCCTGGGCCGCTGGTGCGCCGACCACGGCAAGCCGGCGGGCTCCACCGCGGCGTCGCTGCGCGAGGACCCGGACCTGCTCGCCGCGGTCCAGGCCGCGATCGACGACGGCAACGCCGCGGTGTCGAAGGCGGAGTCGGTGCGCAAGTTCCGCATCCTGTCCTCCCAGTTCACGGAGGAGTCGGGCCACCTGACCCCGTCGCTGAAGCTGAAGCGGAACGTGGTGGCCAAGGACTACGCGCAGGAGATCGAGGCCATCTACGCGAAGTAGCCGGGCCCGGAGCAGCGGGGCCCGGGGCGAGACGTCACGGCGCGGTGTCCTCGGCGAGGACCCGCGCCGTCGTCCGTTCCGCGAGCGCGGCGACGGTCCCGAAGGTGGGTTCGCCCGGGCCGCCGGGACGCCCCGGCGGCCCGGGGCCACGGCTACAGCAGCGAGGTCAGCTTCTCCGCCAGCAGATCCCACCGCCACCTCTCCTCGATCCAGGCCCGCCCCCGCTCCCCCATGCGGCGGCGCAGCTCCGCGTCCCCGAGGAGCGTGACGATCCGGTCGGCGGCCTCCTCCGGCGAGCCGCCGCGCACGACCCAGCCGGTCTCCCCGTCGAGCACGGCGTCCGGCGCCCCGCCGGAGTCCCCGGCGACGACGGGCAGCCCGGTCGCGGAGGCCTCCAGGTAGACGATGCCGAGCCCTTCGACGTCGAGCCCGCCGCGCCGGGTCCGGCACGGCATGGCGAAGACGTCCCCGGCGCCGTAGTGGGCGGGCAGTTCCGACCAGGGCACGGCGCCCGTGAAGCGCACGGAGCCGGCGACCCCGCTCTCGTGCGCGAGCCGGCGCAGCTCCTTCTCGTACGGTCCGCCGCCGACGATCAGCAGTACGGCCTCCGGCTGGGCGGCCAGGATCCTGGGCATGGCCTGGATGAGCGTGTCCTGCCCCTTGCGGCGCACCAGCCGCGAGACGCACACGACCACCGGCCGGCCGGTGAGCCCGAGCCGGGCCCGGATCTCGTCGCCGCCCGATCCCGGGTGGAAGGTCTTCTCGTCCACCCCGGGGGGCAGCTGCACCATCCGCGAGGCGGCGTCGGGGCCGAGCGCGGCGGCGATCCGTGACCGCGTGTACTCGCCGAGGTAGGTGAGGGTGTCCGTCGACTCCCCGATCCGCCGCAGCAGCCGCCGCGCGGCGGGCAGCTGGGCCCAGCCGGCCTCGTGTCCGTGCGTGGTGGCCACGATGCGTTCGGCCCCGGCCCTCCTGAGCGCCGGCGCCATCAGCCCCAGCGGTGCCGCCGCCCCGAACCACACCGAGGTGCACCCGTGCTCGCGCAGCAGGGCGACGGCCCGCCGGGTGGCTCGCGGTGTCGGCAGCAGCATCGTCGTGCGGTCGCGCACCACGGTGAAGGGCTGCTCGGCGTCGAAGGCGGCGGTCGCCTCGGCGCCCTCCCGGCCGCGCTTCCAGGTCGAGGCGTAGACCACCAGCCGGTCCGGGTCCAGCCGCAGCGCCATGTTGTGCAGGAACGCCTGGATGCCGCCGGGCCGGGGCGGGAAGTCGTTGGTCACGATCAGGGTCTTGTGCATCGCCGCCGACCCTACCGAACGGTTACCGTCGGACGACGGCCGAACCCGCTGCCCCAGCCGGACACGGCCGTCCTTACGACGGGAACCCGGACGGCCGGGCCATCATGGCCTCCTCCGGACGGCAGGCGGACGGGCAGGGATGACGTGAAGACGACGGGCGCGCGGCGGTCCCCGGTCTGGCCGCTGGTCACCTGGGGCCTGACGAGACTGCCGCTGCTGCTGTTCGTCCTCAAGGTGTACGTCTTCCCGGGCCCGGACGTCACCAGTGACGTGTCCGTGATCTACCGGGGCTGGTACGAGGTCCTGCGCACCGGGACGTTCCCGCTGGACGACGTCACCTGGCAGTACCCGCCGGCCGCCGCCCTGGCGATCCTCTCCCCCGCGCTGCTGCCCTTCCTGGAGTACGCGACGGCCTTCTTCGTCCTGGCCTGCCTGGCCGACCTGGCCGTCCTGGTCCTGCTGCTGCGCGCGGGCCTGCGCCCGGGCCGCACGCCGCGCGGCGCGTGGGTGTGGGTGGCGGGCCTGCCGCTGCTCGGGCCGACGGTGTACGCGCGCTACGACGTGATGGTCACCGCCGTGGCGGTCGCCGCGCTGCTCGCGGGGGCCCGGCACCCCCGGGCCATGGGGGTGCTGGCGGGCTTCGGGGCGCTGCTGAAGGTGTGGCCGGCGCTGCTGCTGCTCGGCGCCCGGCGGCGGAGCTCCTGGGGCGCGGCGGTGGCGACCGGCCTCGGCGTGGCGGCCCTGTTCGCCGTGGTCATGCCGGGCGCGTTCACGTTCCTGACCTTCCAGCGCGACCGGGGCACCGAGGTGGAGTCGCTGGGCGCGCTCGTCTTCCATCTGGCCCGGCACCACGGCTGGCGGGGCGAGGTGCGGCTCAACTACGGGTCGGTGGAGTTCCTCGGCCCGTACGTGAGCGTGGTGAGCACGGCCGCGCTGTTCCTGACCGGGGCGGCGTTCGGCTGGCTGCTGCTGTGGCGGCTGCTGGCGGCCCGCTTCGAGGAGCACACCCTCGCCGACGCGGCGTTCGTGGCGGTGCTGATGTTCACCGTCACCAGCCGGGTGATCAGCCCGCAGTACCTGGTGTGGCTGGTCGGCCTGGCGGCGGTCTGCCTGGGCTTTCGGGGCAGCCGGATGCGGCTGCCCGTCGCGCTGGTCCTCGCGGCGGCCCTGGTGACGGTGCTGGAGTTCCCGGTCTGGTTCGCCCACGTGGTGGCCAGCGACCCGCTCGGCATCACCCTGCTGGCCGTGCGCAACGGCCTGCTGGTGGCCGCGGCGCTCACCGGGGCCCGGGCGCTGTGGCGGGCGACGGTGCGGCGCCCGTCCCCGGCCCCGCTGCCCTCCCAGGCGGCCCGCGGCAGCGAGACCCCGGTCTCCTCCTGACGGGGGCCGCCCGGCACACGGGGGCACACAGGGACACACGGGGAACCGCCGGGAGCCGTGCGCCGCCGCCCGGACCTCCCGCGCACGCCGCCAGGCTTCCTCCACCAAGACGGCGGGCCCGTCCGCGCGCAGCAGGCGCAGGACACGGCCCGGCGGGGCGGGCCGCGGGCCGCGGGCCGCCCGGGCGACGGGCGAACGCGCCCCGCGGAGAGAGGCGCTCTCCCCGCTCGATCAGCCGAGCCGGTCCCGCAGGTGGTCCCGCCACTGCGCGGTGAACTCCTCGGGCGTCGTCCCGAGCACCGTCCGCATCGCCTCCCGCACCGCCCCCGCCCGCTTCCCGTGCGCGCCGACAGCCCGGTAGAACTCGCCGAGCCCGGCCTCGCCCCAGCGTTCGGCGATGAGCCGGCAGGCCGTCCAGCCGCTCTCGTAGGCCCGGGCGAGCCGGCTCGCGTCGCCGGAGAAGCCGAAGTCCTCGTCGTCCGGCAGCCGGTCCGGCACCCGCCCCTCACGCACCGCGCGGGCCAGCTCCGGCGCGGTCTGGGCCGGCGTGCGCCCGCTGCCGCGGTAGCCGACCCAGTCGGCGTACCCCTCGGACAGCCACATCGGGGTGGCCGCGTTGGTGTCGGCGCGGGTGGCGACGTGGGTGGTCTCGTGGGTGAGGACGACCTGCCTGCCGAGCGGGCCGAGCAGGCCGTACGCGTCCGGGTTGACGGTGATCCGGTCCGCGGGCGCCCGCGCCGGGGCGCCCGTCTCGCCGGTGGTGACCGCCGCGATGCCCCGGTAGGAGGAGGCGGGCGAGCCGAGCAGCCGGGCCATCGCCTCCAGCGACCCCGGCACGAGCACGACCACCCGCCGGGGCCACCGCGTCCCCCATGCCCCGGACACCGCCGGCACCGCCCGGTCGGCCAGGTCCGCGTATCCGCGCAGCGCCTCGCGGGACTGCCCGACCCCCATGACCAGGCTGTGCGCACCGCGTACGACGAGCACCTCGCCCTGGTCCCACAGCTGCTGCGCGGACTTCCGCGCGGGCCGGTCGGAGTCGACGTACCAGCGTCCGTCGTCCTGCCTGCTCAGGCCCAGGGTGCGCCCGACGGTGACGGGGGCGTGGTCGTAGCCCTCGAGGCGGTAGCGCAGTTCGGCGTCGGCGGTGGCCCGGTCGCCGGTGCGGTGCAACGCGGTCAGGCGGTACGACCAGTGCGCGAGCGGGACCGCGGCGAGGTTCCCGAACCAGCTCGGCGCGCCCGTCCGCTCGAAGGCCGCCCGGTCGCGGTCCAGGACCGCCGCCGCCCGCCTGTGCAGCGTCCGCTGCACGTCGGCCGCGGCCCCGTCGGCAGCGGACCGCCCGCCGCAGGCGACCAGGGAGACGAACAGCAGACACAGCGCGACGACTCCGGATCCCGACACCCGCCCTCGACCAGCCACCGTCCGAGGGTACGGGTGGGCCGGGCCCGGGGTCAGACCCTGGTGACCGACGAGACGGGCATCATGCCGACCGGGTCGTAGCGCACGGGTGCGCCGGGGTAGGGCGCGTGGACGACCTGGCCGTCGCCCATGTACATCCCGACGTGGCTGGCGTCGGACCGGTAGACGACCAGGTCGCCGGGTCTCGCCTCGGACAGCGGGACCTGCCGGCCCGCGTGGCGCTGGGCCTGCGAGGTGCGCGGCAGGGAGACCCCGGCCTGCGCGTACGACCACTGCATCAGGCCCGAACAGTCGAAGCCGCCGGGCCCGTTGGCGCCCCAGACGTACGGCTTGCCGACCGCGGAGCGGGCCGCGGCGACGGCGGCGGCCGCACGGCCGGAGGCCGGGACGGCGCCGCCGGGGCCGGGGACGCCGCCGCGGCCGGAGCGGGTGGCACGGCCGTAGGCGGCGCGCTCGTCGTCCGGGAGGGAGTCGAGCAGGTGCCGGGCCCGGGCGAGTTTGCGCTCCACGGCCCTCCTGCGGTCGGCGACCGCCTTGCGGCTCCTCTCCAGTTCGCCCAGTTTGCGGGAGGCCTCCGCGCGTTCCTGGGCGAGTGCGCGCATGGCCGTCCGCAGGTCCTTCAACGTGCCCGCGTGGCGGGCGCTGATGCGGTTCAGGACGGAGGCCTTGTCGAGGTAGTCGTCCGGGTCGTCGGCGAAGAGCAGGGCGAGGGAGGGGGCGAGGCCGCCGGAGCGGTACTGGGCGCCGGCGAACGAACCGAGCGACTCCCGCAGGGTGTTGATGCGCTCCTGCTGCCGGGCGATCCGGTCCTGCGCGATGCCGACCTGCTCGCGCAGCGCGTCGGTGCGCTCGTCGGCCTCGTTGTAGGCCTCGGTCGCCTTCTCGGCCTCCTCGTAGAGGCGGTCCACCCCGGCACGGGTGTCGTCGTGCGGCGCGGCCTGGGCCGCCGGTACGGCGCTCAGGGCGGCGGTCGCGAGGGACAGAAGGCCGACGACGGCACTGGTGCCCCGGTCGGACCTGGACGGTGCAAGGCGGCGATGGGACCCCACGAAGCCGCTCCCCTTCCGCTGGCGGACATGGAAACGCGGCAGACAGTAGCCCCGCCGTGCGGCGCCGGCCAACGACCGGCGCGGGCACGCACAGTGACGCCCCGCCGCTGACGCAGGTCATCGGCGGGGCGTGGGGCCACTGCACGGTGGTGCGATTCGCCCGAACAGCGGACGCGGTGTCCCGGTCCCGCAGGCGCCCGGAGGGGAGGGCGCCGTCCGGGTCAGACGCGCACGCCCCACATGAACGGGCCGCCGATGGTGTTCATCGACTCGTACCGCACGACGGTGCCGGTGCGCGGGGCGTGGAGGACCTGGCCGTTGCCCGCGTACAGGCCGACGTGGTGCAGGTCGTTGAAGAAGAAGACCAGGTCGCCGACCTTCAGGTCGCTGACCGAGTAGATCTTCGTGCCGTAGCCGGACTGCGCCTCGGAGGTGCGCGGGATGGCGACGCCGGCCTGGGCGTAGGCCCAGGAGGTCAGACCCGAGCAGTCGAAGGAGGACGGGCCGGTGGCGCCGTAGACGTAGGGCGTGCCCAGCTTGCTCTGGGCGGCGGCGAAGGCCGCGGCGGCCCGGCCGGAGCCGGTCGGGACGTCGGCGGTGAGGGCCTCGCGCTCGCTGGTACGGCTGGCGCGGTCCTGCTCGGCGGCGAGCTGCGCCTTCTGCTCGGCGGTGAGGCTGTTGAGCAGCTTCTGCGCGGCGGCGAGCTTGTTCTGGACTTCCTGCTTCTTCTTGCCGAGTTCCTCGCGGGTGGAGGCGAGGTCCTTGAGCTTGTCGGAGGCCTCGGCGCGCTCCTGGGCGAGTTCGCGCTGCTTGTCCTGGATCTTCTTCAGCGCCTCGACCTGCTGGCTGCTCAACTGGTCGAGGGTGGAGGCCTTGTCCAGGTAGTCGTCCGGGTCGGACGAGAGGAAGAGCTGGACGGAGGAGTCGATGCTGCCGGTGCGGTACTGGGCGGCGGCCGCCAGACCGATGCTCTCGCGCAGCTCGTTGAGCTCTTCCTGGCCGCGGGCGACGTTGTCCTGGATGGTGGAGATCTCCTTCTGGAGCTTCTCCTGCTTCTCCTTGGCCCCGTTGTACTTCTCGGTGGCCTGCTCCGCCTCTTCGTAGAGCTTGTCGACCTTCGCCTTGACCTCGTCCTTGCTCGGCTTCTCGCTCGGCGCGGCGTTGGCGGCCTGCGAACTCAGGGCGACAGCAGCAGCGGCAGCGGTGGTCAGCACGGTCACACGTGCGCGGCTGGGCTGCTTGGGACGACGGTGGGACGCCACGGAGGCGAGCTCCTTCTTCCTCCAGCCGCCTACCGACACGCCGGTGGGCGGTACCCTCCGCCGTCACTCACCCCTTGCGAGCGAACACCCGAGCGGAGGTTCGGAGGCAGACCCTAGTGACCCCGCTGTGATCAGATCAAATCCTCAGCTGCAAAATCTCCCCCACCGAGCGCATTCTTCACCCGTAACTCACAACTCGTGATACGAGGTTGACGCTGCGTCGCGCCACCGCCTCGCCAAATCGGGCAAGAGGCACGGACATTGCACTTCGGGACGTTTCATGCTCCGACGGACTTCGTGGACTCAGCTCCGCGAGAGCCGCCTGAGCAGTGCCGCGGAGGGGACCGGCCGGGCGCCCGCGCGGGCCACCCCGTCGGCGACCTCGCGGTCGGTGGAGGCGACGATGACGGGACGGCCGGGCGGTTCGGCCCGCACCAGCTGGCGGATCAGCTCGTCGGCGGTGACGCCCGGTTTGGAGAACAGCACCCGCACCCCGCGCGGCGGCGCCAGCAGCACCGGCGCGGCCAGCTCGGCCCCGTCGAAGACACAGGTCACCTCGGCGCCGGACTGCGCGGCGAGTTGCGCGAGCTGGCCGAGCAGCCGCAGGCGCTGCTTCTCCAGCGGCATCTGCGGATAGCCGGTCTTGGTGACGTTGTAGCCGTCGACGACCAGATGGGCCTGGGGCAGCGCGAGCAACTGGTCGAGGACCGCCGGGTCGTCCTCGGACAGCGCGCGGGCGGCGATGTCCTTCGGGCTCATCCGGCCCGGCTCGACGGCGTCCACGGTCTCGGCGGGCCGCACCGACACCGGCGGCAGCGCGAGTTCGCGGCGCAGGCCCTGGGCGGCGTCCAGCACGGTGTCCAGCAGCAGCCGGACCCGCATGTCCTCGACGCTGCGCCCCTCGCGGGCGGCCCGGCGCGCGGCCTCCAGGGCGGCCTCGGTCTCGCCGAGCCGCGCCCTGAGCCGCCGGGCCTCGCTCTCGGCGGCGGACACCTGGACCTGCCCCTCGGCGCGGACGGCCTCGATCTCGCCCCGCACCTTGCGCAGGGCCGCCTCGCCGCGCTTGACGTCGCTCAGGGCCGAGCGCAGTTTGCGGTGCAGCGACTCCGCTTCCTTCTTGGCCGATTCCAGCTCACCGCGCAGCCGCTCGGTCTCGGTCCTGGCGTGCTCCCGGGCCCGCGCGAGCTCCGCGCGCAGCCGCTCCAGCTCCGCCCGGCTCTCCTCGTCGGCGCGCTCGGCGTCCGCGCGCTGCGCCTCCTCGCCGGCCGCGGTGACCAGCTTCACCCAGCCGGCCGGGCGCAGCACGTAGGCCGCGGCCGCCACGTCGAGGGGGTCCGCGGCCGGGGGCAGGGAGCCGGAGTCGAGGGCGCCGGCCAGTTCCGGCTGGGACTCCCTGAACTTCTCCCCGATGCGCTGCCGGAACAGCGGGTCGTTCTCCAGCGCCGCGGCCATGGCGTTGCCCGCGAACTTGGCCCGGCGGTTCGGGGCGAACCGGGCGTACTGCCGCAGCTGGGCGGGCAGCTCGGCGACGGTCAGCGCGCCGAAGCCGTCGGAGACGATCTGCACGACCCTGCGGCGCACGCCGTCGGGCAGCGGACGGTCGAGCACCTCAGCGGCGCCGTCGCCCGGCCCCCCGCCTGCGCTCTCCACCATCCGTCACACCCCAATGCCTGTGCGGGGCCGGTCCCGGTCAGGAGCCGGCGCCCGGCCTGTCGACGAGTTCCACCTGGTCCACGGCGTTGCACCAGCGGCAGCGCACCGACTCGATGGTCTCACTGAGCACCTCGCGCTCCTCGACCTCCGGGTCGCCGGCCAGGTCGAGGTGGACGTACTCGACGACCTTCGAGGAGCGGGTCACGTCGAAGCGCGTGAGGTTGCCGCAGAGGGTGCAGCGCCACCGCGTCGTGGCGGTCGGCAGGGGAACCGTCATGGCGACTGTTCGCCTTCCTTCTAGTGTCCGTGACGCGCCGGGCTCCCCGGAGCGTGTGGCTCGTAACCCTACGGCCTGGCGGGTCCCCGCCGCCCGCCCGTCCACGGCGGCGAGGCGATCTGCCGGCTTGCGTCCCGGTACGTCATGCTCTGTGTTCATGGTCGGCAAGTGGAGCGCACCCTTTTCCGAGACCCGGTCCGCCCCCGGCAGGGCGCGCGGACGGGCCGAGGGGCCGTCGGCGCCGGTGACGTACGGGCTGATGGCCCTGTGCCTGCTGGTCTTCCTGGTCTCCCCGGCCTCGGGCCTCAACCCGGCGCACGGCACCGGCGACGCGCTGTCCGCCGCGCAGCGCGCCTACTTCCGGCAGTGGGGGGTGATCCCCGCGGACCTGTTCGAGGGGTCTGCCGGGTCCGTCCTCACGCCCGTCACCGCGCTCTTCGTCCACGGCAGCTGGGTGCACCTGCTCGGCAACATGCTCTTCCTCTACGTCTTCGGGGCGATGACCGAGGAACGGATGGGCCGGGTGCGGTTCGTCCTGTTCTACGTCGGCTGCGGTCACCTGGCCCTGCTGGGCTACGCCGTCGCCAACGCGGACTCCGAGCAGTCCCTGGTCGGCGCCTCGGGGGCGATCTCGGCCGTCCTCGGCGCCTTCCTGTACCTCTTCCCCCGGGCCCGGGTGACCAGTCTCCTGCCCTTCCTGTTCTTCCTGCCGCTGCGCTTCCCGGCGTGGGTCGTGCTGCCGTTCTGGGCGGTCCTGCAGTGGCTGGCGGCCGGGCGCACGTCCCCGGGGCCGGACGTGGCCTACCTGGCCCACCTGGTGGGATTCGGCCTGGGCTTCGCCTACGCGTGGGGCCGTTTCGGCCCTGCGACTAAAGTGAGGGCCGCACCGCCTCCGGCGTCCGAGGGAGAGAACCAGCCGTGATCACCGCGATCGTCCTCATCAAGACCAGCGTGGACCGGATCCCCGAGATCGCGGAGCAGATCGCTTCGCTGGACAGCGTCAGCGAGGTCTTCTCCGTCACGGGGACGTACGACCTGATCGCGATGGTGCGGGTGAAGCGGCACGAGGACCTCGCCGAGGTCATCCCGGGCCGCATCAGCAAGATCCCGGGGGTGGAGGGGACGGACACCCACGTGGCGTTCCGCACGTACTCGCAGCACGACCTGGAGGCGGCGTTCGCGATCGGGCTGGACAACTGACGGCCGGGCGGACGCCGCCACGCTCCGGTCCTCCCCGCCGCCACGCCGCCCGGGTCCCCGCCGGGCGGCGAGACCGTCCCGCGCCCCGCGGGTGATCGCCCCGGGCGCGGGCCCCGCCGCCGGCTCGGGCTCGGGCGGCCGGAGCCGCCGTTCACCGGAGCCGCCGTTCAGGCGGAGGTGTCCGGCACGCACCGCCCGTCCTGCGTGCGGTAGCTCCACCGGGCGCCGTCCCGCACGAGCTCCTTCACGGCCCGCACGAACCGCTCCACGTGCTCGTCCGGCGTCCCCGCGCCGAAGCTGACCCGGATCGCGTTCAGGGCCCTCTCGCCGGGCGCCGCCTCGGGCGCCCCGCACTCGCCCTGCGCCTGCGGGTCGCCGCCGAGCAGGGTGCGCACCAGCGGATGGGCGCAGAACAGCCCGTCCCGCACGCCGATGCCGTACTCGGCGGAGAGCGCGGCGGCGAAGTGGGAGCTGTTCCAGCCCTCGACGACGAAGGAGATCACCCCGACGCGCGGGGCGTCGTCGCCGAAGAGGGACAGGATCCGCACCTCGGGCACGTCGGCGAGCCCCTCGCGCACCGTGCGGACCAGGTGCTGCTCACGGGCGACCAGGGCGTCGAAACCGGCCTCGGTGAGCGCCTTGCAGGCGGAGGCGATGGCGTAGGCGCCGATGACGTTGGGTGATCCGGCCTCGTGCCGCGCCGCCGTCTCGTGCCACTCGACGTCCACGCCCCCGTCCGCGCGCCGGGTGACCTTGCGGCTGGCGCCGCCGCCCGCGAGGTACGGCTCGGCCTCCCGCAGCCAGTCCGCGCGGCCGGCCAGGACGCCGGAGCCGAACGGGGCGTACAGCTTGTGCCCGGAGAAGGCGACCCAGTCGACGTCCAGGTCGCGCACGCTCACCGGGTGGTGCGGGGCCAGCTGCGCCGCGTCGAGCACGATCCGCGCGCCGTGCGCGTGGGCGACCGCCGCGAGCTCCCGCACGGGCCACAGCTCGCCGGTGACGTTCGAGGCGCCGGTGACGCAGACGAGGGCCGGGCCGTCGGGGCCCTCCCCGCCCGGGCGGGGCCGGGAGCCCGGGGAGGGGGCGCGGCCGGCGAGGGCGCGCTCCAGGATCTCGACGGCCCGCCGCGGGCTGTCCGGGGCGTCCAGGCAGGTGACGCGGGCGCCCCGCCAGGGCAGCAGCGCGGCGTGGTGCTCGGTCTCGAAGACGAAGACCTGGCAGCCGCCGGGCAGGGCGGCGGCGAGGAGGTTGAGCGAGTCGGTGGTCGAACGGGTGAAGACCACCTGGTCCTCCTCCCGGCAGTCGAGGAACCCGGCGACGGTCCCGCGCGCGTTCTCGAAGAGCTCCGTGGACAGCTGGGAGAGGTACCCGGCACCGCGGTGGACGCTGCCGTAGTACGGCGCGTAGGCGGCGACGTCGTCCCAGACCCGCTGCAGCGCCGGGGCGCTGGCGGCGTAGTCGAGCGCCGCGTAGGCGACCTCGCCGCCGGTCACGAGGGGCACGGTCACGTCCCGGCCCAGAACGGGCAGCGGGGCACGGACGGACTGGTCGGCGGCAGCGGTGAGGACGGACATGGCTGAACTCCCGTACAGGCAGGCGGAACTCACCACGCGAGCGCGCACGGCTCGAGCGTGGGAGAAGGTGAAAGGGGATGCGGAGGCGGGGCTCTGCGGCCCTAACGCATTCGCTTGCTCACGGAGAGACTCCCTCGAACGACCAGGACCCCTGGTTTCGCGAGGGGTCCGCGCTTGCCGCAGACCTCGCTGCCTGCGGCCTGGTCTTCACCCGGGGCACCCCGCCACGGACGGAGGGTTGCCGGACAGCCGGCCGGGGCCTCATGGCTGTCGCTCATGACCTGGTGAGCATCTTGCCACACGATCACCGACGCGCAAGGGCGCGGTCCGGATACCGGACCGCGCCCCGCGTCGGCTCCCGCGGGTTCAGGCGTTGCTGGCGGCCACCCAGCGCTCCAGGGTCCGCTTCGCCGCCCCCGAGTCGATCGCCTCCGCCGCCTCCTGCATCCCGGCCCGGATCTGCTCCACCAGCGGCGCCCGGGTCGGCCGCAACGCCACCAGGGCGGCCGCCGAGTTCAGCAGGACGGCGTCGCGGACCGGACCGGTCTCGCCGTCCAGCAGGCGCCGCGCCACCTCCGCGTTGTGGGAGGCGTCGGCGCCCCGCAGGGCCTCCACGGGCACCAGGCCGAGGCCGGCGTCCCGCGGGTCGAAGGTCTCCTCGGTCACCTCGCCGTCCCGGACGACCCACACCCGGGACGTCGAGGTCGTCGTCAGCTCGTCGAGGCCGTCGTCGCCCCGGAACACCAGGGAGGAGTTGCCGCGCTCGGCGAACACGCCGGCGACGATGGGCGCCATGCGCGGGTCGGCGACGCCCACCGCCTGGGCCTTCACCCTGGCCGGGTTGGTGAGCGGACCGAGGAAGTTGAAGGTGGTCCGGATGCCCAGCTGGCCCCGTGCCGCCGCCACGTGGCGCAGCGCCGGGTGGAACCGCACCGCGAAGCAGAAGGTGATCCCGGCCTCCTCGGCGACCTCGGCCACCCGCTTCGGCGTCAGTTCCAGGTTGACCCCGAGCTTCTCCAGCACGTCCGAGGCGCCGGACGCCGACGAGGCGGCCCGGTTGCCGTGCTTGACGACCTTCGCGCCGGTGCCGGCGACGACGATCGCCGACATGGTGGAGATGTTGACGGTCCTCGCGCCGTCGCCGCCGGTGCCGACGATGTCGACCGTGTCGCCCGGCACCTCGATCACGTTGGCGTGCTCGTACATCGTGCGGACCAGGCCGGAGATCTCCTCCACCGTCTCGCCCTTGGCCCGCAGCGCCACCGCGAACCCGGCGATCTGCGCGTCGGTCGCCTCGCCCCGCATGATCAGGTCCATCGCCCAGGCGGTGTCGTCCGCGGACAGGTCACGGCCGTCCAGCAGGCCGTTCAGCAGGGCGGGCCAGGTGCGGCCCGCCGCGTTGTCGCCTCCAGCGGGGGTCACAGCGCTCATCAGCCGCTCCTGGTCGTCGTACGTCGGTGGTGGATCCCACCCTATCCAGCCCGGACACGGCGAAGGGCCCCGTCCGAACACCGGACGGGGCCCTTCGACCGTGGCGTGGCGAACGCAGCGATCAGTGGTGGCCGTGGCCGCTCGTGATCTCCCTGTACTCCTCGACGGTGGGCTTCGGGACCTGGGACTCCGGGCCGTAGTAGGCCTTGCTGAGCTTGGTGCGCAGCTTCTCGGTGCCCTTCACCTTGCGCTCGACGCCGTTCTCGTCGACCGCCGGGCCGATCTCGGCCGGCTTGTACTGCTCGTGTGCCGTGAGCGTGTACATCTGCTCCTGGCTGAGCGGCTCGTGCACCTCGATGAACTCACCGTGCGGCAGGCGCTTGATGATGCCCGACTCGCGGCCGTGCAGCACCTTCTCCCGGTCCCGGCGCTGCAGGCCGAGGCAGATCCGCTTGGTGACGATGAACGCGATGACCGGTCCGGCGAAGAAGCCGATGCGGACGAACCAGGTAACCGCGTTGATCGACAGGTTGAAGTGGGTGGCGATGATGTCGTTGCCACCGCCGATCAGCATGATCATGTACGCCGTGACCCACGCGACACCCAGGGCGGTGCGGGTCGGGACGTTGCGCGGGCGGTCCAGGATGTGGTGCTCGCGCTTGTCCCCGGTGACCCACGCCTCCAGGAACGGGTAGAGGGCGATCAGGGCGAGGAAGAGGCCGAAGAGCACCAGCGGGACGAACACGCCCAGGACGAGCGTGTGGCCCAGGAAGTTGATCTCCCAGCCGGGCATGGCGCGCACCAGGCCCTCGGCGAAGCCCATGTACCAGTCGGGCTGGGCGCCGGTGGACACCTGGTCCGGACGGTACGGGCCCAGGACCCAGATCGGGTTGATGGACGCGATGCCGGCGAGCGCGGCGGTGAAACCGAAGACCAGGAAGAAGAAGCCTCCGGCCTTGGCCATGTAGACCGGCAGCAGCGGCATGCCGACGACGTTGGTGTTGGTCCGTCCGGGGCCCGCGAACTGCGTGTGCTTGTGGTAGAAGACCAGGATCAGGTGGGCCACCACGAGCCCGAGCATGATGCCCGGCAGCAGCAGGATGTGGATCGAGTAGAACCGGGCGACGAAGTCGTCGCCGGGGAACTCGCCGCCGAACAGGAACATCGAGATGTACGTGCCGACGATCGGCATCGACAGGATCGCGCCCTGGGTGAAGCGGACACCGGTGCCGGAGAGCAGGTCGTCCGGGAGCGAGTAGCCGGTGAAACCGGTGAACATGCCCAGGACGAACAGCAGGAAGCCGAACAGCCAGTTGATCTCGCGCGGCTTGCGGAAGGCGCCGGTGAAGAAGACGCGCATCATGTGCACGAACATGCCGGCGAGGAAGATGACCGCCGCCCAGTGGTGGATCTGCCGGATCAGCAGACCGCCGCGCACGTCGAAGCTGATGTCCAGCGTCGACTTGTAGGCCTCGCTCATCAGCTGGCCCTGCATCGGGACGTAGGAGCCGTGGTACTCCACCTCGTTCATCGACGGGTGGAAGAACAGCGTCAGGTACACACCCGTGAGGATGATGATGAGGAAGCTGTACAGGCAGATCTCGCCCAGCATGAAGGACCAGTGGTCCGGGAAGATCTTGCGCATGTTGGCCTTGGCCAGGGAGTAGATCCCCAGCCGGCCGTCGGCCCAGTCGGCGACACGCTCGCCGGCCGGTGCCTTCCCGCGAGAGCGGGACTCGTTGGTGGCTGAAGTGCTCATCCGCGCTCCCAGAATGCAGGACCGACGGGCTCTTCGAAGTCGCCGAGCGCTTCGAGGTAACCCTCGTCGTTCACGCCGATGCGCAGCTGCGGCAGGGCGTGGCCGGCGGGCCCGAAGATCACACGGGCACCGTCGGAGAGGTCGAAGGTGGACTGGTGGCAGGGGCACAGCACGTGGTGCGTCTGCTGCTCGTACAGGGAGATCGGGCAACCGACGTGGGTGCAGATCTTCGAGTACGCGACGATGCCCTCGTGCGACCACTCGAGCTCGCGCTTGTCCTTGATGTCGTCCGGCTGGATCCGGACGATCATCAGGGCCGCCTTGGCGATCTCGTTCTGGAACCCGTGGTCGTGCTCCTCGAGGCCTTCCGGCTTGGCGAAGGTGAGCGAGCCCACCGCGATGTCGGAGGGACGCAGCGGCTCGTTGGTGTTCATGTTGACGAGCAGCTTGCCCTTGCGCCACATGGTGTGGCGCAGCTTCTCCTCGGGCAGCGGACCGAGGTCGCGCAGCAGCACCAGACCGGACAGCGGCACCAGGGCGACCGCGCCGAACATGGTGTTGCGGATCAGCTTGCGACGGCCGAGCTGCGACTCCTTGGCGCCCTGGCGGAAGTCCGCGTGGACCTTCTCGCGGACCTCGGGTCCCGCCTCGATCGGGTGCCGGTCGTCGGCGAGCTCCACGTCGGACATCAGGGTGCGGGCCCAGTGGACCGCGCCCGCGCCGATGGTGAACAGCGCGATGCCGAGCGTCAGGCCGAGCGCGAAGTTCAGCGCGCTGATGTGGCCCAGCGGGAAGATGTAGACGACCTTGTGGACCGGGATCGCCACGTACGCGGCGATGAAGCCGATGGTGGCCAGCATCGACACCGTGAACAGCAGGGTGACCGTGCGCTCGGACCGCTTGGCGGCCCGCTCGTCGATGTCCTGGATCCGGTGCTCGTGGGGCGGCAGGCCCGGGTCGGCGAACGGGTTCTTCTCGTCCGCGACGCCTACCGTGCCGTGACCGGTGTCCTGCGCGACGGGCAGGTTCTCTTCTGGAATGTCTTGGCTGCTCATGACTTCTTCGCCTTTGCGGTCCGGGCGGCGACCCACACGGCGACGGCGATCAGGCCGCCGAGACCGAAGATCCAGCCGAACAGACCCTCGGCCACCGGGCCGATGCCGCCCAGCTCGAGCCCGCCGAGGCTCTCGCTCTCTTCGCCGTTGACCGCGTTCAGGTACGCGATGATGTCCTTCTTGTTCTGCTCGGTCAGCGTGGTGTCGGGGAACGAGGGCATGTTCTGCGGGCCGGTCTGCATGGCCTCGTAGATGTGCTTGGGGGAGACGCCCTCGAGGTTCGGCGCGTACTTGCCGTGCGTCAGCGCGCCACCCTTGCCGGTGAAATTGTGACACTGCGCGCAGTTGGTGCGGAAGAGGTCACCGCCCTTGGCGATGTCCGCGCCCTCCGGGCCGTACTGCTCCTCGGTCGGGACGGCGGGACCGGCGCCCAGCGAGGCGATGTAGGCCGCCAGCTGGTCGATCTCGGCCTGGGTGTAGATGTTCCTCTTCTCCGGCACCTGCGCGCCGGGCTGCTGGGCCGGCATACGGCCGGTGCCCACCTGGAAGTCGACGGCCGCGGCGCCCACACCGACCAGAGGCGGCCCGTCAGTGGTGCCCTGACCGCCGGTGCCGTGGCAGCTGGCGCAGCCGACCGCATAGAGCTTCTTGCCCTCCTCGATGGTGAGGGACTGGGCGGTTTCGTCGGCCTGCGCCTTGCTCGTCGGTGCGAGCACGGCGTACAGCCCCCCGGTGCATGCCAGCGCGAGGAGTAGGACGACGAGCGCCGCCAACGGGTGGCGTCGTCGTGCGGAGAGCTTTTTCACGGATTACCCCGGTGTCAGGATCTTCTGCGTCGATGCTTTGGGATGTGCGCTCCAAGGAGCGCGCGCGGATGCGGACCCGGCTACTTGATCATGTAGATCGTGGCGAAGAGGCCGATCCAGACGACATCGACGAAGTGCCAGTAGTAGGACACGACGATGGCCGCGGTCGCCTGCTCGTGGGTGAATCTGCGGGCCGCGTAGGTCCGGCCGAGGACCAGCAGGAAGGCGATGAGACCGCCTGTCACGTGCAGGCCGTGGAAGCCGGTGGTCAGGTAGAAGACCGAGCCGTACGGGTCGGACGAGAGCGACAGGCCCTCGTGCTTGACCAGCTCGGTGTACTCGAAGACCTGACCGCCGATGAAGATCGCGCCCATGATGAAGGTGACGACGAACCACATCCGGAGCTTCTTCACGTCACCGCGCTCGGCGGCGAACACGCCGAGCTGGCAGGTGAGGGAGGAGAGCACCAGGATCGTGGTGTTCGTCGCCGAGAACGGGAAGTTCAGGGCGTCGGCCTTCTCCGACCAGAAGTCGGGCCCGGTCACCGATCGCAGGGTGAAGTACATCGCGAAGAGGGCCGCGAAGAACATCAGCTCGGAGCTCAACCAGATGATGGTTCCGACGCTGGTGAGGTTCGGCCGATTGACCGACGGGTGCGCGTGCCCGGTTTCTACTGTCGTTGCTGTCGCCACGACCGACATTATGTCGGTCGCTTATCCCGCCCTCACTCCGGGGGGTGCCGTTCGGAGTGTCTCTCCCCTTCGGACCGGTGTTGACGTGGCCTTCGAGGGAGTAGCATCCGCCCATCGGGCCTGTCCTTAAGACGCTGACGTCACGGAGGAACAATGCAGCCGACCGCCACGGTGCTGGTCTACAGCGACGACTCCACCACCCGCGAACAGGTGCGGCTCGCCACCGGCCGGAGGCCGGCCCCGGACGCCCCGGTCGTGGAGTTCGTGGAGTGCGCGACTCCGGCGGCCGTCGTCAAGGAGCTGGACAAGGGCGGGATCGACGTCTGCGTGCTGGACGGCGAGGCCGTGCCCATGGGCGGCATGGGGCTGTGCCGGCAGATCAAGGACGAGATCTTCAACTGCCCGCCGGTGCTGCTGCTGATCGGCCGGCCCCAGGACGCGTGGCTGGCGACGTGGAGCCGGGCGGACGCGGCGGTGGCGCTGCCGGTGGAGCCGGTGGAGTTCGCGGCGGCCCTGGCCGCCCTGCTGCGCCAGGAGAGGCTGCAGAGCGCCTAGGAGTCCGGTTCCTCCCGTGACGCGGGGGACGCGGCGGGGGCGGGGCCGAGCGCGCCGCCCGGGGCGTCACGCGGCCGCCGGCCGCAGCCGCGCCGCGTCCTGCGGGCCGGGCCCGGCCGGGTCCCCGGCCACCAGGGCGCTGCCGGCGCGCCACTCGTCCCAGGTCAGGTTCCAGTCGCCGAAGCCGTTGCCGAAGGGCTCCATCGTGTGCCCCGCGGAGTTGACGACCTCCACCACGTCGCCTTCGCGGACGGTGTCGAAGAACCACTCGGCGTCGGCGGTGCTCATGCCGGTGCAGCCGTGGCTGACGTTGGCGTAGCCCTGGGAGCCGACGGACCAGGGGGCGGCGTGGACGTACTCGCCGCTCCAGGTCACCCGGGTCGCGAAGTGGACGGGCAGGTCGTACGCCTCCGAGGAGCCCTCGGCTATCCCTATGGTGGTGCTGCGCATGCGTACGAAGCGTTCCTTGCCGAGGACGACCTTGACGCCGTTGCGGGTGTCGAAGCCGGGTTTGCCGGTGGTGACGGGGATGGTCTTGACCGCCTCGTCGTTCTTGTAGACGGTCATCGAGTGCGCGGCGGCGTCCGTGACGGCGACGACCCGGTCCCCCGTGGTGATCTCCAGCTGTTCGGCCTTCCCGCCCCACAGCCGGTCGTTGATCTTGATGCCGTCCAGGTTGCTGCGCACCTGGACGGTGGCGTGCGCCGGCCAGTACGCCTCGGGGCGGTAGTGGAGCTCCTTGTCGTCCACCCAGTGCCAGGAGCCCTGCACCGCGGGCGTGGAGCTGACCTTCAGGGCGCGCTCGACGACGGCCCGCTGGGCGCGGTCGGCGACCGGCACGCTCAGTTCGGCCGTGAGCGGCTGGCCCACGCCGTAGGTGCCCGCCTTCGGTCCGAAGGTGACGTCCAGGCGCTTCTCGGCGGTGGGCTTGCCCGTGACGAAGGCGAGGACCTTGCGGCCGGGTGCGCCGTCCTGGTTCTCGGTGCTCACCCGGACCGTGTAGCGGGCGTCGGCGGCCAGCGGTGAGGTGCTGTGCCAGCGGCGGCCGTCGGCGGAGAGCTCACCGGCCACGTACCGTCCCGAGGCGTCCGCCGCCGTGACGTCCGTGATGCGCCCGTCCGAGCCCTGGGCCACGACCTCCAGGGGTTTGTCCGGGTCGGCCTTCCCCCCGGCGGCGCCGGGGCCGCTGAAGGAGATCTGGTCCGCCGCGTCGTAGGGCGCGGCCGTGAGCGGATTGTCGTCCTCGCCGCAGCCGGTGAGGGTCGCGCCGAGGGCGATCGCCAGCAGCGTGCAGCCGGCGACGGTGGAGGTGCGCGGTGTGTGGCTCATGCCGTCACCGTAGGGAGCCGAGTCAACAGCGGCGCGCCGAATAACCCGTACGAGGGACATTATTTGCTGCACATGCACGAGCCCGGACGCTCCGTACGGAGTGTCCGGGCTCGCGCGGTGCCGGGTGTGTGCTACTGGGTGCGGTTCTCACCGCGGTAGTACTCGAAGACCCAGCCCCAGATGCCGATCAGCATCAGCGGTGCCGAGAAGTACATCAGCCACCAGCCGACGGCGACCGACAGGAAGGCGAACGCGCCGCCGACGGCCAGGGAGAGCGGCTGCCAGCTGTGCGGGCTGAAGAACCCGACCTCGCCGGCGTCGTCCGCGACGTCCGCCTCCTTGTTGTCCTGGGCGCCCACGTCGACCCGCTTGGCCGTGAAGCCGAGGTAGAAGCCGATCATGATCGCCAGGCCGAAGGCCAGGAAGAGGGCGGTGGTGCCGGCGGGCTCCCTGGACCACCAGCCGTAGACGACCGCCATCACCAGGATGAAGGCGCTCAGCCACATGAACATCTTGCCCTGGATCTTCACTTGCCGGCCTCCTTGCCGCCAGCGAGGGCCGCCGTCTCGGAGTCCTCACGGCCGATGTTCTCGAGCTGGTCGAGCGCGGCGATCTCCGGGTGGTGCAGGTCGAACGCCGGGGATTCGCTGCGGATCCGCGGCAGGGTGAGGAAGTTGTGCCGCGGCGGCGGGCAGGAGGTCGCCCACTCCAGCGAGCGGCCGTAGCCCCACGGGTCGTCCACGCCGACCGGCTTGCCGTACTTGGCCGTCTTCCAGACGTTGTAGAAGAACGGCAGGATCGACATGCCGAGCAGGAACGAGGCGATCGTCGAGATCGTGTTCAGGGCGGTGAAGCCGTCGGCCGCGAGGTAGTCCGCGTACCGGCGCGGCATGCCCTCGGCACCCAGCCAGTGCTGGACCAGGAAGGTGCCGTGGAAGCCGACGAACAGCGTCCAGAAGGTGATCTTGCCGAGGCGCTCGTCGAGCATCTTGCCCGTCCACTTCGGCCACCAGAAGTGGAAGCCGGAGAACATCGCGAACACCACGGTGCCGAAGACGACGTAGTGGAAGTGCGCCACCACGAAGTACGAGTCGGAGACGTGGAAGTCCATCGGCGGCGAGGCCAGGATGACACCGGTCAGACCGCCGAAGGTGAAGGTGACGAGGAAGCCCATCGCCCACAGCATCGGGGTCTCGAAGGACAGCGAGCCCTTCCACATGGTGCCGATCCAGTTGAAGAACTTCACACCGGTGGGGACCGCGATCAGGAAGGTCATGAAGGAGAAGAACGGCAGCAGCACACCGCCGGTGACGTACATGTGGTGCGCCCACACCGTCACCGACAGGCCCGCGATCGCGATCGTCGCGCCGATCAGGCCCATGTAGCCGAACATCGGCTTGCGGGAGAAGACCGGGATCACTTCGGAGATGATGCCGAAGAACGGCAGCGCGATGATGTACACCTCCGGATGCCCGAAGAACCAGAACAGGTGCTGCCACAGCAGCGACCCGCCGTACTGGGCGTCGAAGATGTGCGCGCCGAACTTGCGGTCCGCCTCCAGCGCGAACAGCGCCGCGGCCAGCACCGGGAAGGCCAGCAGCACCAGCACACCGGTCAGCAGCACGTTCCAGGTGAAGATCGGCATGCGGAACATCGTCATGCCCGGGGCGCGCATGCAGATGATGGTGGTGATGAAGTTGACCGAGCCGAGGATGGTGCCGAAGCCGGAGAAGGCCAGGCCCATGATCCACATGTCGGCGCCGACGCCCGGCGAGCGCACCGCGTCCGACAGCGGGGTGTAGGCGAACCAGCCGAAGTCGGCCGCGCCCTGCGGGGTCAGGAAGCCCGCCACCGCGATCAGGGAGCCGAACAGGTACAGCCAGTAGGCGAACATGTTCAGCCGGGGGAAGGCCACGTCCGGCGCGCCGATCTGCAGCGGCATGATCCAGTTGGCGAAGCCGGCGAACAGCGGCGTCGCGAACATCAGCAGCATGATCGTGCCGTGCATCGTGAACGCCTGGTTGAACTGCTCGTTCGACATGATCTGCAGGCCCGGCCGGGCCAGCTCGGCGCGCATGACCAGCGCCATGACGCCGCCGATGCAGAAGAAGACGAACGACGTGGCCAGGTACAGCGTGCCGATCGTCTTGTGGTCCGTGGTCGTCAGCCACTTGATGACGACGCTGCCGCGGTTCTGGCGCCGGACCGGCAGCTCGTCCTCATAGTGGGACCCTGCTGCCGCGGCACCCTGGGGTTCGTTGAGGATGCTCACAGGATGTTCGACTCCCGGTTCTTCTCGTGACCCGCCTGCTCGATGCCGGCGGGCACGTAACCGGTCTGCCCCTTCTTCACGAGGTCCTTGAGGTGCTGCTCGTAGCGCTCCGGGGAGACGACCTTCACGTTGAACAGCATCCGGGAGTGGTCGACGCCGCACAGTTCGGCGCACTTGCCCCGGAAGGTGCCCTCCTTGTTGGGGGTCACCTCGAAGGCGTTGGTGTGGCCCGGGATCACGTCCTGCTTCATCAGGAACGGCAGCACCCAGAAGGAGTGGATGACGTCGCGCGAGGTGAGGACGAAGCGGACCGTCTTGCCCTTGGGGAGCCAGAGGGTCGGGCCGGGGTTGCCGTTCTGCGGGTTCCGGGTGCCGGGGATGCCGCAGTCGTAGACGCCGCCGGCGTCGGCCGGGAAGGCCTCCCGGTACCGGTCCGGGATGGCGTCCAGTTCCTTGGAGGTCTTGGCGTCACCGGAGGAACCGTCGACGCTCTCGACGTAGTTGAAGCACCAGCTCCACTGGAAGCCGACCACGTTGACCGTGACGTCGGGCTTCTTCTTCATGCTGAGGAGCTCGGACTCGTCGCGGGCCGTGAAGTAGAAGAGGACCGAGACGATGATGAGGGGGACCACCGTGTACAGCGCCTCGATGGGCATGTTGTACCGGGTCTGCGGAGGAACTTCGACCTTGGTGCGGCTGCGCCGGTGGAAGAATGCACTCCACAGGATCAGGCCCCACACCAGCACGCCCACGGCGAGCGCGGCGGCCCAGGAGCCCTGCCACAGGGAGAGGATCCGCGGAGCCTCTTCCGTGGTCGGGGTGGGCATGCCGAGGCGGGGGAAGTCCTCGTATGTGCAACCGGTGGCGGTCGCCAGGACCAGGCCCGCGGTCAGTGCCTGCAGCAGCTTCCGCCGCATCGGGCGCCGCGGCGAGCGGTCGGAGCCGTTGGGACTCACGTAGCGCCTTCCCGAGAGTCTCGCCCGCGCTGGTGGCTGCGGCCTTCTCGCTGGTCGGTCGCCGCCCTGCGTCGGGCAGGGGTTTGGATGTTTATGCGGAGCAAACCCTAGCCGACGCCCTCCGGGGGTTCGCGGGGAGGGTCGCATACGCG
This sequence comes from Streptomyces sp. NPDC052701, assembly GCF_040678355.1. Lineage (NCBI taxonomy): Bacteria > Bacillati > Actinomycetota > Actinomycetes > Kitasatosporales > Streptomycetaceae > Streptomyces > Streptomyces sp. NPDC052701. Next base: position 324,616 of record NZ_JBFATO010000003.1, read on the forward strand.
CCGCGGGTCACCCCGAAGGGGTGGGACCGGGCGGCCATGGCTCGGTTCCGCCCGTGGTGCGCGCGTGCGGACGGTCCGCGGCCGGTCGCGCGCTTCCCCGCGCCCCCGGGGGCGCGTTCCCCCGGCCGGCGTCTAGCGTTGCCGTGTGGCCTACTTCGACGCTGCTTCCTCCGCTCCCCTCCACCCCGTCGCCCGGCAGGCGCTGCAGGCCTCCCTCGACGAGGGGTGGGCCGATCCCGCGCGGCTGTACCGGGAGGGGCGGCGGGCGCGGATGCTGCTGGACGCGGCGCGGGAGGCGGCGGCCGAGGCGGTGGGATGCCGCGCGGACGAGCTGGTGTTCACCTCCTCCGGGACGCGGGCGGTGCACTCCGGGATCGCGGGGGCGCTGGCCGGGCGCCGCCGGGTGGGGCGCCACCTGATCGTGTCGGCGGTCGAACACTCCTCGGTGCTCCACGCGGCCGAGGTGCACGAGGCCGGCGGGGGGACGGTCACCCGGGTCGCCGTCGACCGCACGGGGGCGGTGGACGCCGCGTCGTACGCCGCCGCGCTGCGGCCGGACACCGCGCTGGCGTGCCTGCAGTCGGCCAACCACGAGGTGGGGACCGGGCAGCCGGTGGCCGAGGTCGCCGAGGTCTGCCGCGCGGCGGGGGTGCCGCTGCTGGTGGACGCGGCGCAGTCGCTGGGGTGGGGGCCGGTGGAGGGCGACTGGTCGCTGCTGACGGCCAGTGCGCACAAGTGGGGCGGGCCGCCGGGCGTCGGGCTGCTCGTCGTGCGCAAGGGCGTGCGGTTCGCGCCGCAGGGGCCGGTGGACGAGCGGGAGTCGGGGCGGGCGGCCGGCTTCGAGAACGTCCCGGCGATCGTGGCGGCGGCGGCCTCGCTGCGGGCGGTCCGGGCGGAGGCGGCCCGGGAGGCCCTGCGGCTGCGGGAGCTGACGGACCGGATCCGGGCCCGGGTGCCCCGGCTGGTGCCGGACGTGGAGGTGGTCGGCGAGCCGGTGCGCCGGCTGCCCGGGATCGTCACCTTCTCGTGCCTCTACGCCGACGGGGAGAGCCTGCTGCACGAGCTGGACCGGGAGGGGTTCTCGGTGTCGTCCGGTTCGTCCTGTACGAGCAGCACGCTGACGCCGAGCCACGTGCTGAAGGCGATGGGGGTGCTGAGCGAGGGGAACGTGCGGGTGTCGCTGCCGGCGGGAGCGGCGCGGGAGGACGTCGAGCGGTTCCTGGAGGTGCTGCCCCGGGCGGTGGCGGCGGTCCGGGAGAAGCTGGGCGCGCCGGCCGGCACGGCGACGGCCGGGGAGGCCGGGGCGCTGGTCGTGGACGCCGTGGGCAGGCGCTGCCCGGTCCCGGTGATCGAGCTGGCCAAGGTCATCGGCGACGTACCGATGGGCGGCACGGTCCGCGTCCTCGCCGACGACGAGGCGGCGCGGCTGGACATCCCGGCCTGGTGCGAGATGCGGGGCCAGGAGTACGTGGGCGAGGAGCCGGCGGACCGGGGGTCGGCGTACGTGGTCCGCCGGCTCTCCTGACGGGCGGGGCGTCAGGCCAGGTGCACCTGCACCTCGGCCGCCGCCTCGTCGCCGTACGCCTTGGTGAAGCGCTCCATGAAGTGGGCGCGGCGCAGCCGGTACTCCTGGGTGCCGACCGTCTCGATGACCAGCGTGGCCAGCATGCAGCCGACCTGGGCGGCGCGCTCCAGGGAGACGCCCCAGGCCAGGCCGGACAGGAAGCCGGCGCGGAAGGCGTCGCCGACACCGGTCGGGTCGGCCTTGAGCCGCTCCTCCGGGCAGCCGACCTCGATCGGGTCCTCGCCGGTCCGCTCGATGCGCACGCCGCGCGCGCCGAGGGTGGTGACGCGGTGGCCGACGCGGGACAGGATCTCGGCGTCCGACCAGCCCGTCTTCGTCTCGATGAGGCCCTTCTCGTACTCGTTGGAGAACAGGTACGTCGCCCCGTCCAGCAGGATGCGGATCTCCTCGCCGTCCATACGGGCGATCTGCTGGGAGAAGTCGGCGGCGAAGGGGATGGACCGGGAGCGGCACTCCTCGGTGTGGCGCAGCATCGCCTCCGGATCGTCGGCGCCGATGAGGACCAGGTCCAGGCCGCCGACCCGGTCGGCGACCGTCTTCAGCTCGATGAGGCGGGCCTCGCTCATGGCGCCCGTGTAGAAGGAGCCGATCTGGTTGTGGTCGGCGTCGGTGGTGCACACGAAGCGGGCCGTGTGCAGGGTGTCGGAGATGCGGACCGAGGCGGTGTCGACGCCGTGCCGGTCCAGCCAGGCCCGGTACTCGTCGAAGTCCGAGCCCGCGGCGCCGACCAGGATCGGGCGGGTGCCGAGCTGGCCCATGCCGAAGGCGATGTTCGCGCCGACGCCGCCGCGGCGCACGTCGAGCTTGTCGACCAGGAAGGACAGCGAGACCGTGTGCAGCTGGTCCGCCACCAGCTGGTCGGAGAAGCGGCCGGGGAAGGTCATGAGGTGGTCGGTGGCGATGGAGCCGGTGACTGCGATGCGCACGGCGTGGAATCTCCCGGAGGCAACGGTGGGGCGCGGCGGCGCTCGCCGGAAGGAGCGGCGAGCGGCGGACGGGCAGGTTGACAGTTCACGCTACCGGGAAGCGTGCCGGCTTCGAAGCGGGCAAAACTACCCGATAGTAGATCTTTCTTCGTGAGCCGCGGCGTGCTTACGGTGCCGCTATGACGAACCTCAAGGTCCACTCCCCCGCCCCGGCCGACCTCGAAGGGGGCCTGGCGTCGCTGCGCGGTGACTGCGCCCGGATGGCACCCCACTGGACGGTTCCGGAGCGGGTGTCCACCGCGCCGGTCCCGCCCTCCCTCATCCACGGCGTGACCGTGCCCCGGGCGTCGGCCCGGCTGCTGGACGCCATGTCGGACTACGGCGACTGAGCGGACGCCGGCCCCGGAGGGAACCGGGTGCTCCCCCGCTGCGTCCCATCGCTGTCCCCCGTAAAGAGGATGCGGGATACGACCCGTCAGCGGCCCGTGCGAGAAGGGGCCGGGTCGTCCGGGACAGCTGTGCGGCCGAAGGAGCGATGCGGTGGACACCGAGCGACCCGACAACGACGACGCCACCACCGGGCCCGGCGCCGACGGGACCGCCGAGAACGCGCGGGACGTCAAGGGCGCTTCCGGCGGCACCGAGGCGCGGGACCCCCAGGAGGGTCCCGGCCTCTCGGACCCCGGGGAACCGGGCGCCCGGACCGGGGGCCTCGAAGCGGCGGCCCCGGGGGCCGGGGACCGGGAGGCGGACGCGGATCCGTCCGGCGCGCGCGACGGCGGCGGTCCTCCCGCCGAGGCACCCGGCGCGGGCGAAGGGGGTGCCTCGGACGGCGGGCCGCCCGAGGCGCCGCCCACCCGGCGCCGTACGTCCGCGATGGTCGCCGCCGTCACCGCCGCCGTGCTGCTCGTCGGGGGCGGCGGGGCCTACCTGACCGCCCGTGCCTCCGGGGGGCCGGACGGGGGGACGTCGTCCTCCGGGGCGCCCGGCGGTGGCGGCACGCCCCCGCCGCTCGTCCTCGACGGCTCCTCCGAGACCGGTGCGAACGGCATCGCGCCGGGCGAGCCCGACCCCTACGGCGCGGTCTACCGGGCCGGCGGCGCGCTCCCGGACGGCCCCGGCTCGGCGCCCGTGTACCGGGCGCGGGGCGAGGTCACCCGGCAGGAGGTGGCCCGGCTGGCCGAGGCCCTCGGGCTGGACGGGGCGCCCGTCGCCGAGGGGCAGGTCTGGAAGGCCGGGTCCGGCAAGGACGGCCAGGGGCCGAGTCTGCGGGTGAACCGGCAGGCGCCGGGCGCCTGGACGTTCCACCGGTACGCCCCGGGTACCGACGACTGCCGAAAGCCCACCGTGTGCGCGCAGGACCCGGCCTCCCCGGCCGGCGACCCGGTGAGCGAGGAGGCGGCGATGAAGGCGGCCGCGCCCGTGCTGAAGGCGGTGGGCCAGGACGACGCGCGGCGCGACGCGAGCCAGGTCGTGGGCGCCAGGCGGACGGTGAACGCCGATCCCGTGGTCGGCGGGCTGCCGACGTACGGCTGGACGACGGGGGTGACCGTCGGCGGCGAGGGGGAGGTGGTCGGCGGCAGCGGACAGCTCGGCGCGCCGGTGAAGGGGGACACGTACCCCGTGGTGAGCGCCGGGGAGGCGCTGGACCTGATGAACGCGCGGCCGGGGGACGACCCGCGCGCGGGCGTCGGCGGCTGCGCCTCGCCCGTGCCGCTCCAGGACCGGCGGGAGGAGCCGTGCGAGGCGTCGGCGGACGCGCCGCAGCAGGAGCCGCTCACGGTGGAGAAGGCGGTGTTCGGGCTGGCCGCGCACGTCGTGGAGGGACGGCGGGCCCTGGTGCCGTCCTGGCTGTTCGAGGTGCGGGCGGCGGGCGCCGGGGAGGCGTTCACGGTGACGTATCCGGCGGTCGAGCCGGAGTACCTGGCCGCGCCCGGGCCCGGCGGGCAGCCCACCGGCCGCCCCAGCCCGCGGCCGACCGGGCCGGGCGACGAGCCGACCTCGGCGCCGGCCCCGCGGGACGTCGAGGTGGAGGGCTACACGGCCGAGGGCAACGAGCTGACCGTGACCTTCTCGGGCGGGGTGTGCTCCGACTACGAGGCGACGGCGCGCGAGGGCGCGGACCGGGTGACGGTCACGGTGACCGAGAGGCCCTGGCCGGGCAAGGTCTGCATCATGATCGCCAAGCAGTACCAGCAGACGGTGCGGCTGGACGGGCCGCTCGGCGACCGCGAGGTCGTCGGGTCGGACGGCGAGCCGGTCCCGCTGCAGAAGGACGGGGCCCGGCTGCCGGCGCCGCCCGAGCGGACCCGGTAGGGCGCGCGAAGACGAAGGCGGCGGCCCCGTCGGAAGGGGCCGCCGCCTTCGTCGTGTCCGCCGCCGGGCTCGGCTCAGCTGAAGGAGTCGCCGCAGGCGCAGGAGCCGGTCGCGTTCGGGTTGTCGATCGTGAAGCCCTGCTTCTCGATCGTGTCCACGAAGTCGATGGTGGCGCCGCCCAGGTACGGAGCGCTCATGCGGTCGGTGACGACCTTCACCCCGCCGAAGTCCTTCTCCACGTCGCCGTCGAGGGAACGCTCGTCGAAGAAGAGCTGGTAGCGCAGGCCGGAGCAGCCACCGGGCTGGACGGCGACACGCAGCGCGAGGTCGTCGCGGCCTTCCTGGTCGAGCAGGGCCTTGACCTTGGCCGCGGCGGCGTCGGTCAGGATGATGCCGTCGGTGACGGTGGTGGTCTCGTCCGATACGGACATCTACATCTCTCCCGGGTTGTACGGAGACTGCTTGCCGACGGTTGCAACCGGCGGGGCCACGGATTCATTCCGGGCCGGGTGCGTGTCGTTCGGTTCCTTCGGTCCCCTTCATGCTCGCACACGCGTCCCGGAGCGGAAACCGGCTCCAGTGGGGGTCTTCCGGACACCGTCCGGGAATGAACGGGCGCCGCGCGGGATTCACGTCACACAGACGCTATGGCCATCGTCAAAGTGACGTGAAGCGGTTATGATAGATAGCGTCAAATCGACGAAAAGTCGAAACGGTGTCCCGCATTGTCCCGCCGGGCCCGGCCCACCGGCCGGGCCCGGCGAGCCGCAGAACAGAAAGGGTGCGTGTCGTGACCACCGCCCAGACCCAGGAGCTCGACGTACAGCCGACGCCCCTCGCCCTGCTGCTCCTCGGCCGTGAGGCCGACCCCCGCAGCGAACGCGGGGTGGAGTGTCCCGGCGACCTGCCCTCGCCGTCCGACCCGGACCTGGTGGAGCGCGCCCGCAGGGCCAAGGAGAGGCTCGGGGACAAGGTCTTCGTGCTCGGCCACCACTACCAGCGCGACGAGGTCATCCAGTTCGCCGACGTCACGGGCGACTCCTTCAAGCTGGCCCGGGACGCGGCGGCGCGCCCCGAGGCCGAGTACATCGTGTTCTGCGGCGTGCACTTCATGGCGGAGTCCGCGGACATCCTGACCTCCGACGACCAGAAGGTGGTCCTGCCGGACCTGGCCGCCGGCTGCTCCATGGCCGACATGGCGACGGCCGAGCAGGTCGCCGAGTGCTGGGACGTGCTGACCGAGGCCGGCATAGCCGAGCAGGTCGTGCCGGTGTCGTACATGAACTCGTCCGCCGACATCAAGGCGTTCACGGGCAAGCACGGCGGCACGATCTGCACCTCCTCCAACGCCCGGCGGGCCCTGGAGTGGGCCTTCCGGCAGGGCGAGAAGGTCCTCTTCCTGCCCGACCAGCACCTGGGCCGCAACACCGCGGTGCGGGACATGGGCATGTCCCTGGAGGACTGCGTCGTCTACAACCCGCACAAGCCGAACGGCGGGCTGACGGCGGACGAGCTGCGCGCCGCGAAGATGATCCTGTGGCGCGGCCACTGCTCGGTGCACGGCCGCTTCAACCTCGACTCGGTCAACGACGTGCGCGAGCGGATCCCGGGCGTGAACGTCCTGGTCCACCCCGAGTGCCGCCACGAGGTCGTCGCCGCCGCCGACTACGTCGGCTCGACCGAGTACATCATCAAGACCCTGGAGGCCGCCCCGGCCGGCTCCAAGTGGGCCATCGGCACGGAGCTGAACCTGGTCCGCCGCCTGGCGAACCGTTTCGCGCCCGAGGGCAAGGAGATCGTGTTCCTGGACCGGACGGTGTGCTTCTGCTCCACCATGAACCGGATCGACCTGCCGCACCTGGTGTGGGCCCTGGAGTCCCTCGCCGACGGCAGGCTCGTCAACCGCATCGAGGTCGACAAGGAGACCGAGGCGTTCGCGAAGCTGGCGCTGGAGCGGATGCTGGCGCTGCCGTAACGATTCCCTCCACGACAAAGGCCCACCCGGGCACCTCGGTGCCGGGTGGGCCTCCTGCCGTCTCCGCCGGGGTCAGACCCGCGCCGGCCCGGGTTCCCCGGAAGCCGGCGCCGGCCGGGTCCCGTCGCCGCCCTTCTTCGCCGCCCGCTTCCGCGCCCGGCGCTCCTTGCGCAGCTCCACCATCGCGTACAGCGTCGGCACCAGCAGCAGCGTCAGCAGGGTCGACGTCACCAGGCCGCCGATCACGACCACCGCCAGCGGCTGGGCGATGAAGCCGCCCTCGCCGGTGATGCCCAGCGCCATCGGCAGCAGCGCGAAGATCGTCGCCAGGGCCGTCATCAGGATGGGGCGCAGGCGGTGGCGGCCGCCTTCGACGACCGCCTCCACGACGCCGTGGCCCTGCCTGCGGTACTGGTTGATCAGGTCGATCAGCACGATCGCGTTCGTCACCACGATGCCGATCAGCATCAGCATGCCGATCATCGCCGGGACGCCCATCGGCGTGCCGGTCGCGACCAGCAGGCCGATCGCGCCGGTCGCCGCGAACGGGATGGAGACCAGCAGGATCAGCGGCTGGACGAGGGAGCGGAAGGTGCCCACCAGCAGCATGAAGACGATCGCGACGGCCGCGAGCATCGCCAGGCCCAGGTTGGCGAACGCCTCGTCCTGGTCCTCGGAGACACCGCCGATGGACGCGGTGGCGCCGTCGGGAAGCTTCAGTGCGTTGATCTTCGACTGGAGCTGGGCGCTGACCGCGCCGGTGTTGTCACCGGTGGGCTTCGCGGTGATGGTGGCGGCGCGCTGGCCGTCGATGCGGGTCATGGAGACCGGTCCGTCGACCACCTGGACCGTCGCGATGTCACCGAGCTTCACGGAGGCGCCCAGACGCAGGTCCTTGAGCTGCTTCAGGGTCTGCGCGGGCTTCGCCGAGCGGATGACGACATCGCGCTCGGTGTCGTCCAGGACCGCCTTGGCCACCGGGGTGCCGCGGACGGCCTGGGCGACGACGGCCCCGAGGGCCTGGTCGTCGAAACCGGCCGCTGCCGCCTTGCCGTTGGCCTTCACGGAGATGCGCGGGACGCTCTGCGACAGGTCGCTGGTGACGTCCGTGACGTCGTCGAGTGAGGCGACCGCCTTGCGGACCTCCTCGGACGCCGTGCGCAGGACGCCGGCGTCGGCGGCCTTCACGACCACGCTGAGGTCCTGGGCGCCGAAACCGTCACCGGCGGAGATGGTGGTGGTGCCGATGCCCTTGAGGCCGGCCAGACCCTTCTCGAGGTCGTCCTGGACGTCCTCGGCCGACGCGGAGTCGTCCAGCATCACCTGGTACGAGGCCTGGTTGGTGTCCGTGCCGCCGCCGAAGGCGGCCATGAACCCGGACGAGCCGACCGTGACCTGGTAGTCCTTCACGCCCTTGGTGCCGGCGAGCAGCCGCTCGACCTTCTTCGCCTGGGCGTCGGTGGCCGTCAGGCTGGTGCCGGGCTTCAGCTCCTGCTTGACGGTGAGGACCTCGACCTCGCCCTGGTCGAAGAAGTTCGTCTTCAGCAGCGGCGCCATGCCGAACGTGCCGATCAGGACGACGACCGCGATGGCCACGCTGGTGAGGCGGCGGCGGGTCGCGAAGCGCAGCACCGGGACGTAGAGGCGCTGCAGGCGGCTCCTGGCCTCCTTCTCCTCGGCCAGCCGGCGGGCCTCCTCGGCGTCCTCGGGGGTGCCCTTCGGGGCGCGCAGGAACCAGTACGACAGGACCGGGACGACCGTCAGTGAGACCAGCAGGGACGCCAGCAGCGCGGCCGTCACCGTCAGGCTGAAGGAGCCGAACAGCTCGCCCACCATGCCGCCGACCAGGCCGATCGGCAAGAACACCGCGACGGTGGTGAGCGTCGAGGACGTCACCGCGCCCGCGACCTCGCGGACGGCGTTGAGGATGGCCGAATGACGCTCCTCGCCGTAGCCGAGGTGCCGCTTGATGTTCTCCAGGACCACGATCGAGTCGTCGACGACCCGGCCGACGGCGATGGTCAGGGCGCCCAGCGTGAGGACGTTGAGCGACAGGTCGCGCGTCCACAGCACGATCAGCGCGAGGACCACGGACAGCGGGATGGACACCGCCGTCACGAGGGTGGAGCGGATCGAGGCGAGGAAGACCAGGATCACCAGGACCGCGAAGAGCAGACCGAGCGCGCCCTCGGTGGTCAGGCCCTCGATGGACTTCGACACGGCCGGGCCCTGGTCGCTGACGACCGTGAGGGTCGCGCCGGAGCCGAGCTCCTTGCGCAGCTCGGGCAGCCTGTCCTGGACGGCCTCGGAGATGGCGACCGCGCTGCCGTCGCGGTCCATCGTCACGGCGACGGCGAGGCTGGGCCTGCCGTCGGTACGGGTGATGGAGTCGGCCGGGGCCGGCTGCTGTTTCACCGTGGCGACGTCGCCGAGGCGCACCGGCCTGCCCTCGCCCGGCTCGCCCCTGACCATCAGGTCGCGGATCTGCTCGACGGAGGTGAAGCCGCCGCCGACCTGGACGGTGCGGTTGGCGCCGTCCTCGTCGAAGGAACCCGCCGGGACGGTCGCGCCGCCCGCCTTCAGGGCCTCGCCGAGGGACTGCGCGGTCAGACCGGCCCTGGCCAGCTTCGCGTCGTCGGGCGTGACGGTGACCTGGAGGTCCCGTACGCCGTCGACGGTGACCTGGCCGACGCCCTCGATCTCCTTCAGGTCCGGCACGACCATGCGGTCGATCTGGTCGGCCAGGGCCTGCTGGTCCCGGTCGGAGGTGACGGCGAGGACGACGGTCGGGATGTCGTCGGTGGAACCGGCGACGACCTGCGGGTCGACGTCGTCGGGGAGCTGGACGCGGGCCCGGTTGACGGCCTGCTGGACGTCGGCGACGAGCTGCTTGGTGTCGTTGCCGTAGTCGAAGGACGCCATGATCAGGGCGTTGCCCTCACTGGCCGTGGAGGTGACGCCGGTGATGCCGTCGACCGCCTCCAGGCTGTCCTCGATGGGTTCGACGACCTGCTTCTCGACCACGTCCGGGGACGCGCCCTGGTACGGCGCCAGCACGGACACCATGGGCAGTTCGATGCTGGGCAGCAGCTGCTGTTTGAGCTGGGGTATCGCGATCGCCCCGAAGACGAGCGCGATGATCGACATCAGCCCGATCAGGGTCCGTTGCGCGAGGCTGAATCTGGACAGCCAGGACATGGGTCAGGGGTCTCTCTTCTGTGAGCGGCAGAAGTGCACGAGTCGGGGCGCGCAGCACATGTGAGCGCCCGCCCCTACACCCTGAGCCATGGGAAGCCGCCGATCCGTAGCCCCGAGGTCCATTTCCTTATCCGGCGCATACTCCCGGCGCAGTACGTCCGGACGGGGCTCACTCCACCCTCGGGCGGACCAGGCCGGACTCGTAGGCGATGACCACGAGCTGGGCCCGGTCCCGGGCGCCCAGTTTGGCCATGGCCCGGTTGACGTGCGTCTTCACCGTCAGCGGACTGACCTCCAGCCGCTCGGCTATCTCGTCGTTGGAGTGCCCGCCGGCGACCTGCACCAGCACCTCGCGCTCCCGCACGGTGAGGGAGCCCAGCCGTTCGGAGCGGGCGGGGTCGGGGGCGTCGGCGGCGGTGCCCTCCTGGGCGAGGAAGCGGGCGATCAGGCCCTTGGTGGCCGCCGGCGACAGCAGCGCCTCTCCCCCGGCGGCGATGCGGATCGCGTTGAGCAGTTCCTCCGGTTCGGAGCCCTTGCCGAGGAAGCCGGAGGCGCCGGCGCGCAGCGACTGCACGACGTAGTCGTCGACCTCGAACGTCGTCAGGATGACCACGCGGACGTGGGCCAGGTCCGGGTCGGCGCTGATCATGCGGGTGGCCGCGAACCCGTCGGTGCCCGGCATGCGGATGTCCATCAGCACCACGTCCGCGCGCTGCTCCTTGGCGAGCCGCACCGCCTGCGCGCCGTCGGACGCCTCGCCCACCACCTCCATGTCGGGCTCGGAGTCGACGAGCACGCGAAAGGCGCTGCGCAGCAGCGCCTGGTCGTCGGCGAGCAGCACACGGATCGTCATGCGGGGTCCTCCGAGGCCGGTGGGCGGGTCCGGACCGGCAGGATCGCATGGACGCGGAAACCGCCTCCGTAGCGGGGACCGGTGGTCAGGGTGCCGCGCAGGGCGGTGACCCGCTCGCGCATGCCGAGCAGCCCGTGGCCGCCGCCGGAGGCGGGATCGTGGTCCTCCCCGCCGCCGTCGTCGAGCACGGTGATCTCCAGGTTCGGACCCACGCGCACGACGCTGATCTCCGCCTTGGCCCTCGGGCCGGCGTGCTTCTGCACATTGGTCAGGGCTTCCTGGATGACGCGGTAGGCGGCCAGGCCGACGGCGGCGGGCAGGGTGGTGCCCTGGTCGGCGCGGGCGACCTCGACGTGCAGGCCGGCGCTGCGGAAGGTGCCGGCGAGCTCGTCGAGGCGGTCCAGGCCGGGGGCGGGCTCGGTCGGGGCCTCCGGGTCGCCGGACTGGCGCAGCAGGCCGACGGTGGCGCGCAGCTCGTTGAGCGCGGAGCGGCTGGCCTCGCGGACGTGGGCGAGGGCCTCCTTGGCCTGGTCGGGGCGCTTGTCCATGACGTGGGCGGCGACCCCGGCCTGGACGTTGACGAGCGCGATGTGGTGGGCGACGACGTCGTGCAGGTCGCGGGCGATGCGCAGGCGTTCCTCGGCGACGCGGCGGCGGGCCTCCTCCTCGCGGGTGCGCTCCGCCCGCTCGGCGCGTTCCCGGATGGCCTGGACGACGGCGCGGCGGCTGCGCACGGCGTCGCCGGCGGTGGCTCCGATGCCGGTCCAGGCCAGGATCGCGAGGTTCTCCTGGGCGTACCAGGGCAGGGGCCCGGCCAGCATGGCGGAGCCGGTCAGGACGGTCATGGTGAGCAGGCCGAAGCGCCAGGTGGTGGGGCGGTCGGTGGTGGAGGCGACGGTGTACAGGGCGATGACGGCCGACATGGCCACCGGTGCGCGGGGGTCGCCGGTGACGGCCTCCACGACGGAGACGGTGCCGGTGAGGGCCAGGACGGTCCGGGGGGCGCGGCGGCGGAAGACCAGGGCGGCGGCACCGAGGGCGATGAGAAGCAGGCTGAACGGGCCGGGGACGCGCAGGCCCCAGGTGACGCCGTCGGGGCCGTGCGGGTCCATGAAGGAGCCGGCCACCATGCACACCAGGACACCTGCCGCCAGGGCCGCGTCCACGGCCAGGGGGTGCGCCTTGGCCTGGCATCGGGCCCGCTGGAGGGTGCTCACGGGGTTTTACGGTAGCCGTGCCGGACACCCCTGCGTACGCCGTCGGCCAAGCCGGGCCGCGCGGCCCGGCGCCACGGGGCGCCGCCCGCGGGGCGCGCGACGGACCCGGGCCCCTGCCGGCGGAGCGCGGCCGGGACGGCCGGCCCGGTCAGCCCGGGATCAGGCCGTCGTCGTTCAGGAGGGCCCGGACCTCGTCCAGGGTCGCCTCCGCCGTCGGGAGGATCAGCTCCGACGGCTCCAGGGAGTCGTCGGGTACCGGTTCGCCCAGTTCGCGCACCTTGGACAGCAGGGCCCGCAGGGTGCGGCGGAAGCCGGGGCCGTCGCCGTTCTCCATCTCGGCCAGGAGCTCCTCGTCCAGCCTGTTCAGCTCGGCGAGGTGGCGGTCGGCCAGTACCACCTGTCCCTCCCCCATGATCCGTACGATCATGTCGCCCTCCTCGGCGCGGACCCCGGTCCTCGCCCGGTGGTCACTGCTTGTCGAAGCGCGGGGTGTCCTGCGGCTGCTGCTGGGGCTGCGCCTGGGACTGGCTCGTGCCCCCTTCGATGGCCTGCTGCCCGGCGGAGGTGCCGCCGGCCAGTTCGGCCTTCATCCGCTGCAGCTCCAGCTCCACGTCCGTACCACCGGAGAGGCGGTCCAGCTCGGCCTGGATGTCGTCCTTGTGCATGCCGGAGGGGTCGTCCAGGGCCCCGGAGGCGAGCAGCTCGTCGATCGCGCCGGCCCGGGCCTGGAGCTGGGCGGTCTTGTCCTCGGCGCGCTGGATGGCCAGGCCCACGTCGCCCATCTCCTCGGAGATGCCGGAGAAGGCCTCGCCGATCCGGGTCTGCGCCTGGGCCGCCGTGTACGTCGCCTTGATCGTCTCCTTCTTCGTGCGGAAGGCGTCGACCTTGGCCTGGAGCCGCTGGGCCGCGAGGGTGAGCTTCTCCTCCTCGCCCTGGAGCGTCGCGTGCTGGGTCTCCAGGTCCGTCACCTGCTGCTGGAGGGCGGCGCGGCGGGAGAGCGCCTCGCGGGCCAGGTCCTCCCGGCCGAGCGCGAGCGCCTTGCGGCCCTGGTCCTCCAGCTTCGAGGACTGCTGCTGCAGCTGGTTCAGCTGGAGCTCCAGGCGCTTGCGCGAGGTGGCCACGTCCGCGACGCCGCGGCGGACCTTCTGGAGCAGTTCGAGCTGCTTCTGGTACGAGTAATCGAGGGTTTCGCGCGGGTCCTCGGCCCGGTCAAGGGCCTTGTTCGCCTTCGCGCGGAAGATCATCCCCATACGCTTCATGACACCGCTCATGGGCTTCGCGCGCCCCCTTCTGACGTCCAGCTCCAGCTCTGCGACAGAACCCACAGTACGGGCCCTGCTTCCATTACCGCACTGTTCGGGGACGGATGCGCTCATCCCCAAGGACGACTGTGCGTGCTCCCGCTCCGGCGTGAGGAGTAGGTGGTTCCCGGGGGCGGCCGCAGCCGCACCCGAGGACGCCCCGAAGGAACGGGAGCCGTACACGACGTCCCCTCTGTCCCCTTACAGACGACCGGTGTTGCCGGATCGTTCCCCGTCGGGCTGGGGTCCATGCCCGTCAAGCCCTTACCCTTGGCTTTTGTGTTCCGTAGCCGTGCCAAGGAAGAGAAGGCACCGGCCGCCGACAAGGCGCCGCTGACCGACTCCAAGCAGCCCCGTCATCCGGAGGCCCCCAAGGGCCGTCCCACGCCCAAGCGCAGCCAGGCCCAGTCGCAGCGCCGCAGCGTCGCCAGCACGTCGATGTCGCGCAAGGAGGCCGCCAGGCGCAACCGCGAGGAGCGCCGTGCCGCGCTGGAGCGCCAGCGCCAGGCGCTGGCGAGCGGCGACGAGCGGTACCTGCCGGCCCGTGACAAGGGCCCGGTCCGCCGCTTCGCGCGCGACTTCGTCGACTCGCGGTTCAACATCGCGGAGTTCTTCCTGCCGATGGCCGTGGTCATCCTGGTGCTGAGCATGGTGCGGGTGCCCGCGCTGCAGAACATCGCGCTGCTGCTGTGGCTGGTCGTGATCGTGCTGATCGTGCTCGACTCGTTCGTCACCGGCTTCCGCCTGAAGAAGCGGCTCGCCGAGCGCTTCCCGGACGACAACCGGCGCGGCGCGGTCGCCTACGCGCTGATGCGCTCGCTGCAGATGCGCCGGCTCCGGCTGCCCAAGCCGCAGGTCAAGCGCGGAGAGCGGCCCTGAGCACGACGCCGTCCACCGGGGGCGCGGCGGATGCCTGGCTGGGCGAGGCGGGGGATCTGCGCGACGTCGTACGGCAGGAGCTGGTGGCCCGGCAGCTGGACGAGCAGATAGTGGGGCGGTTCCCGGTCGGACGGCGTCTGCGGGTGCTCGACGTGGGGATGGGCCGGGGCACGCAGGCGCTGCGGCTGGCCCGCCAGGGGCACGAGGTGACCGGGCTGGAGCGCGATCCGAGGATGATCGACGCGGTCCGTGCGGAACTCGCCGGTGAGCCGGAGGGCATCCGGGAGCGGATGCGGATCATCGAGGGCGACGGCCGGGACACCGGTGTGCACTTCCCGCCCGGCAGCTTCGACGTGGTGCTCTGCCACGGCGTGCTCCTGTACGTCGAGGAGCCGGACCCGCTGCTGGCGGGGCTGGCGCGGGTGCTCGCGCACGGCGGGCTGCTGTCGCTGCTGGTGCGCAACGGCGACGCGCTCGCCATGCGGCCCGGCCTGGCCGGCGACTGGGCCGCGGCGCTGGCGGCCTTAGACACCACCGCCCGCCTGCCCCGTCCGCGCACGGAACCGGACGACGAGGCCCCCGTCCGCCCGGGCCCCGGCGGGCGGGCCGACCGGCTGGACGCGCTGACGGCGACCCTCGCGGGGATCGGGGCGCCGCTGCACGCCTGGTACGGCGTGCGCGTCTTCACCGACACGGCGGCGGACGGCGCCGGGATCCCGGCCGACGTGGAGACACTGCTCACGGCCGAGGAGAAGGCCGGACGGACGGACCCCTACCGCGGGGTGGCGGCGCTGCTGCACCTGTGCGGCGTGCGGGGCTGAGCCCGGCGCGGCGACGGAGGCGGGGGCCGACGGCCCCCGCCCGGTGGTTCACGCCTCGTCCGCGTGCAGGCTCATCGGCCCGTAGATCTCCGTGGCGTCCTCGTACAGCCGCACCTGGTCGGTGCCGCCCTCCTGCAGGGCCTTCCAGTGCTCGCCGATCCAGGACTCGGCGTCCCCCTGGGTGGGGAACTCCTCCGGCGGCACCGCGGGCTGGACCTCCGTCCCGTCGGTCTTCTCGAACCGCCACGTCCATGCCGCCATGTACGCCTCCCAGGTGTGTGGACACACTGCACAGCGGAAGCCGGATCACGGTCCGGCTCCTGCCCCGAAGCCTATGCGCTCCGCCGGGTGCGCAGGGATGGGATCGCCCGTGACCGGGCGCGGTGCGGGCCGTGCGGGGCCGGTCGCGCCCGCGCGGCAGAGCCGCACGGGCCACGGCCCGCGCCCCGGGGCGTCCCGGGCGCGCAGGACCGGCGGCGACCGGCGAAAATCGGGGCGTGGAACTGACTCTCCTCGGCACCGGTGCCGCCGCGGGACTCCCCCGCCCCGACTGTCCCTGCGCGGCCTGCTCCGCCGCGATCGGCTCGCACGCGCGGGCGGCGACCGCGCTGCTCGTGGACGGGGCGCTGCTGCTCGACCTGACGCCGGGCGCGGCGTTCGCGGCGGCGCGCGCGGGCCACTCCCTGAGCGGCGTGCGGCAGGTGCTGCTGTCGCACCCGCACCAGGGACCGGCGATCGAGGTGCCGGCCGGGGTGCCGCAGCCCGGCCGGGTGCCGGACGGGCGGGAGCTGGCGCTGCTGACGGGGCATCGGGTGCGGGCGGTGGCGCTGGACGCGCCGGGCACGGGGTACGCGGTGACCGGCCCGGACGGGCAGCGGCTGCTGTATCTGCCGCCGGGCGGGGCGCCGGCGGGGCTGGAGGAGCCCGCCGAGACGTACGACATGGTCCTCGCGGACGTCGTGGGGCGGCCGGACGCGCTGGCGAAGCTGCGGGCGGTGGGCGCGGCGGGACCGACGACGGACGTCGTCGCCGTGCACCTCGACCACGACGTGCCGCCGGGCCCGGAGCTCGTGCGGCGGCTCGCGGCGGCCGGGGCGCGGGCCGTGCCGGACGGCACGACGCTGGTGGTGGGCGCGTACGAGGACGTGCCCGACGTGCCGCGGCGGACGCTGGTGCTGGGCGGGGCCCGGTCGGGCAAGTCGGTGGAGGCCGAGCGGCGGCTGGAGTCCTTCCCGGACGTGCTGTACGTGGCGACGGGCGGGTCGCGGGGCGGGGACGGCGAGTGGGCGGCGCGGGTCCGCGCGCACCGGGAGCGGCGGCCGGGGTCCTGGCGGACCGTCGAGACGTGCGATCTGGTGCCGCTGCTGAAGGAGGACGGGCCGCCGCTGCTCGTCGACTGCCTGTCGCTGTGGCTGACGGACGCGATGGACCTGGCCGGGGCGTGGGACGACGCGGAGTGGGCGGACGGCGGCGAGCGGACGCTCAGGGCGCGGGTGCGGGAGCTGACGGAGGCGGTGCGCGCGGCGCGGCGGACCGTGGTGGCCGTGTCCAACGAGGTGGGTTCGGGCATCGTGCCGGCCACCGCGTCCGGGCGGCGGTACCGGGACGAACTGGGGCGCCTGAACGCGGCGTTCGCCGACGAGTGCGAGCAGGTGGTGCTGGTGGTGGCGGGGCAGGCGGTGGTGTTGCGGGGGTGACGCCGGGGCCCGCCCGAAGGGTCCCTGGGGCCTGTCGTCGAACTCCCGTCGTCCGCCCGGAGGGCGGTCCCCGCGGCGTCGGGTGCGTGCTCCCGGCGTGCCGGGCGCGGGCCCTCGTGCTGGATGTACCCGGGTCCGTGCCCGGTGCGGCGAGAGCGCGTGCAGGGCGTGGCGGGGCGGGCGGGAGTTCGACGGCAGGCCCTAGGCCGGCGGCTTGCGGGCGATGATCCGGTAGGTGTTCGCGAGCCGGGTGCGGCGCGCCAGGGGCGCGAGGGCGGCGTCCGTCGCCGCCGCCACCGCCACCAGGGGGCCGCCCGCGTACAACAGGACCGTGCGCAGGTGCTGTTGGAGCGGGGTGGGCGGAACGGCGCGCCACGGCGTGTCCGGGGCGGGCAGGGCGTGCGAGAGGGCCAGGGCGGTCGCGCCGGCCAGGTCCTGGGGGACGTGGGCGGCGCGGTGCTCGGCGGTGACGATCGCGCAGCCCCGCTCGCGCAGTTCGGCACGGAGGTTGCGCATCGGCATCAGGTGCAGGTGGCGGGGCTGGTCGTAGGGCAGCCACCACCGGCGCAGCAGCGCGGCGAACGCGCTCCCGGGGTCCAGGGCCTCGATGAGGAGGTGGCCGCCGGGGCGCAGCACGTCGAGGGCGGCGGCCAGTTCCGCGCGCGGGTCCGTGCTGCGTTCCAGGTGGTGGAACATGCTGACCACGTCGTAACGGGCGCGCAGCCGGGCCGTGATGCGGGGATCCGCCAGCCGGCCGACGTACGCCTCCTCGACGCGGCCGGCGGTGCGGGCCCGTTCCACGCGCAGGGTGGGGTCCAGGCCGTCGAAGGAGGTGTACGGGAAGACCTCCCGGGCCGTCGCCGGGAAGCGGCCGTGGCCCGTGCCCACGTCCAGCCAGCTCTCCGGCTCCCCGAACCGCAGCATCGCGCGGGCCGCGGAGCGCCGGCGGCGCCGGCTGCCGCGCAGGGCGAGGACGTGTTCGGTGGCGTGGTCGAGGGGTTCGCCGCGGGCGGTGCGGCGGTACAGGGACAGGCCCTCGGCCGTCAGGCGGGGGTTTTGGAAGGTGTGGCCGCAGTCCCGGCAGGCGTCGACGGTGAACAGGCCCGGTTTGTGGCGCCGCAGGTCGCCGCTGCGCAGCCGGGTGCGCAGCCGTGCCGAGCCGCACCAGGGGCAGTCCGCGCGGTGCGGCTCGTGGACGCGGGTGGTCGCCTGCGGGGCGGGGCCGGGGACGGACGGTGCGGGCATGGGCGGCTCCCAGGCAGAGGATGTACGGCAATCCGCGCCAAAACGGTACGTAGAGGATGGCCGTCTCCGGCGCAAGGAGGGCGGGACGGCGTGGTGGCCGCGGACCGGGGCGGATGCGCCGGACGGGCGGCGACGGACCTGCGTCCCCGTCGGCCGGTGCCGGTACTGTTCGGCGAATGAGCTCGCTTAATCTCGACGACTTCACCGATCTGATCGAGCGTCCGGACGGCGGGGTGCGCCGCGACGCCGAGGCGCGCCGGGAGCGCCAGATCGTGCCGCCCGGATCGCTGGGCCGCCTCGACGACCTGGGTGAGTGGCTGGCCGCGGCGCAGTCCGCCGTGCCGGTGCGGCCGGTCGAGCGGCCGCGGGTGGTGCTGTTCGCCGGTGACCACGCGATCGCCGAGCTGGGCGTCTCGGCACGGCCGGCGGGCGGCGCCGGGGAGTTGGTGCGGGAGGTCCTGGAGGGCGGCCGTCCCGTGTCGGTGCTGGCCCGGCGGCTGGGCGTGCCGGTGCGGGTGGTCGACATGGCGCTGGACTGCGATCCGGCCACGCTTCCGGAGGACGTCGTACGGCACCGGGTGCGGCGCGGCAGCGGGCGCATCGACGTGGAGGACGCGCTGACCCTCGAGGAGGCCGAGGCGGCCTTCCGGGCCGGGGTCGCGGTGGCCGACGAGGAGGCCGACTCCGGTACCGATCTGGTGGTGCTCGGCGATGTGAGCGTCGGCGGGACCACGGCGGCGGGCGTGCTGGTCGCGGCGCTGTGCGGGACGGACGCGTCCGTCGTCACCGGGCGGGGCGGGCTGGCGATCGACGACCTGGCGTGGATGCGCAAGTGCGCCGCGATCCGGGACGCGCTGCGGCGGGCCCGGCCCGTGCTCGGGGACCAGTTGCGGTTGCTGGCGACGGTGGGCGGGGCCGACCTCACGGCGATGACGGGCTTCCTGCTGCAGAGCGCGGTGCGGAAGATGCCGGTCGTGCTGGACGGGGTCGTCACGGCCGCGTGCGCGCTGGTGGGGCAGCGGATCGCGTTCCGGGCGCCGGACTGGTGGCTGGCCGCGCACGACAGCGGTGAGCCGGGGCAGGCCAAGGCGCTGGACCGGATGGCGCTGGAGCCGCTGCTCACCCAGGGCGTGACCGTGGGCGAGGGCACCGGCGGCCTGCTGGCGCTTCCCCTGGTGCAGGCCGCGGCGGCACTGGCGGCGGAACTGCCCGAGAAGCCCGAGGAAGCCGAGGAGTCACAGGAGGCGCAGGAGGCGCAGGAGGCGCAGGAAGCCGGGAGCGCCGGGAGGGGCTGACCCGCCCGAAAGGGCCGGTCAGCGGTGTTCGAGGGAGCGGGCGCGTTCCGGGTCGGGCTTGCCGCCGATCCAGTCCTGGAAGGCGCGCCGGGGGCCGGACCAGCGGCGGTCGTGCCGGTAGGCGCGCAGGGTCGCCCGGGCCCGGGCGCGGTGGCGGCGGCGGTAGAAGCGCCTGGCCCAGGGCGAGCCGGGGCGGGCCAGGCGCAGGGCGCCGATCAGCCCGACGACGGGGACGATCACGCCGAAGATCGCGACGCGGGTCTTGCCCTTGCTCAGGGCGATGAGCGAGAGGAGGAAGTTCACCAGGGTGTTCCCGATGACCCCGGCGCGGCTCTGCTCCTCGTCCTGGGTGAGGTCGTCGACGCCGAAGGGCGAGAAGCCGATCAGGAGCAGGCCGACGAGGGCGGCGGTGAGCACGACGACCTCGACGCTCTGGCGGCCGGCCTCGCTCCAGTACACGTCGTCCAGGTGCAGGATCAGCGCGAACTCGTCCAGGACGAGGCCGGTGCCCGTGCCGAACAGGACCGCGCTCGCCCCCGCGCCGAACCCGTGGCTGGAGCTGGCCACCGCGCCGAAGCCGCCGACGACCGTGAGGACGATGCCGGGCACGACGTGGTGGATGTGCACACCGCCCGACTCGACGTTGCCGAAGGGCCCCTTGCCCGCCCGGATGAGCCGGGTGACGAGGCGGGTGACCAGGAAGGTCAGGACGAACGCGGCGAGGGCGAGGAGCAGCGGGAGCTTGCCCGGCTCGATGATGTTCCGCTGCCACCAATCTCCCATATGTGCACTTTATCCGGAGGGGCTGCGGGCGCTCTCGTGACCTCCGGGTAACCTGCGCCGGTGGTTCCACCTTCGCCGGCCTCGCCCCTCGACGGTCTCCGTTTCGCCTTCGGCACCCTCACCGTGCTCCCGGTCCGGGTGACCCGCTGGGACCGGACCGCCGCGCGCGGCGGCATGCTCTGCGCCCCGCTGGCCGGACTGGCGGTGGGCGCCGCCGCCGCGGCGGCCGGGCTGGTGCTGCTGTTCCTCGGAGCCGGCCCGCTGCTCGCCGCCGTCGCCACCGCCGCCGTCCCCGCCGTCCTCACCCGGGGTCTGCACCTCGACGGCCTCGCGGACACCGCCGACGGGCTCGGCAGCGCGAAGCCCGCCGAGGACGCGCTGCGGATCATGAAACAGTCGGACATCGGGCCGTTCGGCGTGCTCACCCTCGTCCTCGTGCTGCTCGCGCAGGTCGCCGCGCTCGCGCAGGCGTACGGCGGCTCCTGGGCGCGGGGGGCGCTCGCGGCCGTCGCCGCGGCGACGACGGCCCGGCTGGCGCTCACCCTGGCCGCGCGCACCGGGGTGCCGGCCGCCCGGCCGGAGGGGCTGGGCGCGGCGGTCGCGGGCGTGGTGCCGGTGCGCGGCGCGCTGGCCGCCGCGGTCGCCGTCGTCGTGGCGGCCGCGGCCGGGGGCGCGCTGCTCGGGGCGCGCGACGCCGTCCGTACGGTGCTCGCGGTGCTCGTCGCCCTGGCCGCCGCCGAACTCCTGCTGCGCCACTGCACCCGCCGCTTCGGCGGGGTCACCGGTGACGTGTTCGGCGGGCTCGCGGAGACCGCGGCCACGGCGGTGCTGGTCTTGTGCTGCCTGCCGTAGTCCGGGCCGGCGTGCGTTGCCGGGAAGCCTCCGCCCACGGCCCCCGCCCGCCCGCGACTCGTCCCTCGGTCCGGGAACGAGGGGGCTTCATGAGCCACGGGAGACACCCATGAGCCGCCGATGAGCCGCCGGAGACGCCGTACCGCGACCGGTTCACGGAAACGGCGAGGCGCCGGGACCGGAGCCCTCCGGCCGGGAGGGGCCGGCGCGCGGTGACCGAAGCGTTCCCCTCCCGCCCGGCGCAGGACGCCCCGTCCGCCCGGAGGCGGTCCCGTTCGTCCGGGAGGCAGTCCGTTGTCCGGGAGGCGGCCCCGTCCGGGAGGCGGTCTCCCGGACCGGCCGCGCCCCCCGCCGCGACCGACCGGGAGGCCGCGCGAAGCGGTGAGCGGGGCGCTCACCGGAACCCGGCGGCTGTGACCCACCTCACCGGGTGCGAGGATCGGGAAGGGGTCACGACGCCGCCGCCGGGTATGCGCTCGCAGGAGTGAGCGAACGCTCATACGCGCGTAGGCTCGTCCCGGGTGGTCGCCGCACCGGGAAGACCCCACCGGGACCACGCCCTCGGACCGGACGCGCCCGGGTCCGGGGTCCTTCGTTCGGATCGGGCCGGATCGGGGAGCGGGGCCGGTGCCGTGCGTCGCAAGGCGGAGGAGGGCGCCATGGCAAAGCCCTGGCGACCGACGCCGACGCGGCGAGGCGCGGTGCCGGACCCCGCGAGCCCGGCACGATCCGAACGAGAGGCCCTAGGGTCGGCTGTCGGGCCCGGTCGCCCACACCGTCCGACCACAGCAACCACACAATCGGAAGCGAGATTTCACCACCGTGACTGCTCTCACTCTCAGCACCGCCGCGGCGCCCGGCCTGCGGGCCGACGCGATCGTGATCGGTGTCGCCAAGGGCTCCGGCCCCAAGTCCGGGGGCCCGGTCGTCGCGCCGGGCGCCGAGGCCGTGGACAAGGCGTACGACGGCAGGCTGGCCGGCGTCCTGGAGACCCTCGGCGCCTCCGGTGCCGAGGGCGAGGTGACGAAGCTGCCGGCGCCGTCCGGCTTCAAGGCCCCGCTCGTGGTGGCGGTCGGCCTGGGCGCGCAGCCCGAGAAGGACACCGCGTACGACGGCGAGGCGCTGCGCAAGGCCGCCGGTACGGCCGCCCGCGCCCTCGCCGGGACGAAGAAGGCCGCCTTCGCCCTGCCGGTGGCGGACGCCGCCGACGCCGGCGCGATCGGTGAGGGCGTGCTGCTCGGCGCCTACTCCTTCGACGCCTACAAGAACGGCGGCAAGGACCCGAAGGCGAAGAACGGCAAGGCGCCCCTCGCCGAGGCCGTGCTGCTCGGCGGCAAGCCCCGGGACAAGGCGTACAAGGCGGCGATCGAGCGGGCCACCGCCGTCGCCGAGGAACTCAACCGCGCCCGCGACCTGGTCAACACCCCGCCCAACGACCTCGACCCGCAGGCGTTCGCCGCGATCGCGCAGGCCGCCGCCAAGGAGCACGGCATCAAGGTGCAGGTGCTCGACGAGAAGGCGCTCACCAAGGGCGGCTACGGCGGCATCCTCGGCGTCGGCTCCGGCTCCGCCTCGGCCCCGCGCCTGGTGAAGCTGTCGTACACGCACTCCAAGGCGAAGAAGCACCTGGCCTTCGTCGGCAAGGGCATCACCTACGACTCGGGCGGCATCTCGCTGAAGCCGGCCGGGCACAACGAGACGATGAAGTGCGACATGAGCGGTGCCGCCGCCGTGTTCGCCGCGGTGGTCGCCGCCGCCCGTCTCGGCCTGGAGGTCAACGTCACCGGCTGGCTCGCGCTGGCCGAGAACATGCCGTCGGGCTCCGCCGTCCGCCCCGGTGACGTGCTGCGCATGTACAGCGGCAAGACGGTGGAGGTCCTCAACACCGACGCCGAGGGCCGCCTGGTGCTGGCCGACGCCCTGTGGGCCGCCTCCGAGGAGAAGCCGGACGCGATCGTGGACGTCGCGACGCTGACCGGCGCGATGGTGCTGGCGCTGGGCAGCCGGACGTTCGGGATCATGGGCAACGACGACGCCTTCCGCACGGCGGTGCACGAGGCCGCCGAGGAGGTCGGGGAGCCGGCCTGGCCGATGCCGCTGCCGGAGCACCTGCGCAAGGGGATGGACTCGCCCACGGCCGACATCGCGAACATGGGCGAGCGCATGGGCGGCGGACTGGTCGCCGGGCTGTTCCTGCGCGAGTTCGTCGGCGAGGGGATCACCTGGGCGCACCTGGACATCGCCGGGCCGGCCTTCAACGAGGGCGGACCGTTCGGATACACCCCCAAGGGCGGTACGGGCACGGCGGTGCGGACGCTGGTGCGGCTGGCCGAGCTGACGGCCGCCGGCGACCTGGGCTGAGGCCGGCCGTGGTGGGAGGGCCCCGCGTGCGGGCAGGGCGGGGCCCCTCACCGTCGGGCGCCGAACGTGGGACGTCTCACACACCGGCCCCGCGTCTCCCCCGGTGCCGACAAGTGCGAAGATGGGGCTCGGCAGGACAGGGCCCCCACCGAAGGGCCGAAAGCAAAGAGCGGCCGGACACCAGCCGCCGACCGGTCACTGGAGACCGGCGTGGCGCACATGCATGGAGGACGTGACGTGGCGAACGACGCCAGCACCGTTTTCGACCTAGTGATCCTCGGCGGTGGCAGCGGTGGGTACGCCGCGGCCCTGCGCGGGGCGCAGCTGGGCCTGGACGTCGCCCTGATCGAGAAGGACAAGGTCGGCGGCACCTGCCTGCACCGGGGTTGCATCCCCACCAAGGCCCTGCTGCACGCGGGCGAGATCGCCGACCAGGCCCGCGAGAGCGAGCAGTTCGGCGTCAAGGCCAGCTTCGAGGGCATCGACATGCCCGCCGTCCACAAGTACAAGGACGACGTGGTCGCGGGCCTGTACAAGGGCCTGCAGGGTCTGATCGCCTCCCGCAAGGTGACCTACATCGAGGGCGAGGGCCGGCTGTCCTCGGCGACCTCGGTGGACGTCAACGGCCAGCGCGTCCAGGGCCGCCACATCCTGCTCGCGACCGGCTCCGTGCCGAAGTCGCTGCCGGGCCTGGAGATCGACGGCAACCGGATCATCTCCTCGGACCACGCCCTCGTCCTGGACCGCGTGCCCAAGTCCGCGATCATCCTCGGCGGCGGTGTCATCGGCTCCGAGTTCGCCTCCGCGTGGAAGTCCTTCGGCACCGACGTCACGATCATCGAGGGCCTGAAGCACCTCGTCCCGGCCGAGGACGAGAACTCCTCGAAGCTGCTGGAGCGCGCCTTCCGCAAGCGCGGCATCAAGTTCAACCTGGGCACCTTCTTCCAGAAGGCCGAGTACACCCAGGACGGTGTCAAGGTCACCCTCGCCGACGGCAAGGAGTTCGAGGCCGAGCTCCTCCTCGTCGCCGTCGGCCGCGGCCCGGTCTCGCAGGGCCTGGGCTACGAGGAGGCCGGGGTCGCCATGGACCGCGGCTACGTCCTCGTCGACGAGTACATGCGGACGAACGTCCCGACCATCTCCGCCGTCGGTGACCTGGTGCCGACGCTCCAGCTCGCGCACGTCGGCTTCGCCGAGGGCATCCTGGTGGCGGAGCGGCTGGCCGGGCTGAAGGTCGTCCCGATCGACTACGACGGTGTCCCGCGGGTCACCTACAGCCACCCGGAGGTCGCCTCCGTCGGTCTCACCGAGGCCAAGGCCAAGGAGATCTACGGCGCGGACAAGGTCGTCGCTCTGAAGTACAACCTGGCGGGCAACGGCAGGAGCAAGATCCTCAAGACCGCGGGCGAGATCAAGCTCGTCCAGGTCAAGGACGGTGCCGTGGTCGGCGTGCACATGGTCGGCGACCGCATCGGCGAGCAGGTCGGCGAGGCCCAGCTGATCTACAACTGGGAAGCGCTGCCTGCCGAGGTGGCCCAGCTCATCCACGCCCACCCGACGCAGAACGAGGCGCTCGGCGAGGCCCACCTGGCCCTGGCCGGCAAGCCCCTCCACGCGCACGACTGACCCTCGGTCACGAACGCGACGACACAGACTTCCGCTTCCCCTGGTTCTCGACTCCGCTCGAACCGGGGGAGACCCATCCGTTAGGAGCAACCGAAACCATGGCGGTTTCCGTAACCCTTCCGGCGCTCGGCGAGAGCGTCACCGAGGGCACTGTCACCCGCTGGCTGAAGGCCGAGGGCGAGCGCGTCGAGGCCGACGAGCCGCTGCTCGAGGTCTCCACCGACAAGGTCGACACCGAGATCCCCGCCCCGGCCTCCGGCGTGCTGGCCTCCATCAAGGTCGCCGAGGACGAGACGGTCGAGGTGGGCGCCGAGCTGGCCGTGATCGACGACGGCAGCGGCGCCCCCGCGGCCGAGCAGGCCCCCGCGGCCGAGCAGGCCCCGGCCGCCGAGCAGGCCCCCGCCGCCGAGCAGGTCGCCCCGCCGGCGCCCGAGCCGGCTCCGCAGGCCCAGCCGTCCACCGAGCAGGCCGCCCCCGCCCCGGCGCCGACCGCCGAGGCCGCCTCCGGCGGCGGCTCCGCCGAGGGCACGGACGTGGTCCTGCCCGCGCTCGGCGAGTCCGTCACCGAGGGCACCGTCACCCGCTGGCTGAAGTCGGTCGGCGACAGCGTCGAGGCCGACGAGCCGCTGCTGGAGGTCTCCACCGACAAGGTCGACACCGAGATCCCCGCCCCGGCCTCCGGCGTGCTCCTGGAGATCGTGGTCGGCGAGGACGAGACCGCCGAGGTCGGTGCCAAGCTCGCCGTCATCGGCGCCCCCGGTGCCGCCCCGGCGTCCGCCCCGGCCCAGCCCGAGGCCCCGGCTCAGCCCGAGGCTCCGGCCCAGCCCGAGCCCGCCCCGGCTCCGCAGCAGGCCGCCCCGGCTCCGCAGCAGCAGGCCGCCCCGGCCCCTTCCCCGGCCGCTCCGGCCCCGGCTCCGGCTCCGCAGGCGCCCAGCGCTCCCGCCCCGCAGCAGGCCGCCCCGGCTCCGGCGCCCGCCCCGGCGCCCGCCGCCGCCCCGGCCCCGCAGCAGGCCGCCCCGGCCGCCGCCAAGCCGGCCGACGACGGCGCCTACGTCACCCCGCTGGTGCGCAAGCTCGCCGCCGAGAACGGCGTCGACCTGTCCGCCGTCAAGGGCACCGGCGTCGGCGGCCGGATCCGCAAGCAGGACGTCCTGACCGCCGCCGAGGCCGCGAAGGCCGCCACCGCCGCCCCGGCCGCGGCCGTGCCGGCCGGGGGCCAGGCCGCCGCCAGGAAGGCCCCGGTCCTGGAGGCCTCCCCGCTGCGCGGCCAGACCGTCAAGATGCCGCGCATCCGCAAGGTCATCGGCGACAACATGGTCAAGGCCCTGCACGAGCAGGCCCAGCTGTCCTCGGTCGTCGAGGTCGACGTGACCCGCCTGATGAAGCTGCGCGCCCGGGCCAAGGACGCGTTCGCGGCCCGCGAGGGCGTCAAGCTCTCCCCGATGCCGTTCTTCGTCAAGGCCGCCGCGCAGGCGCTGAAGGCCCACCCGGTCATCAACGCGAAGATCAACGAGGCCGAGGGGACCATCACCTACTTCGACACCGAGAACATCGGTATCGCGGTGGACTCCGAGAAGGGCCTGATGACCCCGGTCATCAAGAACGCCGGCGACCTCAACATCGCCGGCATCGCCAAGGCCACGGCGGAGCTCGCGGGCAAGGTCCGCGGCAACAAGATCACCCCGGACGAGCTGTCCGGCGCGACCTTCACCATCAGCAACACCGGGTCGCGCGGCGCGCTCTTCGACACGATCATCGTGCCGCCGGGCCAGGTCGCGATCCTCGGCATCGGCGCCACCGTCAAGCGCCCGGCCGTCATCGAGACGGAGGAGGGCACGGTCATCGGCGTCCGCGACATGACGTACCTGACCCTGTCCTACGACCACCGCCTGGTGGACGGCGCCGACGCGGCCCGCTACCTGACGGCGGTCAAGGCGATCCTGGAGGCGGGCGAGTTCGAGGTCGAGCTCGGGCTGTAACGCCTGTCGCAGGTACGGCTGTACGGTGCCCCGTCCGGACCTTCCGGGCGGGGCACCGGCACGTGCGGGCGGCGGGCGCGCCCCGGGGAGGGACGCGGGGCCGTGCCGTCGTGCCGCTTTGCGGCGTGGGCACGGCCGGCCGTCGGCCGCCGGACGGACCGCGGCGCCCCGGCCCGCGGCTCCACGCGCCCGCGCCGGCGCGGCGTGACCGCGTGTAAGCCTCGTCTCACCTGCGTGAAAGCGCCCCCGTGCGCCTCTTCAGCGGAGCGCCACGGCCTTATTGTCTAAGCGTCAAACGCCCTCAGGGGGCCGGTGGGCCCCTCCCTAAGGAGCTCCCATGACCGCGCCCGTCGTCCACTCGCTGCGCGAACAGATCCGCGAGCACATCCTGGAAGGGATCATCAGCGGGCGCTGGAAGCCGGGCGAGCGGATCGTGGAGCGGCGGATCGCCACCGAGCTGGAGGTCAGCCAGACGCCGGTGCGGGAGGCGCTGCGCGAGCTGGAGTCGCTGCGGCTGATCGAGTCGGCGCCGAACAAGGGCGTGCGGGTGCGGAACCTGACCGCGGCCGACCTGGAGGAGAGCTACCCCGTCCGGGCCGGTCTGGAGGCCATCGCGGCGGAGCTGGCGGCGGACCGGCTGGCGCGGGACTGCTCGGCGCTGGAGCCGCACGTGGCCGCCCTGTACGAGGCCGACCGCAAGGCGGACGGCACGGCCCAGGTGCGGCACACCGTCGGCTTCCACCGGGAGCTGGTCCGGGCGGCCGGCAACTCGGTGCTGCTGCACACCTGGGAGGGCCTGGGCATCGAGGTCTTCACGACCCTGTCCATCCGCTGGCTGGGCACGGTCCAGCAGTCCTACGCCGAGGAGCACGAGGAACTCGTCGAGGCGTTCCGGCGGCGGGACGCGGACATCGGCCGCCTGGTGAAGGAGCACGTCCTGGGCTGCGCTCCCCGCGCCGCCGACGAGTCCGCCTGATCCTCCGCCCTCCGCGGGTCCTCCACTCTCCGCGGGTCCGGGAGAGTTCACCTCGACGTCACCGTCGTGCCGCCTTCCGGACGACGCCGGCGCGCACAAAGGAGACGTACGCACACGTCCGCACGGAAGGCGGTCCGGTCATGCCGCACATCCTCACCACGATCCTGACCCAGGTGGCGGTCGCCCTCGTCGAGGCGGCGCTGCTCCGCCTGCTCGCCCGGCTCTGGAAGACCTTCGGCACCAAAGGCGCGACGGCCGCCCACGCCTGACCCCCGCCGCGGTCACCCCTCAGTCCTCACCCCTCAGTCCTCGGCGGCATGAGTCTCCCCCGCGCAAGGTAGCCGCCCGACACTCAGGTGAGCAGGGAAAACGCGGCACCGCGTGCCCGGATATGCGGCACCGGATGCCAATTTTTCGTCCGAGGTGTTTTTTGGGCGTTCACCCTTTGATCGATCATCGATCAGGGAGTTACAGTCGCCGACGGGCCACGCGGCGCGAGCCGCACGGTGCTACCGCACCGGAGCCCCACGCCCTGTCCTGCCAAAGACCAAGGGCACCCCCGAACCCTTACCGATGAGGGAACCCCCTTCGACTGAGGAAGGCGGCGACATGACCGACCCCAACGCCATCCAGCCGAGCGAGCTCGACCAGCTCCCGGACCGCGACCCCGAGGAGACCGCCGAGTGGCGGGCCTCGCTGGACGCCGTCGCCGAGGCGGCCGGGCCGCACCGTGCCGCGTACCTGATGCGCCGCACGCTGGAGCGCGCCGAGGGCGCCGGCATCCCGCTGCCGAAGCTCCTCGAGACCGACTACGTCAACACCATCCCCACCGCCGCCGAGCCCGCCGTGCCCGGTGACGAGGAGATGGAGGCCCGGATCACCGCGTGGAACCGCTGGAACGCGGCCGCGATGGTGACCCGCGGCAGCAAGTACGGCGTCGGCGGCCACATCGCCACCTTCGCCTCCGCCGCATGGCTGTACGAGACCGGCTTCAACCACTTCTTCCGCGGCAAGGAGGGCGACGGCTCGGGCGACCAGCTCTACATCCAGGGCCACGCCTCCCCCGGCATCTACGCCCGCGCCTTCCTCGACGGCCGGCTGACCGAGCAGCACCTCGACAACTTCCGCCGCGAGGCCGGCGGCAACGGCCTGCCGTCGTACCCGCACCCGCGCCGGCTGCCCTGGCTGTGGGAGTTCCCGACCGTCTCCATGGGTCTGGGCCCGCTCTCCGCCATCTACCAGGCGCGCTTCAACCGCTACCTGACCAACCGCGGCATCAAGGACACCTCCGGCTCGCACGTGTGGGCGTTCCTCGGCGACGGCGAGATGGACGAGCCCGAGTCGACGGCGGCCCTCGCGCTCGCCGCCCGCGAGGAGCTGGACAACCTCACCTTCGTCGTCAACTGCAACCTGCAGCGCCTGGACGGCCCGGTCCGCGCCAACTTCAAGATCGTGCAGGAGCTGGAGGCCCAGTTCCGCGGCGCCGGCTGGAACGTGATCAAGACGCTGTGGGGCTCCGCCTGGGACGAGCTGTTCCGGCTCGACACCACCGGCGCGCTGGTGCGCCGGCTGCGCGAGGTGCCGGACGCGCAGATCCAGACGTACCAGACCCGCGACGCCGCCTACATCCGCGAGGACTTCTTCGGCAAGGACCCCGCGCTCGTGGAGATGGCGAAGCTGCTGAGCGACGACAAGATCCTCGACTGCTTCCACTTCTCCCGCGGCGGTCACGAGCCGCGCAAGGTGTACGCGGCCTACAAGGCGGCCCTGGAGCACAAGGGCGCGCCGACCGTGATCCTGGCGCAGACGGTCAAGGGCCACACGCTCGGCGAGGGCTTCGCCTCGAAGAACGCCAACCACCAGATGAAGAAGCTGACGGTGGACGAGTTCAAGGCGATGCGCGACCGCCTCGGCCTGCCGATCAAGGACAGCGACTTCGTCGACGGCGTGGTCCCCTACGGCCACCCGGGCGCCGACTCCCCCGAGGTCCGCTACCTCCAGGAGCGCCGCGCCGCCCTCGGCGGTCCGGCCCCGGCCCGCCGCGTCCACCCGGTCGCCCCGCTGCCCGCGCCCGCCGAGAAGGCCTTCGCCTCCTTCGACAAGGGCTCCGGTTCGCAGAACGTGGCGACGACCATGGCGTTCGTCCGTCTCGTCAAGGACCTGGTCCGCGACAAGGAGACCGGCAGGCGCTGGGTGCCGATCGTCCCGGACGAGGCGCGCACCTTCGGCATGGAGTCGCTCTTCCCCTCCCTCGGCATCTACTCGCCCAAGGGCCAGACGTACGAGCCGGTCGACCGCGACCAGCTGATGTACTACAAGGAGGCCACCAACGGCCAGATCCTCAACGAGGGGATCACCGAGGCCGGTTCCATGGCCGACTTCATCGCCGCCGCCACGTCGTACGCGACGCACGGCGAGCCGATGATCCCGTTCTACATCTTCTACTCGATGTTCGGCTGGCAGCGCACGGCCGACCAGATGTGGCAGCTCGGCGACCAGCTCGGCCGCGGCTTCCTGATCGGCGCCACGGCCGGCCGCACCACGCTGACCGGTGAGGGCCTGCAGCACGCCGACGGCCACTCCCCCGTCATCGCCGCGACCAACCCGGCCGCGCTGACGTACGACCCGGCGTTCGCCTACGAGATCGCGGTCATCGTCCGCGAGGGTCTGCGCCGGATGTACGGCGAGGCCAAGCCCGGTGAGGACCAGGACGTCTTCTACTACCTCACCGTCTACAACGAGCCGCTGCCGCAGCCCGCCAAGCCGCAGGGCCTGGGCATCGACGAGGGCATCGTCAAGGGCCTGTACCGCTTCAACACGGCGGAGTCGGCGGGCATCACCCCGCCCGCGAACGCCCCGCGCATCCAGCTGCTCGGCTCCGGCACGGCGATCCACTGGGCGCTCCGGGCGCAGCGGATGCTCGCCGACGAGTGGGGCGTGGCGGCCGACGTGTGGTCGGCGACGTCCTGGAGCGAGCTGCGCCGGGACGCGCTGGAGGCCGACGCGGCGCTGCTGCGCGGCGAGGAGCGGGTGCCGTACGTCCGCCAGGCGCTGCAGGGCGCCGAGGGCCCGGTGCTGGCGGTCTCCGACTACATGCGCCAGGTCCCCGACCAGATCGCGCAGTGGGTCGAGCAGGACTGGTCCTCGCTGGGCGCCGACGGCTTCGGCCTGTCGGACACCCGTGAGGCGGCCCGCCGCCACTTCGGCGTGGACGCCGAGTCCATCGTCGTCGCGGCCCTGGCCCAGCTCGCCCGGCGCGGCGAGGTCAAGGCTTCGGCCGTGAAGGAGGCCCGCGACAAGTACGGCCTGTGAGGGCCCGCGTCCGGTGAAGGGGGAGTACGGCGGCGGCCGTACCCCCCTTCGCTGTCGGCGGTGCCCGGCATGATGGCCGTATGCGCGCTGCCCGGCTGATCAAGATGGTGTTGCTGCTCCAGTCCCGGCCCTCGATGACCGCCGCCGAACTCGCCCGCGAGCTGGAGGTGTCCGAGCGGACGGTGACCCGGGACGCGCAGGCGCTGTCGGAGGCGGGCGTGCCGGTGTACGCGGACCGGGGGCGGGCCGGCGGGTACCGGCTGATCGGCGGCTACCGCACGCGGCTGACCGGCCTGCACCGCGGCGAGGCCGAGGCGCTGTTCCTGTCCGGGGTGCCGGGGGCGCTGCGCGAGATGGGTCTGGAGGACGCGGCCTCGGCGGCCCGGCTGAAGGTGTCGGCGGCGCTGCTGCCGTCCCTGCGGGACGCCTCCAGGACGGCGGCGCAGCGGTTCCACCTGGACGCACCGAACTGGTTCCGGGAGCCGAAGACGCCCGAGCTGCTGCCGGCCGTCGCGGACGCGGTGTGGGACGACCGGCGGATCACCGCGCGCTACCGGCGCGGGGAGGACGAGGTGGTGCGCGAGCTGGAGCCGTACGGGCTCGTGCTGAAGGCCGGTGTCTGGTACCTGTGCGCGCGGGTCGCGGGGCGCGCCTCCTTCCGGGTGTACCGGATCGACCGTTTCACGGCCGTGGACGCCGGCCAGGAGCGCTTCGAGCGCGACCGGGAGTTCGACCTGCCCGCCTTCTGGGAGGAGCGGGCCGAGCAGTTCGCGCGGTCCCTGCTGCGGGCCGAGGTCGTGGTGCGGCTGTCCGGGGCGGGCGCGCGCCGGCTGCCGTACGCCGTCGATCCGCTGTCCGCCCGGGAGGCGCTCTCCGCCGCGGGCGCGCCGGATGCCGACGGGTGGGTGACCGTGACCCTCCCCGTGGAGTCCGAGGAGGTCGCCCACACGCAGCTGGCCATGCTCGGGCCGGAGGTGGAGGTGCTGGCGCCCGAGGGGCTGCGGGCGCGTTTCGCCGAGGACGCGAGACGGCTGGCGGCGCTCTACCGCCCCTGACGGTCCGCCGCACTCCACGTGCGCCCCACCCCCGCAGGGACGATGCTGGACCCGTGATGGACGAGACCGAGTTCTGGGAGCTGGTGGACGCCACCCGCGAAGCCGCCGACGGCGACCCCGAGGAGCAGGCCGACCTGCTGGTGGAGCGGCTCGCGCGGCTGGACCCGGAGGCGGTCCTGGACTTCGCCCGTCACTTCGAGGTCCGCTACAACCGCGCCTACCGCTGGGACCTGTGGGGCGCCGCCTGGGTGCTGCTCGACGGGGCGAGCGACGACGCCTTCGACTTCTTCCGGTGCTGGCTGATCGGCCAGGGCCGCGAGGTCTTCGAGGGCGCCCTGCACGACCCGGACGCGCTGGCCGACCTCCTGGACGACTTCGACGAGGAGGTGGACGGCGACGGCGAGGAGCTCGGCTACGCGGCGGACGAGGCGTACGAGCAGCTCACCGGCACGGTCGCGCCCGATCTGGACATCCCGCCCGCGCCCGCGGAACCGGAGGGCACTCCCCTGGACCTCGAGGACGAAGGGCTGCTCGCCGAGCGCTACCCCCGGCTGTGGGCGCGTTTCCGGACGTGACGCGGCCCGGACGGCCCGGACGGTCCGGTCCGGCTGGGTCCGGCTGGGTCCGGCTGGGTCCGGTGGAGGGTACGCCCGCCGTTCATGGTCCCCGCCTCCGGTCGGCTTCCGCCGGGGGCCGCGGGGCGCGGGGACGAGAGGACCCCGCGGCCCGGGCGTGCCGTTCCCGCGGGTCTCATGTCCGGCCCTGCAGCCTGGCCGCCAGCTCCCTGATCTGCGGCAGGCGGGCCCGCAGGGCCGCGCCCGGGCAGCTGGTCATGTAGCCGTCGTCGTGGCCCGCCAAGGCGGGCAGCGTGGCCGTGGTGCCGGCGGCGTAGCGGCTGCGGCCGTTGCTGGAGACCAGGCGGACGCTCGCGCGCGGGTCGGTGCCGCTCAGGCCGAGCTTCCAGGCGGCCAGCGCGGCGATCGCACGGGTCATCGCGGACGGCACGGGCACCCCCTCGGCGAAGGTGCCCAGGGCGGCGATGCCGGTGGTGCGGTGGTTGAAGCCCTGGGTGTGGGCGCCGGTGACCGGGCGGTCGACGCCGCCCGCACGGCCCTCGTAGATGGTGCCGCAGCGGTCGACGAG
Source organism: Streptomyces sp. NPDC052701 (assembly GCF_040678355.1). Classification (NCBI taxonomy): domain Bacteria; kingdom Bacillati; phylum Actinomycetota; class Actinomycetes; order Kitasatosporales; family Streptomycetaceae; genus Streptomyces; species Streptomyces sp. NPDC052701. The sequence continues at coordinate 358,011 of NZ_JBFATO010000003.1, forward strand.
GAAGTTGTAGCCGATGTCGTCCCAGTCGCGGGGGCCGGTCTGGCCCGTGTACAGGGCGCGGATGAGGCCGGGCGCTTCGGCGCAGTCGTAGCCGTTGGGGGAGTCGGTGTGGTGCACGAAGACGGCGACGACCTCGTCGTCGTAGCGCGGGGGCGGCTGGGGACGCTCGGCGGCGCCCAGCCACGCCGATCGCGGCAGGACGCGCGGTCTGGGGGCCGTGTACGGCGCCGCCGGGCGGGCCGTGGACGGGTGGGCCGCGGGCGGGCGGGAGGGCGTGGCGGCCCGCTCGGCACCGTGCGCGCACAGCATCAGGGCGACGACGGCCGCGAGCCCCGGCAGGCGGCCGAGCAGGGCCCGGGCGGCGTCCGCCGCGTCCTCGGGAACGCCCGGCACACGGCGGACCCCGCGGGGCCCGCGGGCGGCGCGGGCGGCGTGCGGATCGCCGGGGATACCCGGATCGCCCGCGGCGTACGGATCGCCCGTGGCGTGCGGGTCTCCGGCGGCATGCGGATCGCCGGGGGTGCCCGGATCGCCCGCGGCCTGCAGGTCTCCGGCGGCATGCGGGTCTCCGGCGGCATGCGGGTCTCCGGCGGCATGCGGATCGCCGGGACCGGCGGCGGTGCCGGGCAGGTCCGCGGTGGCGCGCGCGGCGCCGTCGTGTACGCCGTCGGCCTCACGTACACCGTCGGCGTCGCGTATGCCGCCGGTTGTGCCGGGTATGCCAGGTATTCGGGGAGCGCGGCGCCCGCGCGGTCCCCGCGGTCTTCGGAAGACACGCATGGTCCCACTGTCGGCCGGATCCGGCCCGTCCGCGATGTGTGCCGTGCCACCCGACGGAACCATCGTCCGGGTCCGCGACGTTTTTCCGGGTGCGCGCGCACGTGGCGGGTTCCCGGCGGCCACGCGCGCGTGTGGCTGATCACCGGGCCCGTCCCCCGCGTACCAAGGGGTCCGAGGAGAAAGGCGGCTTGCGTGGACCTGCTCGACATCCTGCTGTTGCTGGTCATCCTGGCCTATGCGGCGTCCGGCTACCGGCGCGGGCTGGTGGCGGGCTGCGTCTCGCTGGCCGGTTTCGTGGGCGGCGCGGCCGTCGGCGTGTGGATCCTGCCGTGGGTGATGGACTCGGTGCAGCCGGGGACCACGGCGGCGACGGTGACGGCGGTGTTCACGGTGCTGCTCCCGGCGGTGGTGGGCCACGAACTGGCGGGGCGGCTGGCGCTGCGGCTGCGGCGGGAGCTGGACCGGGGGCCGCTGAGGGTGGCCGACGGCGTCGGCGGGGCCGTGGCCAACTCGGCCGCCGTGCTGATCGTGGCCTGGGTGGCCGCCAGCGTCCTGGGCGCGTCCTCCTCCCCGCTGGTCACCTCGGCCATACGCGACTCGCGGCTGCTCGGCGCGGTGCAGGAGGCGATGCCGGACACCACCCCGGCCTGGTTCTCGCGGGCCACGTCCGCGCTGACGCAGGCGGGCTTCCCCCAGGTCTTCAACCCGTTCGAGAGCGAGTCGACCGCCGAGGTCGCCCGGCCCTCCGGCGACAGCGTCACGGCGGCCGCCACCGACGCCGCCAGGCTCAGCACGGTGAAGGTCGAGGGCGTCGCCGGCGCCCAGGGCCGCGAGGGCAGCGGTTTCGTGTACGCGCGCGAACGCGTGATGACCAACGCCCACGTGGTGGCGGGCATCGACGAGCCGACCGTGCGGGTCGGCGGGGTCGGGCGGCCGTACGAGGCCCGGGTGGTGCTGTTCGACCCGCAGAAGGACGTGGCCGTGCTGTACGTGCCCGGCCTCGGGGCGCCCGTCCTGCGCTTCGACGGCGATGCCGGGCGCGGCGAGAAGGCGGTCGTGGCGGGCTATCCGCAGGACGGCGGCCTGGACCTGCAGGCGGCCACGGTCGCCGGCCGCGTACGGGCGACCGGCCAGAACATCTACAACGACGGGACGGTCACCCGGGAGATCTACTCCATCCGCTCCACCGTCCGCCCCGGCAACTCCGGCGGCCCGCTGCTGACCACCGACGGCCGGGTGTACGGCGTGGTCTTCGCCCGCTCCACCTCGGACGCCGAGACCGGCTACGTCCTGACGGCGGCCGAGGTCGCCCCTGACGCCGAGCGCGCGGCGGACGCGACGGCCCCGGTGGACACCGGGGAGCTGACCTCCTCATAGCCGCTGGAGCAGGGACCGTCCCATCAGCACGTCGTCGACGTAGGTGCCGTCCAGGCAGAACTCCTCCGGCTGCACGCCCTCGACCACGAAGCCCTCGGACTCGTACAGCCTGCGCGCCGGGGCGTTGTGGCCCAGGACGCGCAGGGTGATGCGGCGGAAGCCCTGGGCGCGGGCCCGGTCGACGGCGGCGCGCACCAGGGCCCGTCCGACGCCCCTGCCACGGGCCTCCCCGGCGACGGCCAGGCCGTGGATCTGCCGGACGTGCGCGTTCGAGGCGAGCGAGGTGGGGAAGCCGAGGCGGACGTAGCCGACGACACGGCCGTCGAGTTCGGCGACCAGGTGGTCGGCGGGACCGGCGTGCTCCCGGAAGAAGGGGGCGTCCGGCGCGGGCGGCGGTGTGACGGCGTGCAGCGGCGACCACGTGGCCCGGTCCAGGCGGCGCAGCGCCTCCTCGTCCTCGGGGCGGGCGGTGCGGATGGCGTCGGGCATGCCGGTCACCCTACGTGGGGAAGCCGCGCAGCTCACACGGTTTTCGGGCGCCCGGCGGGCAGGATGTCCCCATGGAACGTTCCCGAATCGCGGTGGCCGGCGCGTCCGGTCTCATCGGCAGCGCCCTGGTGCGGTCCCTGACCGCGGACGGGCACGAGGTGGTGCGCCTGGTGCGCGGTGCGCCCCGCGCGGCGCACGAGGTCCGCTGGGACCCGGAGGGCGGATCCGTCGACGCGGCCGGGCTGGCCGGCTGCGACGCCGTGGTGAACCTGGCGGGGGCCGGGGTCGGCGACCACCGCTGGACGCCGGCGTACAAGGCGCGGATCCGTGCCAGCCGGGTGCGCGGCACGGCGGCGCTCGCCGGGGCCGTCGCCGCGCTGGAGGGGGGCGAGCGGCCGCGGGTCCTCGTGAACGGCAGCGCGATCGGCTTCTACGGGGAGACCGGGGACCGGGCCGTCGACGAGAGCGCGCCCGCCGGTGAGGGCTTCCTGCCGTCGGTGTGCGTGGAGTGGGAGGAGGCCACCGCGCCGGCCCGGGAGGCGGGCGTACGGACCGTCATCGCCCGCACCGGGCTGGTGGTGTCCCGCGAGGGCGGCGCCTGGGGGCGGCTGCTGCCGCTCTTCAGGGCGGGGCTCGGCGGGCGGCTGGGGGACGGGCGGCAGTACTGGTCGTTCATCGCGCTGCACGACGAGGTCGCCGCGATCCGCCACCTCCTGGACCGCGACGACCTGTCGGGGCCGTTCAACCTCACCGCCCCGCAGCCGCTGACCAACCGCGAGATCACCGCGGCCCTGGGCCGCGTGCTGCACCGGCCGACGCCGTTCGCGGTGCCCGCGCCCGTGCTGCGGACCGTGCTCGGCGAGATGGCCGGGGATGTGCTCGGCAGCGCCCGGGTGCTGCCGGCACGGCTGCTGGAGTCGGGCTTCCGGTTCGCGTTCCCGGGGATCGACGAAGCGATCCGTGCGGCGCTGCGATAGCCGAGGGACCCGATGCGACCGCCGTGCGACCGTGCTCTGCCGGTGCGCGACTCCCCCTGACCGGTCACGTCCCTACCCTCGACCACAACTCGGTTATTTCTAGAGCCGGTTGGGGGCATCACGTCTCCAGCGCCCGCGCAACCTCGAGGAGGGGCACGTGCTTGAGCCCGCGTATCAGGCCGACGTCGTCGTCGTGGGGGCCGGGGTCGCCGGCCTCTCGGCGGCGCACCGGCTCACCAGCGCAGGAGTGACGACGGTGGTGCTGGAGGCCGCCCATGACGTGGGAGGCCGGATGGCGACCGAGAAGGTCGACGGCTTCCGGCTCGACAGGATCGGGCAGTTGCTGTCCACCGCGTATCCGGACCTCCATCTGACCCCGGGTCTGGAAGGGCTCGCCCTGCGCGCCTTCGCGCCGGGGGTCCTGCTGCACAGCGACGGCCGCCACCACCGCGCGGGCGCCCAGGCGGGTGCCGGGGGCGCGCGGGGCGCGCTGCACGCTGTGCGCGCCCTGGCGAGCGCTCCGAGGCCGCCGTCCGCGCCCAGGCCGCCCAGGCGGTCCGCCGCCGTGCCCGGGCGGCCGGTGCCCAGGGGCCGGACCGGGGCACCGTTGGGCACCGGCCTCGACCAGGCCCGCCTCGGCGCCGCGCTGACCCGGCTGGCGGGCACGCCCGTCGAACGGCTGCTGGCCCGCCCGGAGATGCCCGCCGGCCGGTCCCTGGCGGCCCGCGGCCTGCCCGCCCGCACGATCGACGGTTTCCTGCGCCCCTTGCTGGCCGCCCTGCTGTGCGACCCGGGCCTGACCACCTCCAGCCGCTGCGCCGACCTCGCGCTGCGCGCCTTCGCGAGCGGGCGGCTGTGCCTGCCCGAGGGCGGTGCCGAGGCGCTGCCGGAGCTGCTGGCGCGCACGCTGCCGCCGGACACCGTGCGCACCGGGGTCCGCGTCACCTCTGTGTCCACGACCACGGTGACCACCGCCGAGCACGGCGAGATCCGCTGCCGGGCCGTCCTGCTGGCCACGGACGCCCGGGCCGCCGCCCGGCTGCTGCCCGGCCTGCGCGTCCCGGACTTCCATCCGGTGACGGTCGTGCACCACACCACGGACGAGCCCCCCGGGACCGGCGCGTCCCTGCTGCTCGACGCCGACCGGGGCGGCCCGGTCGCGCACACGGCGGTCGTCAGCCGCGTCGACCCGTCCCGCGCGCCGGCGGGCCGGACGCTGGTCTCCTCGACGGTCCTCGGCCCGCCGCCGCCCGACGTCGACACCGCCGTACGCAGGCACCTGGCCCGCCTGTACGGCACCTCGACCGCGCGCTGGGAGACCCTCGCGGTGCACCACACCGCCGAGGCCGTCCCCGCCATGCGGCCGCCGCACGACCTGCGCCGCCCGGTACGGCTGCTGGCGGGCCTGTACGTGTGCGGTGACCACCGGGACACCAGCACGGTCCAGGGCGCGCTGCACTCGGGGCACCGGGCGTCGGCCGCGATCCTGGCGGATCTGGGGGCGGGCGGGCCGATGCACCGGGCCGATCCGCTGCCCGGCGTGCCGCGGGCCGCCTGAAGCGGGCACGCCGCCGGTTCGGCACGGGAACCGGCGGCGGTGGGCCGGGCGGGCGGCACGGTCCCGGACCACCGCCGCGCCGGGCGGGCCGCACGGTCCCGGGCCGCCGCCGCGCCGGGCGGACGTCCCGGGGCCGGGGAACCCGCCGCCGCCCGGGCGAGGAGGGGGCCGCCGTCCCCGGGCCCCGTCCCGGCACGCGCTCGCCGTCCCCCGCGCCCGCCCCACGCCCGTCCCGCGCCCGGCGGGGCGCGGTCAGTCCAGCGCCGCCACCTTCTCCCGGTAGCTCCGTACCGGCGCCGCGTCCTTGTAGGGCTCCAGCCGGCGTTCGAAGTCCCGGACGTACTCCACCGCCCGCACCGACCGCATCTCCGCCGCCTGGCCGGCCGCCTCGGCGGCCAGCCGGCAGGCCTGGTCGAGTTCGCCGAGGCCGAGGCGGGCGGTGGCGAGGACGACCCGGCAGAACAGCCGGCTGCGGGCGTAGGCGGGCGCGCGCAGTTGCAGGGAGCGTTCGGCGTGCTGGGCGGCGGCGCGGAACTGCTGCAGGTCCCGGTGGCAGTGCCCGAACTCGTCGGCGAGCTGCGCCTCGTCGAAGGACCGCGCCCAGTGCGGGATCTCGTCCCCGGGCCGGACCGCCTCCAGGGCCCGCTCGGCCCGCACCAGCGCCGAGGTGCAGGCCCGCACCTCGCCGAGCACGGCGTGCCCGCGCGCCTCGGCCGCGTGCAGCAGCGCCTGCACGGCCGGCGGCACGGAGGTTCCGGCGCCCTGCTGCGCCACCCGGGCGAGCTGCACGGCCTCGCGCCCGTGGCCGAGGTAGACGGCCTGCCGGCTCATCGTGACCAGCACGTACGCCCCGTACGCCCGGTCCCCGGCCGCCTGCGCGAGCCGGAGCGCCTGCACGAAGTAGCGCTGGGCGAGGCCGTGCGCGGCGATGTCGTACGAGGTCCAGCCCGCGAGCCGGGTCAGGTCGGCGGCCGCCGCGAACAGCCGGCGTCCGGTCTGCTCGCCGTAGGTGCCGCGCAGCATCGGCTCGCACTCGTGCTCCAGGTAGCGCACGAGCGCCTGCCGGGCGTGGCCGCCGCCGTAGGCGTCGTCGAGGGTGCGGAACAGGTCGCCGACCGAGCGCAGCGCGGCGATGTCCCCGGCGGTGACCCGCTGGCCGGGTGCGCGCTCGGCCGGGCCGCGCCGGCGGGCCGCCTGCCGGTCGGGGGAGGCCGGGAACGCGGCGGAGGCCGGTGCCCCCTCGGACGGCGCCGGGGGCCGCGGGGAGGGCCGGCCCTGCGCCGGGACCCGGGCGGCGGGCGGCTCGCCGCGGGCCACCTTCTCGTCGGGGCGGCCGATCAGCCAGTCCCGGCTGGGGACGACCAGCCCGGCCGGGGTGAAGGCGATCTTGCGCAGCTCGGCGTGGCTGCCGGTGTCCTTGCGCCACAGCCCGCCGACGATGTCGACGGCCTCTTCGGGGGTGGCGGCGAACTCCAGCCCCGCGTAGACGGGGGCGCAGGCGTCCAGGCCGAGGTCCTGGGCGGTCAGGCGGCGGCCGAGGCGCCGGGTGAAGACCTCGGCGATGAGCGCGGGCGTGGTGCCCCTGGGCTGCTGCCCGCGCAGCCAGCGGGTGACGGAGGTCTTGTCGTATCTGAGGTCGAGGCCGTGTTCGAGACCGAGCTGGTCCACCCGACGGGCGAGTCCCGCGTTGGAGAACCCCGCTTCTGCGATGAGCGCGGCGAGCTGGCGGTTGGGGGTGCGCTGCGCGGGTCGTTCCGTCATCTGCGGTGCGGTCTCCTGCCTTCCGTGCTTGCGAGGTGCCCGGATCGCCGGTGAGCAGCCCTTTTTGCCTCGCGGACGGCGCGAATGTAGCGGAGAGTAAACACCTCATCGCACACTTCGACAGGCATTCATCCGATCGTGTGAGGATTGACCGCGAAGCTGACGGACGACGGCCGGAGGAACGGCCCCCGGGGACCGGTCGTACAGTGGCGTGGGCGCGTTTCGTGCCTTACGACTTCCAGGGAGGCGCTTGCCGTGAGTGAGTTGCGGTTCGTCCGTATGGGTTTCGGTGCCGAGGCCGTGGACTACCAGGTGGCCTGGGACGAGCAGCGCCGGGTGCACGCGGCGCGCTTCGCCGACGAGGTGCCCGACACCGTCCTCCTGCTGGAGCACCCGCCGGTCTACACGGCCGGCCGCCGCACCGAGGACAGCGAGCGCCCCCTGGACGGCACACCGGTCATCGACGTGGACCGCGGCGGCAAGATCACCTGGCACGGTCCCGGCCAGCTGGTGGGCTACCCGATCCAGAAGCTCCCGCGCCCGGTGGACGTCGTGGCGCACGTGCGCCGCCTGGAGGAGGCCCTCATCCGCACCTGCGCGGAGTTCGGCCTGGAGACCACCCGGGTCGAGGGCCGCAGCGGGGTGTGGGTGCTGGGCGACCCGGTCGAGCGGCGGCCCGCGTCCGGCGGCCTGTCCCTGGACTTCGACCCCCGCCTGCACGACGAGGAGTTCGACCCGCGCCTGAACGGCCCGGAGTACGCCCCGTCCAACGCGGGCCAGCGCCGCGAGGACCGCAAGATCGCCGCGATCGGCATCCGGGTGGCCAAGGGCGTCACCATGCACGGCTTCTCGTTCAACGTGAACCCGGACAACTCCTGGTTCGACCGGATCATCCCGTGCGGCATCCGCGACGCGGGCGTCACCTCCCTGGCCAACGAGCTCGGCCGGGACGTCACGATCGAGGAGGTGCTGCCGGTGGTCGAGCGGCACCTGCGGGACGTCCTGGAGAACGCCGAGCTCAAGCCGCGCGAGATCGAGAGGGCCACCGCCTGACGGAGGGGAATGCACCCTCCGGTCCTGGGGTTGGCCTCCTCGGAGGGGCCCACCGACCACGGGCGTACCCTGGTGTACGCCGAAGAATCGAAGCTAGGGAGCCGACGTGTCCGCAGTCGCACCCGACGGACGCAAGATGCTGCGCCTGGAGGTCCGCAACAGCCAGACCCCCATCGAGCGCAAGCCCGAGTGGATCAAGACCCGGGCGAAAATGGGTCCCGAGTACTCCAAGATGCAGAACCTCGTCAAGAGCGAGGGCCTGCACACGGTGTGCCAGGAAGCGGGCTGTCCCAACATCTACGAGTGCTGGGAGGACCGCGAGGCGACCTTCCTCATCGGCGGCGACCAGTGCACCCGGCGCTGCGACTTCTGCCAGATCGACACCGGCAAGCCCGAGGCGCTCGACCGTGACGAGCCGCGCCGCGTCGGCGAGTCCGTGGTCACCATGGACCTGAACTACGCCACCATCACCGGCGTCGCCCGCGACGACCTGGAGGACGGCGGCGCCTGGCTGTACGCCGAGACCGTGCGCCAGATCCACCGGCAGACCGCACACCGCGAGGGCGGCCGCACCAAGGTGGAGCTGCTGGCCCCCGACTTCAACGCGGTCCCGGAGCAGCTGGAGGAGGTCTTCTCCGCGCGTCCCGAGGTCTTCGCGCACAACGTCGAGACGGTGCCCCGGATCTTCAAGCGGATCCGCCCGGGCTTCCGCTACGAGCGCTCCCTGAAGGTCATCACGGCCGCCCGCGACTACGGCCTGGTCACCAAGTCGAACCTGATCCTCGGCATGGGCGAGACCCGCGAGGAGGTCAGCGAGGCGCTGCAGCAGCTGCACGACGCCGGGTGCGAGCTGGTGACCATCACGCAGTACCTGCGCCCGTCCGTGCGCCACCACCCCGTGGAGCGCTGGGTCAAGCCGCAGGAGTTCGTGGAGCTGAAGGAGGAGGCCGAGCGGATCGGCTTCTCCGGTGTGATGTCCGGCCCGCTGGTGCGCTCCTCGTACCGCGCCGGGCGCCTCTACCAGATGGCCGTCGAGAAGCGGGGCACGTACGTCGCCGCGCAGGCCGTCTGACGCCGAGGTCACCCGCCCCTGCCCGCCGGTGGCTGGAGCATACGTGTGAATTCCCGCACAAGACCCTACTGGCCGGTAACGGCCGAGAACGCGCGGTCCCGACCGTCCTCGCAGATGAGGGCGCACGTCGGGGCCGCGTCGGCGTCCGGGGCCCGTGCGACAGGGCTTCACGGGCGTTTGACCGGCCGGTCACGCCCTGGTAACACCAATCAGTGACCCTGGTGTCACACCACGTACACCCGTACTCGCAGCCGTTCCGAGGGGGAACCTCCACCATGCAGGCCGCGCCCGTCCGCGCCACCGCGATCCCGTCCTTCACCACCGCGCTGCGTGCCGTCGAGTCGCTGCTGATGAGCAGCGGCCAGCGCACCGCACGCCGCAACGCCTGGACCTCCGTGCTGGAGGACCGCCGTCGCGCCAAGGACCGGGTCGAGGCGCAGCGCGTCCTCGAGCAGACCCTGTCCAGCCGCTCCTCCTGACCCCGACGGCCCCGCTCCCCCGGGCACTGCCGTCGTCGGCGCTCGTGGGGCCACGTAGACTTCGTCGCATGGCGAGGAAGGAAAACGCAGCGGACGCTGCGAACCCCGGGCGACTGAAGCAGATCGCTCTGACCTACAAGATGACCCGCAGGGCCGACAAGAAGATCGGCCTTGTGCTCGCGGCTGTCGGAATCGTCACCTTCGGTGTCTTCCTTGCGATCGGTTTCTTGATCGGTCACCCCATCTATCTCGGCATCCTGGGCCTGCTGCTCGCCTTCCTCGCGACGGCGATCGTCTTCGGGCGCCGGGCCGAGCGGGCCGCCTTCGGGCAGATGGAGGGCCAGCCGGGCGCCGCCGCGGCGGTGCTCGACAACATCGGCCGGGGCTGGACGACGACCCCCGCGGTGGCGATGAACCGCAACCAGGACGTGGTGCACCGCGCGGTCGGCAAGGCCGGCATCGTCCTGGTCGCCGAGGGCAACCCGAACCGGGTGAAGTCCCTGCTCGCCGCCGAGAAGAGGAAGATGAACCGGATCGTCGCGGACGTCCCGGTGCACGACCTGGTCGTGGGGACCGGCGAGGGCCAGGTCGAGCTGAAGAAGCTGCGCACCACCATGCTGAAGCTCCCCCGCGTGCTGACCGGCCCGCAGGTCACCGCGACCAACGACCGGCTGCGCGCCCTGGGCGACCTGATGAGCAACATGCCGCTGCCCAAGGGTCCGATGCCCAAGGGCATGAAGCTGCCGAAGGGCGGGCCGAGGGCCCGCTGACACCCGCGCACGACGAAGGGGGCGCCCGGACCGGTCCGGGCGCCCCCTTCGTCGTGCGGGTGCCGGGTCCCTTCGCCGTGAGGGGCTAGATCCGCACCTCCACCGTGCGGGCCAGCCGGTCGTGCAGGCCGCGGCCGTCGCGGTCCCAGATCAGCGCGGGGAGCGCCAGGCACAGCAGGACCGAGCGCAGCAGGGCGCGCGGCGGGCTGACGCGGCCGGTGTCGAGGGCGGCCACCCGCAGGCCGAACAGGCGCTTTCCGGGAGTGAAGCCGACCGTGCCGACCGTCAGGACGCTCAGCACGAAGAAGATGAGCAGTGCCCAGTTGCTGGTCGCCTGGTCGTAGCCGTGCGTGATGAGACCGTATGCGATCAAGAGGCACAAGCCCCAGTCCACGGCCAGCGCGCCGAGCCGCCGGCCGGGGCGGGCGATCGAGCCCGGTCCCTCCTCCGGCAGACCGAGCCGCTCGCCCCGGTACCCGAAGTCGGCACCGGCGTCTTCCATGGCCGCGCGCGGGCCGGAGAGCCACGATCCGATTGCTTGCCTGTTGTCCACCCGTCCACCGTACTGCGCCCGGAAACGGCCGGGGGACGGCGGGGTGTGGCGGCGTGCGGCGGGGCTACCGTGGGAGATGGACCGGTTAACTTGTGCGAAACAAATGGGTCACGCCCGAGAAATCACCCGTCCTTAGGGTCGGGGACAGCGTGTGCCACCCGCACTGGCCGCACGAACGATCTACCACCCCGGCGGGACGGTCGGGAGTAGGAGGAGCTGGATGTTCCAGAACGCCGACGAGGCCAAGAAGTTCATCGCGGACGAGGACGTCAAGTTCGTCGACGTCCGCTTCTGCGACCTCCCGGGCGTCATGCAGCACTTCACGGTGCCTGCCGAGGCGTTCGACCCGGACGACGAGCTCGCCTTCGACGGGTCCTCGATCCGCGGCTTCCAGGCCATTCACGAGTCCGACATGGCGCTGCGCGCGGACCTGTCGACGGCCCGGGTCGACCCGTTCCGCCGCGACAAGACGCTGAACATCAACTTCTTCATCCACGACCCGATCACCGGCGAGCAGTACTCCCGTGACCCGCGCAACGTGGCGAAGAAGGCCGAGGCCTACCTCGCCTCCACCGGGATCGCCGACACGGCGTACTTCGGTCCCGAGGCCGAGTTCTACGTCTTCGACAGCGTGCGCTTCAAGACCTCGGAGAACGAGTCCTTCTACCACATCGACTCCGAGGCCGGCGCCTGGAACACCGGCGCCCTGGAGGACAACCGCGGTTACAAGGTCCGCTACAAGGGCGGCTACTTCCCGGCCCCGCCGGTCGACCACTTCGCCGACCTGCGCGCCGAGATCTCCCTGGAGCTGGACCGGGCCGGCCTGAAGGTCGAGCGCCAGCACCACGAGGTGGGCACCGCCGGCCAGGCCGAGATCAACTACAAGTTCAACACGCTGCTCGCCGCCGCCGACGACCTGCAGCTGTTCAAGTACATCGTGAAGAACGTCGCCTGGCGCAACGGCAAGACGGCGACCTTCATGCCGAAGCCGATCTTCGGCGACAACGGCTCGGGCATGCACGTCCACCAGTCGCTGTGGAGCGGTGGCGAGCCCCTCTTCTACGACGAGCAGGGCTACGCCGGCCTGTCGGACACCGCCCGCTACTACATCGGCGGCATCCTCAAGCACGCCCCGTCGCTGCTGGCCTTCACCAACCCGACGGTGAACTCCTACCACCGCCTGGTGCCGGGCTTCGAGGCGCCGGTGAACCTGGTGTACTCGCAGCGCAACCGCTCCGCGGCCATGCGCATCCCGATCACCGGCTCGAACCCGAAGGCCAAGCGCGTGGAGTTCCGCGCCCCGGACTCCTCCGGCAACCCGTACCTGGCCTTCTCGGCGCTGCTGCTGGCGGGCCTGGACGGCATCAAGAACAAGATCGAGCCGGCCGAGCCGATCGACAAGGACCTGTACGAGCTGGCTCCCGAGGAGCACGCGGGCGTCCCGCAGGTCCCGACCTCCCTCGGCGCGGTCCTCGACGCCCTCGAGGCCGACCACGAGTTCCTGCTCCAGGGCGACGTCTTCACGTCCGACCTGATCGAGACCTGGATCGACTACAAGCGCACGAACGAGATCGCTCCGCTGCAGCTGCGCCCGCACCCGCACGAGTTCGAGCTCTACTTCGACGTGTGACCGAACCGGCTCACCGCGTTCCGGGGCCGCCTCCCGCGAGGGGGGCGGCCCCGCCGCCGTCCGGGGACCGGGATCCGCTTCACAGACCGGGCACGGACGCGGAATCATGGTTCCTGACACTGGTGTGCGACAGGGGGAACGGGGATGTCCGAACCGGACGAGCACGAGCGGGAGTTCGACCTGAGGTGGGCGGACAGCGCCGAGCACAAGGAGCCCTCCGCCCGGGCCCGGATGCTGGCCGCGCGCTGGAAGCACGATCCGCCCGGCCCGGTCCCCTTCCGCGCCGACCCCGGCCCGGTGACGCCGCGCCGGTCGTCGTGGGTGTCGACGGCCGTGGTGCTGGGCTGTGTCGCCGCGGTGATCGTCCTGCTGGGCTACCTCGAGTTCAGGGCGCCCTACTAGGGCCGGTCGTGACGGCCGCGGCCCCGGGACCGCCCGGGCGGGACGTGGGTGAATGGGCCCATGAGTGAGCCCACCCCGTCCACGCGCCACGACCACCTCGAACATCTCGGACGTATCACGCATCTCATGCACTTCACGCACGAGTACGGCGGTGAACGGCTCAGCGGGGTGCACGGCGGCGGTGGTCCCGCGGGGCTCGGGGCCACCGCCGTGGTGCTGCACGGCGCGGGCAACGGCAACGGGGCACGGCTCCGGCCCTTGGTCCTGGAGTTCGCCGCCCACGGCTGCCACGCGCTCGCCTTCGACTTCTCCGGGCACGGCGAGAGCACGGGGGCGCTGCGCGAGTCGAGCCTGCGCCGCCGCTTCGAGCAGGCCGTCTCCGTCATCGACGCGCACGCCCCCGCCGACGGGCCGCTGGTGCTGGTGGGGTTCAGCATGAGCGGCCAGACGGTGGCCGACCTGGTCCGGCACTACGGGGACCGGGTGGCGGCGCTGGGACTGTGCGCGCCCGCGGTGTACGCGGCCGAGGCGTGGGACGTGCCGTTCGGTGACGGGGACGGACGCTTCAGCGCGATCATCCGCCGGCCCGGCAGCTGGCGCGCGTCACCCGCGCTGGACGCGCTGCGGGCGTACGAGGGCCGCGCGGTGCTCGCGGTGCCGGGCACGGACGCGGTCGTACCGCCCGCCGTGACGGAGGCGGTCCAGGACGCGCTGGCCGCCCGCGCGCAGTTCACGCGCCTCGAACTCCCGGACGCCGGACACCGGCTGGGGCTGTGGTTCGGCGATCACGCGCAGGACCGGCGGGCGTTCGTGACCGCCGTGCTGACCGGCCTGGGAGAGCGGGGCTGGACGGCGACCCGCGGCTGGGTGACCAAGCACCTGCCGCGGGGCCGCAGGGTCGACGCCACCCGCTTGCTGAGCGGGGGCTGGAGCGCCCAAATGCGGGACCTCGGCCTCGACGACGGCACCGGCCTGGTGCTCCGGACGTTCGTCAGACCCTTCTTCCGGCATCACGCCCCCGGGTTGCTGACGCGTGAGGCGTCCGTGCTCACGCTGCTCGCCGGGGAGGCCGGCGTGCCGGCTCCCGCGCTGGTCGCCGTGGACGCGACCGCCGAGCACTGCGACCACCCGTCCCTGCTGATGTCCCGGTTGCCGGGCCGGGTACGGGTCGACGAGGAGGACCTCGACGCCCGGGTGGAGCTGCTGGCGGCCCAGCTCGCGCGGATCCACCGGATCGTCCCGCGGGAGCGCCCGCGTCCCTGGCAGGCGTGGACCGCGCCCGATCGGGTGCGCGCGCCGCGGGGCGGACCGTGGGCACGAGCGGTGGACGTGATCCGCCGTGATCCCCCGCCGTACGAGGGGTGCTTCCTGCACCGCGACTTCCATCCCGGGAACGTGCTGTTCACCGGGGAGGGCGCAAAGCTGCGGATCAGTGGGGTCGTCGACTGGGTGGAGACCTCCTGGGGCCCGGCCGACCTGGATGTCGCCCACTGTGCGACGGCGCTCGCGCTGCTGCACGGCCCGGAGTACGGCCTCGGCTTCCGGGACCGCTACGAGGCGCGGGGCGGCCGCCGGCAGGCCGACGGGCCGGACCATCTGTACTGGCGGCTGCTGGACGCCCTGGCCTACGTCCCGGGCGCGGCGAAACTGGCCGGGCCGTGGCGGGAGCTGGGCCGGACCGACCTGACGCCCGAGGTGCTGGGCGAGCGGCTGGAGGCCTACATGGGAGGACTGCTGGAGCGGTACGGCTGAGCGGCGGCCGACGGTGCGCGGGGGCCGCCGCGATGCGGCGGGGGCGGCGCAGGCACGACCGGACGGGCCGGCGGAGGGCGGAACGCCGGGCACCCCGTGACACGGGGTGCCCGGCGCCCGGCTCAACGCGAGTACCGCATCAGCGCCCGCACCATGTGGCACGTCGTGTCCGAGGGCGGGTGCACGCCGATCCGCTCCGCCGTGCTCCGTATCGTCTCGTCGCGTGCCTGGTTGGGCACGTAGACGCCGGAGTCGAGCAGGGCGATGGCCAGGCGCATGGCCTTGAGGCGGCGGTTGTGGGTGATGTACCACTCGCGTGGGCGGCCCGGCGGCAGCGGCCGCTTCTCCACGGGCGCGTAGGGCATGTCGAGCAGGACGGGACGCTTGGCGGTGGACTGGGTGGGCGACGGCTTCGGCTTGAGTGCGGCAGCGGGCACGGGCATCCTCCTGTCGCGGTCAGGGCATCCGCCGGGGACTTCGACGACCCCGGCGCCACCCTCGAACACTGCTTCTATTCTACTGCCCGGCACTGACAAAAGCCCCTGGCCACAAGGCTTTCGGGGGCGCTGTGACGCAGGGGGAAGGCGGGTTTCCGGGCCCCTGGGCGTACCGTGTGCGGCATGGAGATCTGGATCAACCCGGCCTGTTCCAAGTGCCGCAGCGCCCTGACCCTGCTGGACGCCGAGGGCGCCGACTACACCGTCCGCCGCTACCTGGAGGACGTGCCCGGCGAGGACGAGATCCGCGACGTGCTCGGGCGCCTCGGCCTCGAACCGTGGGACATCACCCGCACCCAGGAGCCGGTCGCCAAGGAGCTGGGCCTGAAGGAGTGGCCTCGTGACGAGTCCTCGCGCGAGCGCTGGATCACGGCCCTGGCCGAGCATCCGAGGCTGATCCAGCGCCCGATCATCACGGCGGACGACGGCACGGCGGTCGTGGGCCGCACCGAGGAGGCCGTACGGGACGCCTTGTCCCGCTGACTTGATCTTTGACGTCCGGCGTCGGTTGCTGCCTCGAACCCGGCGAGCCGATCGGCTGGGCGCCGGGCCCGAAGGAGTCGCGTCACCGGGCGGACGACGACTGCACCGAAGTCCGGTTCATCGCCTGCGAGGTGACCGGTGCGGCGGGCAGGTCCGCCGGGGTGAGGCTGTGGCAGGCCATCGCGCTCCGGCAGGACGAGGACATGGGCACGAAGACGTTCACGAACTGCTTCACGGGTTCGGGCAGGACGTCGAAGGGCGAGTGGGACGCGCACTACGACGGCGGTGACGACCGGTACTTCACCATCGCCCACCTCAACGGCTCCGGGCACCCCCGTGCCGTGGTCGGCGTGGGGAAGATCTGCGTGGACACCACGAAGGCCGATCGAGCGTCTTCTTCAGCGCAACGTCGTCGAGGCCGGGAGGCACCGCGCGGTGTCTCCCGGCCCGCCCTGTTCTGGAAACGGTGTCCTCCTGTGAACTTACGAGCCCGCCTGCGCACCACCCCAGCGGTGTGGACCGCACCCCTATGGGTCGGAATCGTTGTCTTCTACTTCTTCCACGCCCTCCACCTCGAGGACCCGTACGAAGAAGTCGTCGCCGGGCCCCTGTGGGCGCCGCAGCAGGTCGCGCGGTCCCTCTTCTACTTCTATGCCTTCGCCTACGCCCTCACCTGCGGGCTGGCCGTGTGGGAGGGCGGGCGCCTCGGACGGGACGGCGTGTGGGCCCTCGTTCCCGGACGCTCCCGGTTCCGGATCGCTGCCGATGCCCTCCTCCCGGTCGTCTGTGCCGGCTGGCTCGTCCTGGGGCTGCCGGTCGTGATGCGCCTGGCCGAGACACGGCTGGTTCCCACGCCACAGGCCCTTGCCCCGCTCCTGCTCGGCATGGGGCTGGTGGTGGCGTGGGCAGTGATCGGCTGCGCGCTCGGCCAGTTCACCCCGCGGCTGATCTCCGCGCCGCTGTCCGCCGTCGCGGTCCACTACCTGATCACCAAGACAGGACAGGTGGACCCGGTGTGGCTGCGTCATGTCTCCGGCGCCCCGGATACGTCGCTGGACTTCGGCGAGCAGTACCGGGCACCGACGCTGCTCGTCCCGTTCCTGTTCACCGCGTCCGTGGCCGTGGCCGTGGCCGTGTGGTGGCTGCCCGCCGCACGCGCGGTGCGGCACGGCGCTCGCGCCGCGGCCGGCGCCGCCGCGGCGGCCGTCATGGTCCTGTGTGCCCA
This sequence comes from Streptomyces sp. NPDC052701, assembly GCF_040678355.1. NCBI lineage: Bacteria > Bacillati > Actinomycetota > Actinomycetes > Kitasatosporales > Streptomycetaceae > Streptomyces > Streptomyces sp. NPDC052701. The sequence continues at coordinate 374,869 of NZ_JBFATO010000003.1, forward strand.
TACCGCCTCCGGCTGGGGTTACGGCGACGGCCCGATCAGCGCCGGCCACGCGCCCGTCCGCTGCGCCGGGGCCGCTCCGCGGGTCTGCATCGCCGCCACCGGCGGGGCTCAGGACCGGCTGGACGAGGTCCGCAGCCAGATCGTCCGGTCGATCGCCGCGCTCCGCCGGGCCGGCGTGGAAGTCACCGTGCCCACGACCGTCTCGGACAGTCTGCTCACCGGCCGCCACAAGAAGCGTTCGACCCGGACCGAGTGGTGGCTGCCGCTGTCCCACCAGGCGGGAGACAACGGTCCCGGGATGAGCGGGGTCCGCTACGGAGTACTGCTCACCGCGGTGCGCTTCCCCTGCTCCTTCCCCCAGTCGTTCCAAGCCGGTCAGCCGGCGGACTGGGTGGTCAATCATGACGCCGCCATGCTGTGGGCCGCGCTGGTCGTCGACGCCGACGAGCCCTACCTGGCCTGGCGGCGCGGTGAGTACGGCGGGACGTTCCAAAACGCCGACCAGGTACTGGAGAAGGTCGAACAGCGAGCCCACGACGCCCGCCGGCTTCCGCGGCACCGGCAGAGCGACTGGTTCGGCGCGGAGCAGCAGAAGGCCTGCCGCCTCGCGCAGGAGGCCGCACGGTGACCCTCTGGCTCAAGGTCCGCCGAGTCCAGGCCGTCCTCGTGCCGGCGCTGGCCGCGTTCACCGTGATCACCGTGATGATGCACGACCAGTACGTCCAGCTGCCGAGCCTGCTCTCCGCAGGGGGAACCGGATCTTCCTCCTGCAGCTGGTGCCGCTGATCCTCACCTCCACGCTCGCCCACAGCCTTGCCCAGGCCGTGACCGAGATCGAGGCCACGGCACAACGCGACATCCGCGCCCTGGACGCGGCTCTGATCGCCGCCGTGGTTGCGGCTGCCGTTCTGGCCTGTCTGGCCATCGGCGCGCTCACCGGTTCGCAGGAAGCGACCGTGGCGGGACGCAACACCGTGTTCCTCACCGGGCTCATGCTCCTGGGCCGGACGGTGCGCGAGCAGGCCGCCGCCGCGCTCCCGGCGGGCTGGGTGTTCGCCGTGATGTTCGTCGGCTACCGCGACTTCCACCGCCCCTGGCCATGGGCCGTCACGCTCCACCCCGCCGGCTTCCTGCCCACGTTCGGCTTCTGCCTGCTGGTCTTCGCCAGTGGACTCGTCCTCCACGCCCGCGCCCCCCGCATCTGAAAGGCACCCCCATGTCGATCCGACTGGAGTCCTGCACCTTCGGGTACGGACGCAGCAACCGGCCGGTCCTCACCGACCTCACCTACACCGTCCCCGACGGTTTCACCGTCCTGCTGGGCCCCAACGGCGCAGGCAAATCCACTTTGCTGAAGCTCGCCGGCGGCCTTCACCAACCCCGGGCGGGATCCGTCCGCATGGGTCGGTCGACATCCCGTGACCTCGCCTTCCTCAAGCAGGTCGCGTGGATGCCGCAGACCATCACTCCCATGACGGGGCTCACCGCCCGGGAACAAGTCGCCTACACCGGCTGGCTCAAGGGCATGGCCAAGTCGGACGCCTGGGACGCCGCACTCACCGCCCTGGGCCGTGTCGGCATGGCAGAGCGCGCCGATGCCAAGGCGAAACAGCTCTCCGGAGGCCAGCTCCGCCGCGTCGGAGTCGCCTCCGCCCTCGTCCACGGCGCCGGCGTTCTTCTCCTGGACGAACCGACCGCCGGCATGGACCCCACCCAACGGCGCGTGTTCCGCGATCTGATCGTCAGCCTCGCCACGGCCGAGGTCCGCGTACTGATGTCCACCCACGACATCGCCGACCTCGCCGAGGAAGCGGACCACGTCACCGTCCTGCAGAACGGCCGGATCGCCTTCACCGGCCCCACCCGGGACTTCCTGGCCCACGCTCCGTACGACACCCCCCAGGCACGTCGCGCCGAAGCCGCCTACGCCGGCGTCTCCGCCCTCACCGCCGAGCAGGAGCCCCGCTGACCGTGCGATCGATACGTTCCGACCGCCTGTCGGGCCGGCGTGCTCCGTGCCGGCTGCGAAACCGGGATCCCGACGGCCGCGGCGGTCGGGGAACGCCGTACGGGCCGCGCGGAGGAACCCGGTCCGTAAGCCCGGCGGGTAGCGCAGCGGGGGCGCGTACCGTACGCGGGCGGACGGCGGGGCGGTGGTGCCGGGACGGGGGAGACGGCGGTCGCCACTCCGCAACCGACGTGTGACGCAGGTTACTTCGGCAACTCCCGTGACCGCTGAGTAACCGCGTTCGGTATCTCGTACATAGCGGCGTACGCCCCCCTACCTCTTCAGGAGGCGCGCATGTCGCGCAGGAGAACCCTCAACACGAAGAAGAAGCTCGCCCTGCTGGTGAGCGCCGCGACGGTGGCGGGAGGCGGTGCCTTCGTCATGGCGAGCACGTCGAACGCCGCGCAGACCCCCAAGTCGGCCGCGGAGTCCACCGTCTGCCAGGGGCTCGCCACGGCGCTCGGCAACAACCAGCGGTTCATCGAGGGCCAGCGTGCCAACCCCGACGCGCAGTCGCAGGCGCGGATCGCCAACCGCGAGGCGGTCGTCGAGCAGATCAAGGTCCAGCAGAAGGCGTCCGGTTGCGTCGTCGGGGAGTCGGCTCAGGGCTCCCAGGCCGCGCAGCCGGGCCAGAACGGCCAGCAGAACGGCCAGGGCGCCGGGCAGCAGGCCGGGGGCGGCGCGCAGCAGTCCGCGCAGCCCTCGCAGCCCGCCGCGCCGGGAGGCAACGGCGGCGGCGCGGCCTCCGGCCAGCAGGTGTGCAACGGCTCGACCGTCACCCTCTCCGGCGAGGGCGGTGCGCCCGCCGCGTCCAGCAACCAGTTCCCGGTGGGCACGAAGCTGAAGGTCACCAACCTGGACAACAACAAGTCCACGACGGTGGAGGTCACCTCCGTCTCCGGCAGCTGCGCCCTGCTCAACAACGCGGCCTTCGAACAGGTCCGCGAGCCGGGCAAGTTCCTGATCCGCCGGGCGGTGATCGAGAAGGTGGGGTGAGGCTCAGCCGGTGAGGAACCCGCCGAGGCGGCGCCCCGGCCCTGGGGCGCCGCCTCGGCAGCGCGTGATGCGGGACGGCCGTCCAGGACGGCCGTCCGCCCTCAGGAGCGCCCCCTCGCATACGAGCCGCGGCACGGCACGGACGGCGCCCGGCGGGCCGGCGCGGCCGTGCCGGCCCGCCGGCGCGGCGCACGTAGTCCAGCGGCACACGGGCATGGAAAAGGTCGCTCATGGAGTTCACGA